>NZ_VJWO01000042.1:0-52809 GCF_014889455.1 Pseudomonas sp. K8
CCTATAAGGAAATACAATTATGAGCCTCATTTTAATCATCATCCTGATTCTCCTGCTGGTCGGCGGTTTGCCAGTGTTTCCACACTCCCGTAGCTGGGGTTATGGTCCATCGGGTATTCTCGGCGTAGTCCTGGTGGTGCTGCTGGTGCTGTTGTTACTCGGCAAGATATAAACGCCGGACAAAAAAAGAGGCCTTCATGAAGGCCTCTTTTTTATTGCCGGTCAATCAGTCCGGCTTGCCATCGACAACACCGGCGGTGTTATCCAGCAAACTTTTGGTCGCGGTCTGCAGGAACGATTCGAGCTTCTGTTTCAGCCCTGCCTCGTCCGGCGATTCCGCGATCACTTTACCGGTCGGCTCAGCGCCCAGTTCGTATTCCCACAGCTTCGGAGGCATTTCCTTAGGCAATACCAGCACGCGGTCGCCGGTGACCAGCGCCACGGTCTGATCGCTGCCCGAAGGCTTGATCACGCCGAAACCCTTGTCGCCTTCCGGCAGGTTGAGCAGGTCACGCCCCCAGCACTGGTGCAGAGTGTCGCCACCCAGACGGCCCATGATGGTCGGCACGATGTCGATCTGGGTGCCCACGGTGTGGTCACGCACGCCGAACTTCTCTTGCATGCCCGGAGCAATCATCAGCATCGGCACGTTGAAGCGGCCCAGGTCCATCTCGGTGATCTGCTGCTCGTTGCCGAAACCGTGGTCGCCCACGATCACAAACAGGGTTTCCTTGAAGTACGGCTCCTTGCGGGCCTTTTCAAAGAACTGGCCGAGGGCCCAGTCGGAGTAGCGCATCGCCGTCAAATGCTCGTTGAGGCTGCCACGGTCGGTGACTTTCTCCACCGGCAACGGGGTCGGCAAGGCATACGGCGTGTGGTTGGACAGGGTTTGCAGCAGGGCGTAGAACGGCTTGCCGCCTTCACGCGCTTTCAGTTCTTCCAGGCCACGGTTGAACATGTCCTGGTCGGACACGCCCCAGGTCGGGTCGGAGAACACCGGGTCGACAAAGTCGTTGCGGCCGATGAAGTTGGTCATGCCCTGGTTGCTGAAGAAACCCGACTGGTTGTCCCAGGCGAAGTCGCCGTTGTAGACATACACGTCGTCAAACTTGCGCGCACTGAGCAGCTGCGGCAGGCCCGACAGCTTGTGGCTGCCTTCCGGGGTCTGCATCAGGTATTCGAAACCCGGCAGGTTCGGGAAGCATGCCATGGTGGCAAACATACCCTGGTGGGTGTGGGTGCCGTTGGAGAAGAAGCGGTCGAACAGCAGGCCTTCCTTGGACAGTTTGTCGAAGTACGGCGTGATATTGCCCGGACGCCCCAGGGCGCCCACCGAGTGACCGGCGAAGCTCTCCATCAGGATCACCACGACGTTCTTGATCGGCAGGGTTTTCTCGGCCGGTGGCGTGAAATCACGGCGCACGGCGGCGGTGTCGGTATCCACCAGCTTCTCTTGCGGCAACACCAGCATGTCGCGCACGGTCTGGGTGGCCAGTGGTTGTTCCAGGGTAGCCTTCCAGATGTTGGTGCGTTCTTCGGAGAAGCGCGACTTGGCCGCGGCGATCAACGACAACGTGCCATTGAGGCCCAATTGGTTGGCGAAGTTCGAGTCGGTGGTGTAGACGTCACCCCAACGCAGCGGCGGGCCCTGGCGCAGGGTGCCGCGAGCGGCGACCACGGCGACCAGCAGGCACACCACAAACACCGCGATGCGCGAATACCACGGCGCCACCTGGCGGGTGCCGATACTGCCGCCGCTGAACGGGCCGCGTGGGCGCGTCGCCCGGTCGGCGCCCTTGAAGGCCACGCTGAGGATCAGCGTGCCGACGGCCCAGGCGAGCAGGTAGCGCACCACCGGGAAACCGTACCAGAGCATGCTCATCACGGTTTTCGGGTCTTCCTTCACGTACTGGAAGACCAGGCCGTTGAGGCGCTGGTGGAATTCGCGGTAGAAGTCCATCTCCATCAGGCCCAGGAACAGCGCGATGCTGGAGGCAAGGGTCAGCCAGAAACGGAAGAACCCCCGCGCGGCCATGGCCCGCACGCTGAACAGTGACAGCAGCAAGGGGATCGTCAGGTACACCACCAGGCGAATGTCCAGGCGCAGGCCGTTGGCGAATGCTTCCAGGAAGGTCGAGGCCGGTGTGTCGAGGATCATCTCGCGGTTGTAGGCCAGCAGCGCCAGGCGCAGCAAGGAGAACATCACCATCATGACCAGTGCACAAAGCAGCGTGTATGCCAGATGGGATTTGACGGTCGGTTGCAGCAGGCGATTAGAAGCTCGCTGCTGATTCAGGGCGTCCGGGTTAGCCATGTCGTTTCAGGACCCATTGGAGGTTTAAGTTGCGAAAAAGAGTGCAGTGGCGTCCGGCCCTCGCCCAGGCTGGCTGGGGTAGGCGGTAAACGCGATGGCGCAAATGGTGCCCGATCACTGCCGGCAACGCCATTAATTACTGAGCGCGTGCCGCAAACCTGCAACTGGCGGTGCTTGAGATAGAGCCGTTGCAGGGAGATAAAGCCGGCGAATTGTCTTGGATGAGATGTGAAAATTTCGTACAGCGAATATTTCGACACACAATATCAAGGCATTTGCTGAAACCATTGTGGGAGGGGGCTTGCCCCCGATAGCGGTGGTTCAGTCACTGTTGTAACGACTGATACACCGCTATCGGGGGCAAGCCCCCTCCCACATTTTCCGTGCCCGCTTCAGCTTGAGTGAAGCTGGAGCTCAGAACCGCACGTTGCCCCGCGGCCCGGCAATCGCCCAGATGATCAGGCCCAGGACCGGCAGCAGCAGGATCAACAGAATCCACAACACCTTGGCACCGGTGCTCGCGCCGCTTTTGAACACATTGATGATCGCCCAGATATCCAGCGCGAGGATGATCAGCCCGACCAGACCGTTGAAAGTGGAACCCATGGTGTCGCTCCTAAGTGAGGGCATGCCCTTGTAGGATAGCCAGCCCTGGCCGGGGTTCCGTTTTATTTCAGACGTGGACCGCGACCCGCAGGGCTTCCAGGGACGGTTCGCCGTGGATGCCGACTTCGGCGCACAGTTCCAGCACGCGCGGCAGGTCGTTGCCGTACACCAGCACGGCCTGGATCTCGTCATCCAGCGGGTGGCTGAAGTTCAGCAACACATAACCACCGTCTTGCGGGCTGAGCGCACTCATCTGGATCTGGATGCGATTGAGCGCGGTGAGGGCTTCGGTCTTGGCCAGTTGCTTGGGCTTGAGGTTGAACGCCACGCCGGGGCCGAACGAGGCGACGATCTGCGCAAACAAGTCGCCATAGGTGTCGGCCTGGAACAGCACCGTGTCCGGCAGGCTGCCGACCACCACCCACTCGCCCAGCGGAATCGGGAAAGTATCGTCGTAGTTGATGTCCGGGTTCGCCGCCAGAAAGGCCACCGGGTCGGCGTAGGCCTGCGCCGCTTCCTCGGCGATGCGCGCCACCTCGTCGTCGCCCATGACGCCGGCGCTGATTTTACGGATGAGTTCGACGAGGGCGTTTTTCATGAAGGGGTCCTGTGGCGGGCGGGTTTTCGAGGGCGCGTAGCCTACACCAGTTTCTGCAACTGCGCCGCCGTATCCACCGCGCCCATGGTCTGTGCCGCGGCCAATGCCGTGGCGCCCTGGGCGTCGGCAGTCTTGGGGTTGGCGCCCTGGCTGAGCAGGTAGTCGACCATTTCAACGCGGTTGAACATCGCGGCCATCATCAATGCCGTGCGGCCGTCGGAGGACGACGCGTCAACCGGCGCGCCGCCTTCGATCAGCGCCTTGACCACGGGCAAGTTGCCCTTGAACGCCGCGCCGGCGATCGGCAGTTGATGCTTGTCGTTGGCGATCTGTGGGTCGGCCTTGAACTCCAGCAGCACTTTGACCGCGTCGGCGTGGCCGTGATAGGCGGCCAGCATCAGCAAGGTGTCGCCATTGTGGTTACGCAGGTTGGCTGGCAAGCCCTTGGCCAGCAGCGCGGCAAGCAAGGCGGCATCGCCTCTGCGCGCGACGTCGAAGACCTGCTCGGCAAATTCGGCGGCTTCGTCTTCGGTCATTTGTTTGGCATGGTCTGACATGTGGGGGCTCCTTGTCTGGTGCGGCTTCGGGTACTGAAGAGTAGGCGCCCAGTGTCGCGAGGGAGTTCCCCACTGTCATGGTTTTTTTGTCAACAGCCACCATAGGCAGAATCAATAGCGGAACTGTCCGCCCTGGATCTGCGCCAACAATTGCCCGGTGACCGGCACATAGCAATCCGAACCGGGCAGCCAGGCGTAGACCGGGTCGTTGCCGGCCTTGGCCGGGTCGAACGCTTCTTCCTTGAGCCGCACTTTCTGGTATTTGAACGTGCCCGTTGTCTCCATCTTCATCTTGATCCGCAGGAACAGCGGCACCGCATAGTGCGGCAACTGGCCATGAGCGAACTGCAGCAACTCGCGCATATCCAGGGCGGCCAGGGATTCGCTGGGAGTGATGGCGACCATGCCGGCGCGGCCATTGGTGTTTTCGATCTCGACACCGTAGGCCACCACTTCGGCGATCTGCGGGTGTTGCAGCAGGATGTTCTCGACCTCGGTGGTGGAAACGTTTTCGCCTTTCCAGCGATAGGTGTCGCCCAGGCGATCGACAAACTGCGCATGGCCGAAACCGATGCTGCGCAGCAGATCGCCGGTATTGAAGTAGCGGTCGCCCTTTTCGAACACGTCGGTCAGCACCACCTTGCGGTTCTTTTCCGGGTCGGTGTAACCGTCGAACGGCGCCTTTTCGTCAATCCTCGCCAGCAACAGGCCCTCCCCGCCCGTTTGCACCTTGCGCATGAAACCATCGGCGCCACGCAGCGGCTCACCGTTGTCGTGGGCGTAGTCCACCAGCGCCCAGCGCTGCAGGCAGAAGCCGATGGTGTTGTCGAAATTCAACACATTGGTGAAGCCGATATTGCCGTCACTCGCGGCATACAGCTCACAGATATGCTCGACGCCAAAGCGTTGCTTGAACTGCGCCCATACACCGGGCCGCAGGCCATTGCCGACCATCTTGATCACCCGGTGGTCACGGTCCTGGGCGCTGGCCGGCTGGTCGAGCAGGTAACGGCACAGCTCACCGACATAACCCAGGGTGGTCGCGTTGAACTTGCGCACATCGCCCCAGAACTGGCTGGCGCTGAATTTGCGGCGAATCGCGAACCCCGACTCGCCGACGATCGCCGAGCCCCAGCACACGCAAAGGCCGGTGGCGTGGTACAGCGGCAAGGTGCAATACATGACGTCGGCGGGGCCCATGTCGAGGGCGATGCTGGCGAAGCTGACCGCGGTTTTGGTCCAGCGGCCATGTTTCATGATGCCGGCCTTGGGCAAGCCCGTGGTGCCGGAGGTATAGATATAGAAGCACGGGTCGTTGAAAAAGATCTGCCGGGAACTGGCCGGGTTGTCCAGCGCGCACTCGGCGCTGGCCGCCATCAGGTCGACATAGCCGGCAGGCACCGCGCTGCCGGGTTGATCCGCGACAAACCAGGTGCGATCGGCCGCGATCACCACTTGATCGCGCACCGCTGTGTAGGCCTCCACCAACTCCGCCCCCACCACAATCGCCACCGGGTTGACCAGATTCAGGCTGTGTACCAGCGCCGCCTGGGTTTGCGAGGTATTGAGCATGGCGCAGATGCCGCCCAGCTTGGCCACGGCCAGCACGTTGAGCAGCAATTCGGGGCGATTTTCAATAAACAGCGCCACCACATCGCCTTTGCGGATGCCCTGGCTCTGCAGGTGGTGGGCGATGCGGTTCGCACGCTGGTTGGCATCGCGGTAACTGAGCACGCTGTCGCCGTACAACAACGCCGCGCCGTCAGGGTTGCGCAGGGTGGCTTGCTCGAAATGCCAGCCCAGGCCACAGGGCTGCGCGGGGTCGGTGACATTCGCGGCACGCATGCCGCGGACCACCCGTGGCAAGGCGCGGACGATGGCGGGCACCTTACGCAGCAGCATGCTCCAGGTAATCATGTCGTTTTGCGGATGGCGCATGGAGGAACGTCCTTTTTCTTATTCTTCGTCGGGGCCAGAAACTCCGGCATTTTTTGTAGGCAGGAAGCCAAATGCTCAGGGGAAAATACGCCAGCCGTTCTTCGGCTGTACACGCGGGATTTGAAATGTTTTGTATCCCGAAGCCGCAACCGCCCCACAGGGAATTTTGCGACACATCGGCAGTCCCTATCAGTGACGAGGCGCCCGCCCGGCCGGATCGAGTAGCGCAAAATGCAGGATGCATGATGGCCATTCATGCAATTTGCACGAAATCAAAAATCCTGAATTTTTACAAGTTATTGATTTTTAAAGACTTTATATAAAAACGTGAGATGGCACAATCACTGCACCTATCACTCCATGCTTGCCAACTTGAGCCAACGGAGCTGATAGACATGAGCCTGATCCAAGATAAATTCGCATCAGTATTCTCCCAATACGACGTCACCACTCAGCCACGCCCGGACGGCGGTATCCTGCTGACCCTGCGCAACAGCGAAGGCAAGCAGGTCAAGCGCTCGATCTCCTACCAGCAACTGCACACAGCCGATCAGCTCACCTGGGTGATCAGCGCCATTCGCCGCGACCTGGCCGAACAAGCCAGCGAACTGCCGCAGATTTCCATGCTGCAGAGCCAGAACCGCTTTGCCCTGCCGACTTACCATTCGGCCTAAGACACACAAAAAAGGGCCGCGACGCCATCCAGCGTCGCGGCCCTTTTTCATGGGTTCAGGAAAGGCCCAATCGAGCGGCTTCATTCATCGCTTGTACACGATTGCTGACTTGCAACTTGCCATAGATGTTACGCAGGTGGAATTTCACCGCGGCTTGGGACGTTTCACGAATCCGGCTGATTTCCCAGATGGTCTTGCCTTCGGAGGCCCAGCGCAAGATCTCCAATTCGGTCGGAGTCAGGGGCTTGCCGGACAAGGCCAAGCGTTTTCTGACATCGGTGGGCACGCTCAACGGCGCACCTGACGCCTCTGGATCACTCATCGCTTTCTCTCCTTATTGTTGGCTGATGCTTATCGCCTTTCGGATTCCTCCTATTGACAGGCGATACAAACATTAAGACCGGAGAGAGTTACATAATGGAGCGCGTCAAAGCGTAAGGCCGGCGATAAACAGCCAGGCCTTACAGATAAATAAGCTTCTTCCCACAACAACTTCCAACTCGTCGGGGTTGAAGATTCAAGTCGATTAAGCCTAATCATCCAACCCAGGGAAACCAGCGGCGATATCGTCCCCGCTGAATTCAGGCACCCCGCCGCCTGCCGCATGGGACAGGCGCAGCGTCACAAAATGTGGGTGCTCGCCCATATCAAACCAATGGGGCATGCCGGCCGGGATCAGCAGCAGGTCATTTTTCTCACAGCGCACGCCGTACACATAGTCACCAATGTGCAAGGCAAACAGGCCTTGGCCGGCGATGAAAAAGCGCGCTTCATCTTCGCTGTAACGCCGCTCGGCAAGGAACTGATCGCGCAATGCCGCCTTCTGCGCAGGGTCGCCGGGAGCATGCAGCACCTCGACGCAGGCGTAGCCGAGGGCGTCGATCCGTGGCTGATACGCCGCGATCATGGTGGCGTCGTCCGCGCCTTTTTCAATAACGGCGGGCTGCCAGCGCTCGAATCGCACGCCATGCTCGGCCAGGGTCGACGTGATATCGTCGAAGTGGGTCAGGACTTTGTTCGGTGTATCCGGTGTGGCGACGTGGTAAACGGCTACATAACTCATAGGACGGTTCCTTGGTTCTGCTCGTGCAATCGAAAACCGATGATAAGGGCGGCGGCCAGGGCCGCGACGCTGGCGATACTGAAGGTCAGGGCCGGCCCCAACAGGTTCCAGCTGTAACCGGCGTACAGCGCGCCAAGCGCGCCGCCGGTGCCGGCCAAGGCCGCGTATAACGCCTGGCCCTGACCTTGCTGGCGGGCGCCGAAGCTGCGCTGCACAAAGGCAATCGCCGCCGCATGAAAACTGCCGAAGGTAGCCGCGTGCATCACCTGCGCCAGCAGCAGCACCCAGAAAAATTCCGCGAACGCGCCCAGCAACAACCAGCGCAGCGCCGCCAACAGGAAGCTCGCCAGCAGCACCCGGCGCACCGAGAAACGCGTGAGGATGCGGCTCATGCCCAGGAACATCAACACTTCCGCCACCACCCCGAGGGCCCACAGCATGCCGATCACGCCACGGCTGTAGCCCAAGTGTTCCAGGTGCAGGGTGAGAAAGGTGTAATACGGGCCATGGCTCATTTGCATCAACGCCACGCAGGCGTAAAACGCCAGGACACCGGGGCTGCGCAACTGCTTGAGGAAGCCCTCGCCGGCCAGGCGGGGGCCGTGGTTCGCCGGCTGCGCATTCGGCACCCACAGGCTGGCACCGATGATCCCGGCCATGATCACCACGACCACCACCGGGTAGATATCCAGGCTCAGCCAGTCGAACAGGCGGCCCATGATCACCACCGTGAGGATGAAGCCGATGGAACCCCACAGGCGGATCTGGCTATAGCGCGAGGTCTGCTTATGCAGATGGGCCAGGGTGATCACTTCAAACTGCGGCAGCACCGCATGCCAGAAAAACGCATGCAGGGCCATGACCAGGGCCAGCCAGGCATAGGTCTTGCTGACGAAAATCAACGCAAAACTCACCAGCGTACACAGTGCGCCCACACGCACGATGGCCAGGCGCCGGCCGGTATAGTCGCCCAGCCAGCCCCACAGATTGGGAGCCACGCAGCGCATCAGCATGGGGATGGCCACCAGCTCGCCGATACGCGCGCTGGAGAACCCCAGGTGATCGAAGTACAGCGCCAGGAACGGCGCCGTGGCCCCCAGCAGGGCGAAGTAGAAGAGGTAGAAGCTGGAGAGTCGCCAGTACGGAAGTGCTGGAGTCATGCAAGAGGCCGCTTTGCGGCAAGGCGCGAGCAAGCTCGCGCGCCACACACCGTCACAACTGGCCCAGTACCGGAGTACTCACGCGCACATCGGCGTTTTGCCCACGGTTGCGCAGCAGGTGGTCCATCAACACGATCGCCATCATCGCTTCGGCGATCGGCGTGGCGCGGATGCCGACGCACGGGTCGTGGCGGCCCTTGGTGATCACGTCCACCGGGTTGCCGTGTACATCGATCGAACGGCCCGGGGTGGTGATGCTCGACGTGGCCTTGAGCGCCAGGTGCGCAACGATCGGCTGGCCGGAGGAAATACCGCCGAGGATGCCGCCTGCATTGTTGCTGAGGAAACCCTGCGGGGTCAGTTCGTCGCGGTGCTCGGTGCCGCGCTGGGACACGCAGGCGAACCCGGCGCCGATTTCCACGCCTTTAACGGCGTTGATGCTCATCAGCGCGTGGGCCAGCTCAGCGTCCAGACGGTCGAAGATCGGCTCGCCGAGACCCGGTTTCACGCCCTCGGCGACCACGGTGATTTTCGCCCCGACCGAATCCTGGTCGCGGCGCAACTGGTCCATATAGGCTTCCAGCTCCGGCACTTTGTCCGGGTCCGGGCTGAAAAAGGCGTTGTCGTCGACGCTGTCCCAGGTCTTGAACGGGATTTCGATCGGGCCCAGCTGGCTCATGTAGCCACGGACGACAATACCCTGGGTCGCCAGGTATTTCTTGGCGATGGCACCGGCAGCCACGCGCATCGCGGTTTCGCGGGCCGAGCTGCGGCCGCCGCCACGGTAGTCGCGCTCGCCGTATTTGTGGTGGTAGGTGTAGTCGGCGTGGGCCGGGCGGAACAGGTCCTTGATCGCCGAGTAGTCCTTGGACTTCTGGTCGGTGTTGCGGATCAACAGGCCGATGGCGCAGCCGGTGGTGCGGCCTTCGAACACACCGGAGAGGATCTCGACTTCATCGGGTTCCTGGCGCTGGGTGGTGTGGCGGCTGGTGCCGGGCTTGCGGCGGTCGAGGTCACGCTGCAGGTCTTCCAGGGACAGCTCGAGGCCGGGCGGGCAGCCGTCGACAATGGCGACCAACGCCGGGCCATGGCTTTCGCCCGCGGTGGTGACAGTGAACAGCTTGCCGAAGGTATTGCCGGACATGCAGGGCGCTCCGTGAAATCAGTTGTAATCACTCAGCGGTGATAACCAAGCGCACCAGTATACGCGGGCCAACCGACTAGTTCATCCTCGAAACCTTACCGGTAGACGTTGGTCGAACCGGCACCTCCTGAATAATGGCCCGATGATGCTTCGAGTTTTGTTGTTTACCCTCACCCTGTTCACTGCCGTAGCCCATGCCGCGTCCTCCGTGGTATTGCAACGGCCCATCAGCCTCGACACCGGCAGCGGCGAGCTGTTCGGCTCGCTGCTGCTGCCGCAGTCCGACAAACCGGTGCCGGTGGTGCTGATCATTGCCGGCTCCGGTCCGACCGACCGCAACGGCAACAGTGCCGACGGCGCGCGCAACGACAGTCTCAAGCGCCTGGCGTGGGTCCTGGCCCGGCATAACATCGCCAGCGTGCGCTACGACAAGCGCGGCGTGGCGGCCAGCCTGGCCGCCACGCCCGACGAACGCGACCTGACCCTCGACGCCTACGTGGCCGACGCCGTGGCCTGGGGCAAGCTGCTCAAAGCCGACAAGCGCATGGGCCCGCTGATCATCCTGGGCCACAGCGAAGGCGCGCTGGTGGCCGCCCTGGCGGCACCGCAACTCGACCCGGCCGGGGTGATTTCCCTGTCGGGCAGCGCCCGCCCGGTCGACCAGGTGATCCGCCAGCAACTGGCCGGTCACCTGCCCCCGGCCCTGCAGTTGCGCAGCAATGAAATCCTCGATCACCTCAAGGCCGGCCAAGTGGATACCGATGTGCCTGGCCCGCTTGAAGGGATTTTCCGACCCAGTGTGCAACCGTATCTGATCAGCCTGTTTCGCGCCGACCCCTCGGCCGCCTTTGCCAGACTGCACATGCCCGCGCTGATCATCCAGGGCACCAACGATATCCAGGTGGGTGTGGGCGATGCGCGGCAATTGAAGAACGCCAAGCCCGATGCCGAGCTGACGGTGATCGAAGGCATGAACCATGTGATGCGTATCGTGCCCAAGGAGGTGAAGCAACAGTTGGCGTCCTACAACGACCCGCGATTGCCCCTCGCCGCCGAGCTGGAAACCTGCCTGGTTGGCTTTATCGACGGACTTCAGCCCCGTTAACCGACTAATTGCCTCCAGTACTGGGAAAAACGGCCGATAAGCCGAAAGTCGACAGCAAAAAGCCTGTCGACTGGCTGGGCTAGGACAGGATCGCGCCGCATGACTAACACCGAAGCAACACCAGAACCTACCGCCGACACCCCGGCGGAACACACCGAGGTCGTCGACGCGGCGCCCCTGCCGTGGGCGGACGTACAGGCCGAACATTTCAAAATGCTGCGCCTGGCGCCCCTGCCCACCGACCGCTCCACCGGGGTACGCCCCTTGCGGTTTGTGCAATTTGGCTATGTCGAACGCCACGACCACCATCACAGCCTATTGCGCATGGTCATCCAGTTGCCGGGCCAACGGGTGCGCCGCGAGCAGAATCACCTGGATATCTGGGTCGATCACGCTAAACACCGTGTGCATTTCGGCCCGGGCAACAGCCTGGAAATCGAACCGGCCAACCGTGGCATCGGCCGTTTCCTGGTGGCCCAGGGCGCCGCGTGGGCGAAGAAGAAGTGGTCGCACTACCGCGTCGACGGGGTGGACCTGGCCAACAAGGACGCCCTCAACGAAGCCACACGCCTGCGCCGCGATCACTTCCTGCGTATCCAGGGTTTTGATGTGGCCTACGCCGACGTGCAGCATCTGAAGGGCAACGTGCAGCCCGGCAAGGTCAGCGACGTGCTCGATAGCTGGAACACCGAGAAAGTGCAGTTCGTGGAAATCCTCGAAGCCGCGCAAATGCTGCAACAGGCCGAGCAGAACCTGACGGAGCAGGAAGTGAAGCTGCGCAAGGAAGAAGAAAAGGTCACCAAGTTCAAGCGTGAGGACAGCGGGCTACGCTTCACCATCACCTGTCTGGTGGCGTTTACCGTGTTTCAGGCGGGGTTGTTGATCTGGATTGCCACCCATCGGTGATGTGGGAGCGGGCTTGCTCCCGATAGCGGTGCATCAGTCAATGCATTCAGTGACTGACACGCCCTCATCGGGAGCAAGCCCCCTCCCACACGTCAGAGCGGTCGATTAAACCCGGGCGGCGAATACCGCCTGATGGTTGCGGCACTGCTCGGCCGTGAGCATGAACACACCGTGCCCGCCGCGCTGGAACTCCAGCCAGGCGAAGTCGACTTCCGGGTACAGCGCCTCGACATGCACTTGGCTGTTACCCACTTCGACGATCAACAAGCCCTTCTCGGTCAGGTGGTCCGCCGCTTCGGCGAGCATCCGCCGGACCAGGTTCAAGCCATCGTCGCCGCAGGCCAGGCCCAGTTCCGGTTCGTGCTGGTACTCGTCCGGCATGTCGGCGAAGTCTTCGGCGTCCACATACGGCGGGTTCGACACGATCAAGTCGAAGCGCTGGCCCGGCAGCCCGTCAAAACCGTCGCCCTGTACGGTATACACACGCTCGTCGACGCCATGGCGCTCGATGTTCTGATTGGCCACTTCCAACGCTTCGAACGACACGTCACCCAACACCACTTCGGCGTCCTGGAACTCGTAGGCACAGGCGATGCCGATGCAACCGGAGCCGGTACACAGGTCGAGAATGCGTGCCGGCGGCTGGGCCAGCC
This sequence comes from Pseudomonas sp. K8, assembly GCF_014889455.1. NCBI lineage: Bacteria > Pseudomonadati > Pseudomonadota > Gammaproteobacteria > Pseudomonadales > Pseudomonadaceae > Pseudomonas > Pseudomonas sp. K8. The sequence continues at coordinate 12,719 of NZ_VJWO01000042.1, forward strand.
AGGGTTCGAAGCGGTTTTCGATGAGTTCGCTGATCGGTGAACGCGGGATCAGCACGCGCTCGTCGACGATAAACGACATGCCACAGAACCAGGCTTCGCCAATCAAGTAGGCTGTCGGCACCCGCTCATGAATGCGACGGTGCAGCAGCCGTTGCAAGTGGGAAACTTCCTCTTCTTCCAGGTTGCAATCCAGGTAGCTGTCGGCAATTTCCCAGGGCAGATGCAAGGCGCCGAGCACCAATTGCCGGGCGTCGTCCCAGGCGTTGTCGGTACCGTGCCCGAAAAACAGCTCTTCCCCATGGAAACGGCTGACAGCCCAACGGATATGGTCGCGCAAGGTGCGCAGGCGGGAAGTGATCACGGGGGCAGACTCCTGGAAAAAACGACTGGCGATTCTAACAGCCTTCGTCTGTAGCGACGACGTGCGAAAAGCCTCAACCGTATGTCGGATTTCATCCAATTTGCCATCATTGCGTCAAACAACCGCACCGCTTGACACGGCTGCACGCCAGCAACGGCGTAGCTTACGATGGAAGCGATTCACAGAACCGCTCAGCCAGTGGACAATGGCGCAAAAGCCCCCCTCACAGGAGCCCCCAGAATGTCCGTTCCAAAGACGATGTTTCAAATCAGCGGTCGAGGTTATGCAGCGGCCAATCTCAGCCATGCGACCCTCGTGATCATCGACGCCCAGAAGGAGTACCTCAGCGGTCCACTCGCCCTCGCGGGCATGGATGCGGCGGTGGGCAATATCAAGCAACTGGTCGCTGCGGCGCGCAACGCCGGTCGCCCGATCGTGCATGTGCGCCACCTGGGCACCGTCGGCGGCCTGTTTGACCCACAAGGCGAGCGCGGCGAATTCATTCCCGGCCTGGAGCCAATGGGCAACGAAACCATCATCGGTAAACTGCTGCCCAGCGCGTTCCACGGCACCGGCCTGGAAAAACACCTGCAGGACCTCGGCTCCCTGGACCTGATCGTCTGCGGCTTCATGAGCCACTCCAGCGTCAGCACCACCGTGCGCGCCGCCAAGAACCTGGGCTTTCGCTGCACCCTGGTGGAAGACGCCTGCGCCACCCGCGACCTGCCTTACAAGGGCGGTGTCCTGAGTGCCGAGCATGTGCAACAAACCGAAATGGCCATCATGGCCGACAACTTCGCCACCCTCGCCCTGACCAAAGACCTGATCTGATTGCCCCGAAATGAGCGGTGCGGCCGATTCGAGGCCCCGCTCATCTGCAAATGCCTGTCATTTGCTGCAATTACCTCTGGCGCCGGAACAACCTGTGTATCTTCCGGTCGAAGGGCCGATACCCTGGAGGAAAGGTCGGAATGAAGATATCCGATGGTTTTGATGCTCGTCGCTTGCGCCCCAAGGGCCCGAGCAACTGGCGTCTGCGCCTGGTAGCCGGCATTGCCGCGCTGCTGGCGATCATAGGTGTGCTGCTGGCGGTCGCCGGTGGCGCGGGCTTGTCGGGGCATTCCCCGGCGCTGGGCGAACTGAATGCCAGCCCCGGTGGCTCGGCAATGCTGTTGGTGGGCGGCCTGCTGGTGCTGTGGTTCGGCGTGTGGTTATGGCGCCGCAGCCGGCGACGGATGCGCCAGCCGTTGTCGCTGAACATCGCCTCGCACCTGATGAAAAAGCACGACTGATGGCGCTTGGATAGCGTTTCCTGCGCCCCGGCCGCCGCGATTTAGGTAAACTGCCCGCCCCTCGCGGAGGCTGACATGCAAGACGACGATTTTTCCCTGTTCAAAAACGAGCTGCGCGGCGTCAAGCCGATCAAGCACGACCGCGCCGACACCGGCAAACCCAAGAGTGACCGAGCGCAGATCGCCAAGCTGCGCCAGGCCGCGACTGTACGCACTGACGCCACCACCGTGGACGGTCTGTCGGACCAGTTCGTGATTGACGTCGGCCCCGAAGACGAGCTGATGTGGGCCCGCGACGGCGTGCAGGAAAGCCAGATACGCAAGCTCAAGACCGGCCAGATCCCCTTCGAAGGCAGCCTCGACCTGCACGGCATGAGCGTGGAAAAAGCCCGGGAAACCCTCTGGGCCTTCCTCGCCGAAGCCACCCGGTTCGAAATCCGCTGCGTGCGCGTCACCCACGGCAAGGCCGTGCGCCTGGATGGCAAGCGGCCGATGATCAAGAGCCACGTCAACACCTGGCTGCGCCAGCATGCCCAAGTACTCGGCTTTACCTCCTGCCAGCCCCGCCACGGTGGCGCCGGCGCGGTGTATGTGATGCTCAAGCGCACCATGCTGGAAGGGCGCGACGAGTAACCCGTGCCATCGTCAGGCTTGCAGCGATGGGTCGGCCACCGTACCCTTGCGCTTTGCGAAAATCCCACAGGTAGTTTCATGTCCCTGGAACAGAATTACACCGCGATCCTCGGCCAACTCGGCGAGGACGTTACCCGCGAGGGCCTGCTCGACACGCCAAAGCGTGCCGCCAAGGCGATGCAGTACCTTTGCCGCGGCTATGAACAGACACTGGAAGAAGTCACCAACGGTGCCTTGTTCAGCTCCGACAACAGCGAAATGGTGCTGGTCAAGGACATCGAGTTGTACTCGTTGTGCGAACACCACCTGCTGCCGTTTATCGGCAAGGCCCACGTCGCGTATATCCCGAGCGGCAAAGTGCTGGGCCTGTCGAAGGTCGCGCGGATTGTCGACATGTATGCGCGCCGCCTGCAGATCCAGGAAAACCTCAGCCGCCAGATCGCCGATGCCGTGATGCAAGTGACCGGCGCCCTGGGCGTGGCCGTGGTGATCGAAGCCAAGCACATGTGCATGATGATGCGCGGTGTGGAGAAACAGAATTCGTCGATGATCACCTCGGTGATGCTGGGTGAGTTCCGCGAAAACGCGGCGACCCGCAGCGAATTCCTCAGCCTGATCAAATAACCGGTCGGGTAGGAAAAAGCCGGCGTTCATTGCCGGTTTTTTTTCGCCCCCACAAATCAAGTAAGATGCGGCCCTCTGTTCTGGGCAAGAGGTTTCAGCCATGTTCGTCAAAGCACTTCGAGTGGGCCTCGGCCACGTCATCATCGCGGGCGACTACATTACCCGTCCACGCAAAAAGCAGCGCCCCGCCGAGCAGCAAGCGCAGGTCAACGCGGCCGCCAAGGAGCTGACCCTGTATCAGTTCCACGCCTGCCCGTTCTGCGTGAAGACCCGTCGCACCCTGCATCGCCTGAATGTGCCGGTAGCGTTGAAGGACGCGAAGAACAACGAACAGGATCGCCAGACCCTGCTGGAGCAAGGCGGCAAGATCAAAGTGCCGTGCCTGCGCATCGAAGAGAATGGCCAGACCACCTGGATGTATGACTCCAAGGTGATCATCGATTACCTGGACAAGCGCTTCGCCGCCGCCTGACAAACGCCCTCTCCTCTGTAGGAGCGAGCTTGCTCGCGAAAAACCTGAGGACGCCGCTGGGTGTCAGGTTCCCCTCGTTATCGTTGACGATTTTCGCGAGCTGGCTCACTCCTACAGAGCGGGGATTTCCATGTCCAGTAATGCGGAGCCCAGGCACTTGCCATGGGCGTCCAGCGCCAGCGAACGGGTCACGCCGCCGCGCAAGATCCCCGGCAACACGAAGTTCAGCGCCTGCACGTTGGGCAATTCATAGCGTCGCACCGGCGCCGCCCCCGGTTCCAACAGCCCGGCGAAGAACGCCGCCACGCGCGCGGCCGTGAGCTGTTCGCAGAGCAGCGGATAATCCTCAGGGCGATAGGCAATGATCGAAATGTTCGAGGTGTCGCCCTTATCCCCGGTGCGGGAATGGGCCAGGGTATGCAGCTTCATGCTTCGATCCTCGGGTTGACGGCGTCACGCGGCAACAACAACGAGGCCACCGCCACCACCTGGCGCACGCTCTTGCTGGCACCGCCGCCGCCGGACGGGCCGTTGGTGTAGAGGGTTTCCACTTCATTGCCGACCCGCACCGCTTCGCTGCGTTCCTCACAACGCGCAGCGACGCGCAGGCGCACTTCCCACGGCTCGACGCGGCTGCGCGGGCCGTGCAGCGAGTCCATGCCGATCAACTCGGCGCGCACGTCCTGCATCTTCACCCCCATCAGTTCCAGGCGCTTGAGCACCACCTCCCGCGCCAGTTGGGCGCGTGCGACGGCTCCCGGCCCGCCGTAGGACATCTGCCCCTCGCCGATCCAACCGTCCAGGTAACCCACGCTGACTTTCAACCGTTCCGGCCGCGCCCGTCCCGCAGCACCCTGGGCGCGTACCCGGTCGACGCTTTCCTCGACAAAGCTCACCTGGGAAAAGTCGGCCGTCACGTCCGGCGTCAGATAGGCCGCCGGGTCGTGTACTTCGTAGATCAATTGTTCAGTACACGTAGCACGGCTGACGCGCCCGCCCGACCCGCTCACTTTGGTGATCACGGCGTTGCCCTCGGCATCGATCTCGGCCAGGGGGAAGCCCAGGCGCGCCAGGTCGTCTACGTCCTTGAACCCGGGATCGGCGAAATAGCCGCCGCTGACCTGCCCCGCGCATTCGAGCAAATGCCCGACCAGCGTGCCACGCCCCAGGCGCAACCAATCGTCAGCCGCCCAGCCGAACGCAAACATCTGCGGCGCCAGAAATAGCGACGGGTCGGCCACGCGCCCGGTGATCACTACATCAGCCTCGGCGCGCAACGCCTGCAGAATGCCGTCGACGCCCAGGTAGGCGTTCGCGGAAATCAGCCGCGCACCCAGCGAGCCAAGGGTCTGGCCGTTATCCAACACCTGCTCGGGGCGCAACACGTCGAGCACATCATCGCCCACCACCGCCACGACTTTGAGCCTCAGGCCCAGCTCATTGGCAATGCGCCGCACTTCAACGGCCGCCGACACCGGGTTGGCCGCGCCCATATTGGTGATCACGCGCAAGCGCCGGCGACCTGCCTGCTCACCGACAAAGGGCAGCACCCGGCGCATGCGCTCACTCAGCAACGGGTCATACCCGCCCTGCGGATCGCTGATGCGTGCCTGTTGCGCCAAGGCGATGGTGCGTTCGGCCAGGCATTCGAAGACCAGGTAATCGAGGTCGCCCTGTTCGGCCAGTTCCACGGCAGGTTCGATGCGGTCGCCGGAATAGCCGGCGCCGGAACCGATGCGCAAGGTTTTCATCTCAAAATACTCCCAGGAGCAACGCGGTCAGGGTCATCAACACCGACGCGGCGAACAGAAACGGAATCGTGAAGCGCTGGTGATCGGCCAGCTCGATCTTGCACAGCCCCACCAACAGGAAGGTCGCGGGGGTCAGCGGGCTGACCGGGAAACCGGTGGTGTGTACACCCAGCAACGACGCCTGGGCCACTTGCAGCGGGTCGACGCCCAGGGCCTTGCCGACTTCGGCGATCACCGGCATCACGCCGAAATAGTAGGAATCAGGGTCGAACAACATGCTCAGCGGCATGGAAATAAAGCCCACCACTGCCGGGATCAACTTGCCGTGGCCGGCCGGAATCTGCGCCACCGCCACTTCGGCAATCGCCTTGAGCATGCCGGTGCCTTGCATGATGCCGGTGAACACGCCGGCGGCGAGCAGGATACTGGCCATGGTCAGGGCGGTCTTGGCATGGGCGTCGATGCGTGCGCGCTGGGCGTCGACATTCGGGTAGTTGATGCACAGCGCGACCACGGTGCCGAGCATGAACATCACCACCGGGTCGACCCAGCCGGCGATCATCACCACCATCACCAGCACGGTGAGAATCAGGTTGACCCAGAACAGCCGTGGGCGTCGCAGCTTGATGTCGTCGTCGCTGAGCACCCGTTGCGGCACGGCATCCACCGTCGAACCGGCGCCCAGGCCAAGGCGTTTTTCTTCACGATGGCCGAGCCACCAGGCGCAGGCGAAGACAAAGATCAGGCCGACGATCTGCACCGGGATCAGCGGCTGGAACAGATCCGCCACCGGCACATGCAACGCCGCCGACGAGCGCAGCACCGGGCCGGTCCACGGCAGGAAGTTGACCCCGGCAGCCATCGCGCAGACGCAGGCGAGGATGCGTTTGTCGATGCCCAGCCGCGTATACAGCGGCAGCATCGCCGGCACCGTCACCAGAAACGTCACCGCGCCGGAACCGTCCAGGTGGACCAGCAAGGCGAGGGTCGCGGTGCCAACGACAATTCGTGTAGGACGCGTCCCTACCGTGCGCAGGATGCGATCAATGATCGGGTCAAGCATGCCGGCATCGGTCATGATCCCGAAAAACAGAATCGCGAACACAAACATGCCCACCACCGGGGCAACGTTCTTGATCCCGGTAATGATGAAGGCACTGGTTTGCAGGCCGAACCCGCCGAGCAGCGCAGCGATGATCGGCAAGGCGATCAGCGCCACCAGGGGCGAGAGGCGTTTGCTCATGACGGCAGCGAGCAAGCAAAGGATGGTAATGACACCCAGGGTAGCGAGCATGGGTTACTCCAGAGCGGCCTTGGTGGCCGGTTATTGTTTTCCCTGAAGTATTGGAAACGCGTTAGTCTTTGTAAATTGGAATATTCACCAGCTAGTGTTCGGAAAAACAAAATGAAGAACTCTATCCAACACATCCAAGCCTTCCTCGCTGTCGCGCGCACCGGCAGCTTTACCAAGGCGGCCAACGAACTGCACCTGTCGCCGTCCGCGCTCACCGTGCAGGTTCAGCAACTCGAGGACTGGCTCGGCGTCGCCCTGCTCGACCGCAGCCCGCGGCATGTCAGCATCACGGCCGCCGGCCAGGAAGCGCACGGGCCGATGGAAAAGCTGCTGCTGGACCTGGACAACATCGTCACCGGCTCCCGCGACCTCGCGGCGTTACGTCGTGGCGTGGTGACCATCGCCGCCCTGCCCTCGGTGTGCGCCGGCGCCCTGCCGCCCGCGCTGCGCCTGTTTCGCGAACGCTTCGGCGGGATCGAAGTGCGCCTGCATGACCTGGTGGCCCATCGCATCCATGCCCAGGTGCGCTCGGGCGAGGTGGACTTCGGCATCGGCGTGCGCGCACGGCTGAACCACGGGCTGGCGTTCGTGCCGGTATTGAATGATCGGCTGTGCGCGTTCGTACCGCTGGATCATCCCCTCGCCCGCTATCCGGCGCTGACCCTGAAGCAACTGGCGGATCAGCCGATCATCCTGACCGGGCGCGACAGCAGTGTGCGCGAACACGTCGAGGCGTTATTTGACGAGACACGCCTGACAATGAACGCGGGCATGGAGGCCAACTACATGTCGACGGTGTTGGCGCTGGTGCGTCAGGGCTTGGGGATCAGTGTGCTGCCGGAGTCGGCGGCGGACAGCCTGGAGGGGTTGAAGCGCATCAGCATCGATCATCCCGGCGTGAACCGCGAGATCGGGTTGATCAGTCGCAACGCGATGGCGCTGAGCCCGGCGGCGCAGCGCTGTTTCGACTTGCTGCATGAAAAATTATCCGACACACCACTGAGCTAAATGCGGGAGGGGCTTGCCCGCTCCCACAATTGACCGAGTGAGTCAGTCGAGCATCGCCACATGTCTGGGATGGCTGGCCACACGCTTCAGCCATGCCTGCAGCGCCGGGTAAGGCGTCAAGTCAAAACCGCCCTCATGCGCCACGTGGGTGTAGGCATACAGCGCAATATCCGCAATCGAATACTGCTCGCCCACCAGGTACGGCGTGCTTTGCAGTTGGCGCTCCATGACCTTCAACGCCTTGTAACCGCCCTTGTGGGTGGTTTTGTATTCGTCGAGGCGATCCTCTGGCATCCCCAAGTACAGTTGGATAAAGCGCGCCACCGCAATGTACGGCTCGTGGCTGTACTGCTCGAAGAACTGCCACTGCAACACTTGGGTGCGCAAGCGCGGTTCGGTCGGCAGAAACTCGCTGCCATCGGCGAGGAAGTTGAGGATCGCATTGGATTCCCACAGGCAGGTGCCGTCTTCGAGCTCCAGCACCGGGATCTTGCCGTTGGGGTTCTTGGCCAGGAATTCGGCGGTCTGGGTGTCGCCCTTGAGGATGTCGACATCCACCCATTGATACGGGATGCCCAACAGGTTGAGCATCAATTTGACCTTGTAGCAGTTGCCCGACTTGTAATCGCCATAAACCTTGTACATGGGGCTCCCCTTATGCCGCTCGCGCGTGCTGTGCTTGACGGACCACCGCGGCCAGGCGCTTGAGACCTTCGTCCAGACGGGACGGGTCGATATGGCTGAAATTGAGCCGCAGTGAGCCAAGGTGCTGGTCCGGCTCGGAAAAGAACGGTTCACCGGGCATGAACGCGACGTTCTGATCGAGCGCAGGAGCCAACAAGGTGCGGGTGTCGAGCGGCTGTTTCAAGGTCAACCAGAAGAATAATCCGCCCTGGGGCACTTGCCAGTCGGCCAATTCGCCGAAATGCCGCTCGAGCGCCGCCTGAAAAGCATCCCGGCGCGCGCGATAGAAACCGCGCAGCTCGACCAGATGCTGTTGATATTTTTCGCTGCCGAGCCACTGCATCGCCTGCCACTGGCCGACGCGGTTGGTGTGCAGGTCGGCCGACTGCTTGAGCTTGAGCAAGTGCGGGAACAGGTCGGGGCTGGCGATCAGGTAACCGACGCGCAGGCCGGGCAACAAGGTTTTCGACACGGTGCCGGTGTAGATCCAACTGGCCTTTTTCAGGCGGCCGGCGATGGGCTGCGCACTGCCGCCGTCGAAGGTCAGTTCGCGGTACGGTTCGTCTTCGATCAGGGTCACGTCGAACTCATCGAGCAGCGCCGCGACGGCTTCGCGCTTGGCCTCGCTGTAACGCACGGCCGACGGGTTCTGGAATGTCGGGATCAGGTAGATGAACGCCGGGCGGTAGCGTTCGAGACGTGAGCGCAACGCGGCCAGGTCCGGGCCGTCGGCTTCCAGTTGTACGGTGAGGCACTCGGCGCCGAACAGTTGGAAAATCTGCAAGGCCGCCAGGTAGGTCGGGCCTTCCAGGAGGATGTTCGTGCCCTTGTCGATATCCAGCTTGGCCGCCAGGTCCAGGGCCTGCTGGGAACCGCTGACCACCAACACCTGGCTGGCCTGGCACGGCACACCCAATGCACGCGCCTCGGCGGCGAGCAATTCACGCAGCTGCGGCTCGCCTTCGCTCATGCCGTATTGGCCGATGTTCACCGGCATGTCGTCCCAGTTCAACGCAGGCAACATCGCTTCGGCCGGCAGCCCACCGGCGAACGACATCATTTCCGGGCGCTGGGCCGCCGCGAGGATTTCACGGATCAAGGAGCTTTTGAGGCGCGTAACACGTTCTGAGAAGGCCATAGGGTCACCGGTAGCAAAGCCTGTGGGAAATACGTCAAACTGGTTGACCGAAATTACGACGACTTGCGTGGATACGTCAATATGCTTGACCTTAAAAACCAGACCAGCCAGCAAACCGCCATGGAAGCGTTCTTCTTCGGCTACCAGGCGTTCACCGCCAAGGCCGACGAAATGCTGGAGCGCCGCGGCCTGAGCCGAGTGCATCAGCGCATCGTATTTTTTATCGCGCGCTACCCCGGCCTGAGCGTGAAGGAACTGCTGGAATTGCTCGGCGTGAGCAAGCAGGCGCTGAACATGCCGCTGCGCCAATTACAGGAAATGCACCTGGTGCAAAGCGTCGCGTCGGAGACCGACAAGCGCAAACGCCTGCTGGAATTGAGCGCCGAAGGTCTGCGTTTCGAGCAGTCCTTGCGCCGCGAACAGGTGAAGTTGTTGCAGCGCGCCTTCAATGAAGCGGGGGAAGCCGCGGTGAACGGCTGGCTGGCGGTCAATCAGGCGTTGAGTGCGGTGAATTAGCCTTTCATCCTTTTTTGCGCAGACAATCGAAAACATTATTTGCTTTTTTTGTATACAAAAGCATAATTCGCTTCGTGCGAGTTCCTGACCCATCAGTCAACAAAACCCGCCAGTACCTCACAGCGCCTGCGCGCTGACCATAACAATAAAATGCTTGAGGAGTACTTGCTGTGGATAGCCGCAAATCCGAAGCCCCGCTGGACCTCGCCGCGCCGAACCTCTCCGCCGCCGACAGCGGCTGGCTCGAACGCCTGTTCAAACTGCGCGTGCATGGCACCACAGTGAAAACCGAGTTGATCGCCGGCCTCACGACGTTTATCACCATGGCCTACATCATCTTCGTCAACCCGAACATCATGGCCGATGCCGGTATCGATCACGGCGCCGCCTTTGTCGCCACGTGCATCGCTGCCGCGCTGGGGTGCCTGCTGATGGGCCTGTACGCCAACTGGCCGGTGGGCCTGGCGCCGGGCATGGGCTTGAACGCATTCTTCACCTACACCGTGGTCGGGACCATGGGCTACACCTGGGAGACGGCCCTCGGCGCGGTGTTTATCTCCGGCGTGTTGTTCATGGTGCTGACGCTGTCGCGCATCCGCGAATGGCTGCTCAACAGCATTCCGGTGAGCCTGCGCCATGCGATGGGTGCCGGTGTCGGCTTGTTCCTCGGGGTGATCGGCCTGAAAACCGCCGGCATCATCGTCGACAGCCCGGCCACCCTGATCAAGCTCGGTTCGCTGCACGAGCCGGCACCGTTGCTGGCGGCCATCTGCTTTCTACTGATTGCCATCCTCAGCTACCACCGGGTGTTCGGCGCGATCCTCATCAGCATCATCGCCGTGACCCTCGCCGGCTGGGGCCTCGGGCTGGTGCACTACAACGGCATCCTCTCTACCCCGCCGAGCCTGGCACCGACCTGGTTAGCCATGGACGTGATGGGTGTATTCAATGTGAGCATGATCAGCGTGGTGTTCGCCTTTCTGTTTGTACACATGTTCGACACCGCCGGCACCCTGATGGGCGTCGCGCAACGGGCCGGGCTGGTCAACCCCGACGGCAAGATCCACAACCTGTCCCGCGCGTTGAAGGCCGACAGCGCCTCCAGCGTGTTCGGCGCCATGGTCGGCGTGCCGCCGGTGACCAGCTACGTGGAAAGTGCCGCCGGTGTCGCCGCCGGCGGCCGTACCGGGCTGACCGCCGTGACCGTGGGCGTGCTGTTTGTGGCGGCGATGTTTTTCGCGCCGCTGGCGGGCATGATTCCTGCGTATGCCACCGCCGGCGCGCTGATTTATGTGGCGATGCTGATGATGGCGAGCATGGCCCATATCAATTGGGACGACGCCACCGACAGCATTCCGGCGATCGTCACCGCGATCATGATGCCGCTGACCTTCTCGGTCGCCGACGGGATCGCCCTGGGCTTTATCACTTACGTGGCGCTCAAGGCCGGCAGCGGCAAGTACCGCGAAATTTCCGTCAGCCTGTGGGTGCTGTGCGCGATCTTTATCGCGAAATTCATCTTCCTCTAGGTCGGCACCCCCCGAAGAAACCGCCTCACCTTTGGGTGAGGCTTTTGCATGAAAGGAGCACTGTGAATGAACCTGGAAACCTGGCTGCTGTTCAGCGGCGCTGCGCTGGTGGTGATCCTGATCCCCGGTCCCCTGTCGTTGCTGATGATCAGCAACAGCTTGAACTACGGCCTGCGCCGTTCGTACCCGGCGTTCCTCGGCGGCGTGTTTGCCTCGATCTGCCTGTTGAGTGCCTCGGCACTCGGCCTGGGTGCGCTGTTGCTCGCGTCGGAACAATTGTTCAGCGCCTTGAAGATAGTCGGCGCGCTCTACCTGTTTTACCTCGCCTGGCAGAGCTGGCAGCAATCGCGCCAACCGGCCCACGGCGCGGTGGTGCCCCTGGCCGTCGCCACGCCGCGTTTTCGCGCCTTGTTTGGCCGTGCGTTTGTGCTGGGCGCCAGCAACCCCAAGGACATTCTGTTCTTCGCCGCCTTCCTGCCGCAGTTCCTCAGCAGCCAACAGCCGTTTCTGCCGCAACTGCTGGTGATGATCGCCACCTGGACCGTGCTCGACCTGTTGTGCAAGCTCGCCTACGGCCTTGGCGCCCACGGCGCGGCACGCTATCTGCGCAGCGGCAACGGCCAGAGCTGGTTCAACCGCACCAGTGCCGGGCTGTTCGGGGCGGCTGGCGCGGTCTCGCTGCTCAACGTCAGAGCGGGGTCACTTTGACAAAATACACGCTGGGGCGGACCGACCCCGTCGCCTGCCACTGAATGCCGGCGGCGATCCGAACCAGGCGGTTTTCCCGCAGCGCACTCTTGACCGCAGCCAACGCCAGCGAGGTCGGGTGTCTGATGATTGCGGCATTGAACCAATGGTCTGTCAGGCGGTTTTCCAACGGCACAGAGCCGCGCCCAAGCCAATGCAACGACACGTAGTACAGTTTGTTTGAACCGCAGCGCGAATGTGTCACGAGCAATTCATGGCTGGGCTTTTTGCCGCGCATGACCTGCAGTTCCTGCACGTCGAAGCCCTGCTGTTCGAGCACGCGCTTAACGGCTGCGCGCTGTGCAATCTCCCGCTGCGGCGCACGCGCGCGGCCGCCGGTGCGCAGGGTCGGGTCCAGGCCGGCCACGTTGAAGTCGACGCGAGTGAAGCCCGGTGCCTTGCCGTCGAAGCCGATATAGATCGATCGGCCGCTGCTTTCGGTGGGCCGCAGCATTCTCAGCAAATCATCGGTCTGGCCCAGCCGGTTGGCGGTGGGGGTCAACCAATTGTCCAGCGCTGCACGCACATTGAGCAGGTGGCTGGCCGTCGCCGAGCGAGAAGTATCGGCCAGTTCGACCAGCCGGGCGACGGCCATGCTGCGGCTATGGGTAGTAAGGTTCGGGAACGCCGTGGCGACAGACCGTTCCAACGGCGTGTCGAACAACGGCGCATGGAGCTGCCACTCGCCCGCCTGGGTGCGTGATACCGGGATGGGCTGTTCCTCCAGCGCAGTGTCTGTCCAACGCTCAAGGTCCGCCCGGGCCAGTGATACCAGCGGTTCATCCTTGGTAATGAATGCAAGGCCGCTCCAGGGCGCACTGTCCCCCGGCGCCAGCACCCGGTAATAACCCACCCCCGATGCCGTCGGGCGGTCGTACTGGGCGCCGATATAGATGACATCGTAGGGAAACCCCGGCGGGTCCATATGCACATGAAACGTGCCGAACGCCGAGGAGCCAGGCACTTGGCCCGTGGGCACGCGCGCGCGCCAGGCGAACCACTCGGTGTTCGGCGCAGACGAGCGATAAATGCGGCTTTCCGTAGCGGCGCGCACCGTCGGTGGGCGCCAGTCCGGTGGCGGCGTCACGGGTGGGCGCCATGGGTTGAGCCCCCCGGAACTGGTGCCCGCGACCGGTTGTGGTGCATCCGCGCCGAGTAACCATTCCTTGGACTGGTGGATGTGCAAAATCAGTTCGTCCTGCCCCGGCGCCTGCGGGTTCTTCAGGCGAAACGCCGGTTCGTCTCCACGTCGGTAAAGGGGGTAAGTGTGGGTGTCGTCCGCCACAAAGAGCTCACCGTGTTTCACCTGCACGCCTGCCGTGTCCGGCCCTTTCAGCGCAACGGCGCCCTCAGGCACGCCGTTGATTTTGAAGCGATCCAAGGCCTTGAGCCGAGTCACGGGCGGCGTTGCCACGCGGGAAACCCCGGCATCCGTCGCCATCCGTAAACGATGTAGCCGCCCCAGCACGGCCCTCAGCGCCGGCCGCGCGACACCTGCGCCGACACGTCCGACTTTCCTGGGGCCGGGGACAAAGTTCAGCAACACGTCGATCACCATAAAGGCGCTCATGAAACCCACATCGACCGCGTCCCGGGGGTCGCCGAAACGGTGATAACGCCGTGACACCAGCAGCAGCTCATGGAAGTCATTGAACGTCCCGTACAACGGCGAAAAAAACCCCACCAGCGCCCGTGCGCGGGTATCGCCCTGCTCATTCAGGCGCTGGTTCCGATAGTGCTCCAACGCCTTGCCGGAATGACTGGCCGCTTGAGTGCGGCGTTGCAGCTCCTGCACGCTGGCGTGGTAGAGCAATGCCTGGGCGTTGCAGTGGGGCACGGCCACAAGCGCGAGCCAGTCCTGCGGAGCACTGGCGATCTGTTCAAGGGTCTGGGCTTCGATCTCCTTGAGCACCACCGCAGGTTCCAGGTGCTTGATGCCGAATGAGCGCACGAAGTCGATCCCCCGCCAGATGCCCTTCATCATGAAAAACGCCGGTATGGCTTTCAGCGTTTTGGCGGCCTGGGCGCGCGCATCGACACCCTCCGGTGGCTGGGGGAGCGCCTCGAATGCCCAGCCCGGCGCGACCTGCCGCGCCAGTGTCTTGACGTTATCCGTTAACGCACCGATGCGGTTCAATGCAGCATGGGCCTGTTGCAAGCTGCCGTACTCGGTCAGGACCAGGGCCGGCGGCGCATCGGGCCAGTAAACCACGCACAGGTCGGTACGCGGGTCATGTACCGCGACGATCCCTGCGACATAGCGATCATGCTGCAGGGTGTGGCCGACCAGATGGACCACATACAGTTGCAGCGCGGGCTGACTGCTCGACAGGTCCTGCGGCGTGCGTGCCGCCATCGCCGTCTTGAACAGGCTTTGTGCCGTTGCCGTCAGCCCCCGTTGCACCGCATCGAACAGGTGATATGCAGCGCCCGCTTGCAAGGCGCGATTCAATAACCCAGGGATACGTCCGTTGCTGAGCACACGGTCGGTTTCACGACGGGGATAATAAACTTGGTGGATCAGGGCATCGTAGCGGCCACCGATGTCCAGTGAAGACACCAGCCCGATCAAGTAAGCGGCATTGAGGCGCTGCTTCCACTCGGGTTGCAGATAACGCGCATGATCGAATCGCCACTGCGTCCAGGGTGCCAGCGGGTCCAGGTTATGCAGCGCCAGTTGCAGCAAGCTGAAGGAGGTGCGCGTCGCGGTCGGGGTCAGCACGATGCGGCGATCACCCACGGCGCAGCCACTGGTCCAGCCACAGAAAGCACCGTGGACATCATCGGGCATCTCGATCAACGCTTGGTCGATATCCAACTGCGGAAAAAAACCGTCCTCGCGCAAACGGGCGATCAAGGCGCGCCGGGCAAAGGTGTTCAGATCAGGCAGGCATTGCTCCAGCCGGCTTTTGAAGGCCAACGCGTTGCCCAGGTACAAGCGCAGCAAGCGCTTGAAGTGTTGACGCTGGGCCCGTGGTGCGTGCGCGAGCCAGGCGGGCAACGTTTTCGCCTCAGACGCCGCCGTGCGCAGCAGCTCAATATTGGCCAGCGCCTGGCTCAGGGCGTTATTGGGCGGGATCTTCAACTGCGCGTCCAGATCGACCATCAGCAGCGCGCGGCTCAGGTCGGCATCCGTCACTTCGCTGAACACCCGCGTGATGTCCTCGCTGCTGCGGTGTAAGCGGTCGTAGCTCCCCAGCAGTTTCTTGAGCGCAGCCAGCGCGGGCTTGCCGTTGATTTCAACGTAGCGCACGTCGAGTGTTTGCGCGGCGGCATGGGCGCGCAGGTCGGCGCGTTTATCGTGCTCGACGCAGCGCCACAACACCGAGTCGTCTGGGCTGTTCAGGCTTGCCTTGAGGCTGCGGGTCAACGCGTCCAGCCCGGCAAACGCCTTGATCCCGCCCTCCACGCCGAAAGCGTAAAGCACCACCGGCAGTTGGCGCGACGAGCGCTCTAGCGCCGCAGCCGTGGTCACCACCCACACGTTATGGAGCGGGTAGAAAGCGTCCGGCGCGCAGCCCACCGCGATCGACAGCACTTGGGCAAGACTGCCCGGGCGACGGCTGGCCAAGGGTTGGTCGACCACCTCGATCATCAGGTCGCGATGCGCCGTACTGATCAGCTTGAGGCGGTGTTGCAACTCCACCTCGCAACGCAGGGCTGCGGTTTGGGCCTGCATAAACAACGACACGCGCCTGGGCGTACCCGCTCCCCCCGGACGCTCAGCCCAAAAAGCCAACTCCAGCAGCCGTTGCCCGGCATCTTGCATCAACGTATTCAACGCTTGGATATGCACGTCAATTTGGCTCATCAGCGACGCAATGACCCGGTACGCCAGGGTATCCGCGCTGGGATCAGCCGGGACCAACAGCGCGAGCAGCGCATCTTCGTAGCGTGCGACCTGACGCTGCGCCGTGTGCAGGGCCAGGCCGGAGGCCGTGCTGGCGAAGATGATTTCTGCGCCTCGGCGTTGCCGGTCCCACTTGAGTAATTGCGCGCCGATCACGCCAAGCCGAGCGCCGCCGACCCATTGCTGCCTCGCCCCTTCGACCGCGGCCAGAAACGGTGCGGCATCCGGCAGTCGAGGCCGCCCTTCGGAAAACACGTAGCCGTCATTCATCTTCGCCGCACACGCCAACTCGTTGCTCCATTGCCCACTCAGCAAGGCCTCGGCACCCAGCGCCAGCGCATCGGCCATCAGCGGCAGGCCGCGCATAAAGGCGCTCGTCGCAGACAAGGCAGCGGGGCGGTACACGTTATCGCGCCGACTTAACGGCAGGCACTGCCAGAGCGCGTGGAACCGCGACCGGTCCAGCGCCAGCAGGCCGTCCTGCAGGGCGGCGAAGGACGGGTACTCGTAGAAGTTGCGGCCCCCACCCGGCAGGTAAACCACGTGCGGCGCATCGCTGGGGTCGCCCTCGCGATACAGATGCAGTGCCCCTGGGATCGCGACCGCCGATGCCCCCGGCCACAGCAACTGGCCGACGCGCAGCGTAGCCCAAGCCCCGCCCGCACGTCGGCGCGCCTCGGCGCTGGGCGCATCGATCAGGGCCTGAACCATGGCGAATCCCGCACGCGATAGCTCGTCCAGTTGCCACGCCAAAAAGGCCCGGTCCGCAAACAGCTCCGTGTGCAACTCGACCCAGCGTTCCCGGCGTGTGAGCCAGGTGCCCTGCGCCAGGCAGTCCCAGTAGGCGCTCACCGCATGGGCGAGCCGCTCGAACAGCTGCAGCGCGACGACGCGGCGCAGGGCTTCCAGCGGCGTATACGGCAAGTGCCGTTCCGGCGCGTCTTTGACACTCAGGGCGGTGAATTGATTGACGTTGATCACCACCGTCGGCAGGACCAGCAACGCCAACGCCCGCTCGGTCAGGCTCTCGACTTTGCGCGGCGCGGCGGGCGGCTTGGGCTCGCTGAACAAGAGGTGGTCCGGGTCCATTTCGAAGGCTTTGCGCAGCTCGGCGCGGATGACCGTCAAGACTTTCGGCGAACGGCCTATCAGCCGCGCCAGCGCGCGTGTCGCGGCGACGCAACGCGCGTCGGCAAGCGCAATTCGATTGATCAGGCGACTGGGGTGCGTGTAGGCGTTAATCCGCCGTATCAGTTGCTCGCGAATCGCCTGCGCTTGTACTTGGGCGGCAAGGTCCGGGTCGTCGGCATTAACGGTGTCGGGTGAAGCACTCGCGTGATCGGGGGACGAGGTCATGGGGTTTTCTTCTGCATGAGGAAAACACCCAGCCTAGGCAGCGCCGCAGGGCAAAAGGCGCTAGATAGTTGCATGCGCAAGCGGCATAAAAATCTATGGTCACCCCCATTTTTGCAATACTGATTAACGGGTGGTCCAGACAAAGCGTCAGCCAAGAGAGTTCGAATTCCCTACGGTTATTGAAGTCACCGAGTTCCTCGCGATATGTCAGCGCTTGAACATCCCCTCCGATATTGCTCCCATCGCAGAACATTGCGCATTGGTTATCGAGCCGACGTCCATATATCTGGCAACTGCTCGCAGATCGACAGCAGGAAGTCGCTGATGACAATGCGATCCGCATTTTGCTTGAACAGCTACACAGCCCTGAAGGTTTGCCGCCCAAGGCCGACAGCGTCTGCCATTTGATCAATCAGCATCTGTTGGAACACCCTCAACTGCTCTGGCCAATTGGTTGGGCAGCCGAGAACAGTTGCGGGCTGATTGGGGTGGGAAGCGAGAAGGTGCAGCTCGATTATCAAAGCCATCAGTTGAAGTTGGAACTGAGGTTTGTAGGGTAATCGACCAGAATGATTTATTTTTCGCGTCTTAAACGACACTATCCGGTTCGAACAAGCTGCCCGTCTTGCGCAACATGGCTGTGGTTCGTTCCATGCGTCGGGCAAAGTCATCCAGTTCAATCTGATGCTTCTGCTCCGACGCGATCTGACCCACATGGCTGCTTGGTTGCAGGAGTTGTTCTGCGCCTGGCAAGAACGGTACCACTAGGCCAGTGGCCTTATCGATCACCTGGTAGCCGATGGTCGCCACCCCAATGCCCGCCGCCAGTCCGCCAACACCACCTAATACACCACGGCGCTTGATGCCATACACCGTAGCCCCGGCAATCATCGCCACGCCCAATATGCGACCGGCCACTACGACTGGGGACAGATCACGGCTATTGTCATTGCCGAAATAGGTCATGCGGTAAAAGAAATAACCGGCCCACAACTCCCTCGACTTCAACTTGTCGTGCATGAACCAGGCCCGCGAGTCGTGTATCTGGTCATCGAACAACGCCACCAGTAGGGCCATCTCAGGGTCTGCACCGGACGTGCCTTGAGCATCACGGAACAGTTGCTTACTGCGCAGATCACCTGCCGTCTTGAGGGCGTCATGGTCCTTGGACTCGTCATTCTCGTTAAGTAAATAGATCGCATCGCGTAACACCACGTCGGTCACCGTGCCTTGCCAACTGGATTGCTCACGCTTCTGGCCGGTGTAGTCAGACTTGAATTCCTCGGCAGCTTGGCTGAGTTGGGTCTGATCAATCTGCGGTTCATAGATTCGTGGGCCGGGATACTGAGGGTTCTCCCGCCGCATTTTCACGGCATCAGCCTGGTCTTTTCTATACTGTTCGCGCTCAGTAGTTTCCTGATAGGGCGTCGCCTCTTTGGCTTGGGTGAAAAAAGGCTGGCGCTTATAGCTGTCGTTATTACCTTGAGGATCATTGACGTAACGACCAATACGCCAACCGGTGATCCAGCCCAGTTGATCGGCAAGGGTGTCTTCTACGGTGGTGTTCAGACGCAGCGGCTTATAGGCCGAGTCCTCGACGGATTCGTCAGCCGCAACACCTGGTAGGGTTTTGAGGCGCCAGGCGTTGAAGCGCTCAATCAGTTGCTGACTGACCACAAACTCTGAGGAAGTCCCAGGCCCCATTTTTCTCCACAACCTCTCCGAGCTAGTATTAAACGTGTCCGGCAGTACCTCTTCTGGCACTTGCAGAGGGGCACCCGCTGCAAAAGCAGCGGCATACAAGTCGTGCAAGACAATCTGCGACACCAGCTCATGAGTACCTTCACGAGCTTTGCCCTGGTCATTTTTCGGGTAGCCGCCGCCCACATCCGAATGCACACCGGGGTACACCACTTCGTAGGTATTGGCCGGATACTGGCCGTTTTCGTTACGAATCGAATCCAACGGAAAGCATGAGCGTTGCTCGAAGCCCGCGACAAAATGCCGACAACACTTGACCAGTTCCGGGAACCGCTGCGCATCCGGTAGCAACTGGGTGTTATCGGCCCAGTCCATATGCCCAGCAAAGAATGGGGCTACATGGGCAATACCCACCGAGGCCACCGTGTCCAGCACGCCAAGAAACTCGACGCTGACAGGCAAGCCCAACAGTTCCTGTTTTGGCAGTTCATCCCCTTCTGGGGTGTCGAACAACTGACTCAACCAGGTAACAAAAGTGCGAGCCTCTGCCGCTCCCCGAGAGAAACCGTACACGTACAGTTTGACCGCCAGCACTTTAGGCTGGGCCTCGTCCTTGCGAACGTGTAAAGGGGCCAGCAGCTCTTTCATGATTCGGCGGCGATTGCCTTCACCCAGAGCACTCATCAGCGGTGCCTTCCAGGTGCTCATGGCCTCGACCTTGGTCTTGGCGACAATGTCATCAATTCCGCTTTTATTGTTCAGAGCATAAGATAACGCGCTGGCCACCTGTACCAAGGCCCAGTTGATCCGGTCTTCCCCCCCAGTGGCATATTGCAGCCCGCTATCGCTGTAATCCAGTTCGCCAACTTCGGGGAATGGCGTGCCGACACCGGGCATATAATACGAAAAATAACCCTGCCCCATCGCGTCTTTACCTCGTAGTGAGGCATGAAACAGCTTGGCGATATTAGTGGGATGCCCCTCCTGGGTGTCGCTCTTTTCGTTATTGTTGGTGCCATCGAAAAACAGACTGATATGCAGGCTATGACAACAGGTAAAACGTTGTGTGCGACGCCCTTGATCGTCACGTTTTTGTTGAAGCCGATTTTGCTCAGCAATTTGCTTATTGTAGTTATCTGTCACATCCGATGTTTTCGTCGGGAAACGCCCTGCAGCAGGAAAAACTGGCGGTCCCCAAGCTTTGTCTTTTGAATTATTATTCACTTCGGACATACGGCCGGCTCCTTCATTTGCGAGGGTTCTTTAATCGGGTAATGCTCTGAGTTAAATGCCCAACATGAGCTCGTAACCTTGATCTGGTTACAAACCAAAAAGTGTACCTTCAGGCCGCATCGCTCCGTTCCAGGCCACTCTGGAATATCCACGGTGGTGCTGTGGCGCTGATAGTTGGCTGCATGTTTGGCATAAACCTCTCTGAACTCATCTGATGTTACAGAGGGCATTTTTGCAGACGGCTCAGGATCGACCTCCCATTCAATCTGGGCCTTTAAGCCAGGACGCCATTTGACGGGCATGATGATGCAACACGAGCTTCCACCACCACCGTCCGCTCGGTAACCATTGACCGACATCCAGTTAATACCGTGCATGGTATGGTTGATGGCTTGCAGGTTTCCCCCTGCCATTTCATTGTTCGCTGAAGAACACCCAGATAACGCGAACCCCAACAAGTAAAACGCGACTTTTTGTGTTGTTTTTTTTATTATCGATTGCATCGCTAGCAACTTCCTTGCTGATCACCTTGATCGCGTAAACCATTCAAACCACTTGTGCATGCAATACACTCTTGTCCCAGCGCAAAGTGGCTATCCAGGCACCTAGGTTCTGCTTAAGTTCTGTTTCACATACTCGGTCAAATCGCCGAAATAATTTTCCTGACCCGCTTGCACAACAAGTGAGTGAATTAGCGCGAAACGCCGCTCTCGGCTCTCATCCAGGAAATCAAAATTTTTGCCATTTAACAGTTGCTGTGCATCGCTGATACAACCAAGCAGGTCAAATTGTTGATCGTTCATTTCCACGAAGGGACTGACCTGGATATTGCTCTGATGGGTGAGCCTCGTGCCTTGTAACCACTGCGGCTGGTTATCCCGATCAAGCCAGCCCCAATAAGCAGCGGCTTGCAGAAACTCGGCGCGCTGCTGATCGGTGAGGATCGAGGACATCAGCAGGGGAAAGATGCGTGAGTCGTAATACCGTAACAAACCGGTTTGTCCACCCCAAGCCAATTGCGAAAACCCTTGCAGGGCTTTACTCAAAACTTCGAAGGGCAATGACGAGATCACCACCATTAGGCGGCCATCGGTGGCATGCTCCACCAACTGTTCCAGCCAGGCCTTATGTCGCCACTGCGTCAAATCCAGACGCATCAACAGAGGGGCCTGATCCAACAGGTTTTGCTCTGACGTGCCGGTGAACAACGAGAACCAGGGGACTTCAGGCGTTAGCATCTCCAAGGCAGGCACAGCACGGTGGCTCCATCCTGCCTGGTCGAGCAGTAGGTCAATCTGGCTTATGCCAATGTGGGCGCAAACATGTTCGATCTGTTCTTGCCATTGAGTGGGCATCGTCATGTCCATATTCCCTCGATTAATTATCGCGGATCAGTCCGGTCGAGGTTCTCGCGTCGGCGGGCAGACGCTCAAACGATGCGCCAAAGGCTGCACACATAAAAATCGAGAGTAAATAGGACATTTCCCAAAGATGAGAGCCTAGTCATGCAAAATATTTCATGGCGATCACACTGGAAACTACTCCCTGGTGCAATTGCCACAAAGCAGCACTGATGTACTTAGCGTGTCAGAAAGTCGATGAATGCGAGTCGCATATTTTTCAAGCGCGAACCGTTACAAGTAGGCAGAATTTTGGTGTGAGCATTTTCTGCGAAAGACCTCGCGGCCCGACTTATCCTCGCCGTGCAGGTGGAAAGTGTGTTTACCGAGACCGATACCGATCAGTGCTGACTCGCTCATGATGATGGCCTCCGAAAACAAAACACCCCGTGAAAACGTAGCCCTCACAGGGTGTTGGGAGTGACCATCTCATTAGCCCGCAGTGTGGGCGGGCAAAAAAACCAACGAAGAGCGTCGAGGGGATGATGCTCAGCTACCGCGATAGGTGGAATAGCTGTAGGGCGAAATCAACAGCGGCACATGGTAGTGCTCCTGTTCGGCGCTGATGCCGAAGCGCAGCACCACCACGTCGAGGAACGCCGGCTCCGGCAATTGCACGCCACGCGCCCGGTAATAGTCGCCGGCGCTGAATTGCAGTTGGTACACACCGCTGCGGTAGGCGTCGCCTTGCAGCAACGGTGCGTCGCAGCGGCCGTCGCTGTTGGTGACGGCAGTGGCGACCAGTTCCAGTTGCGCGCCGTCGACGCGGTACAGCTCAACCGTGATGCTGCTGCCGGGACAGCCGTGAGCGGCGTCCAAAACGTGTGTGGTCAAACGTCCCATGGCGTGTACGCGCCTCCCGAGGTCAGTAGAAATGAGTGCCGCACTTTTTCAGGGCAGCGAAAAAGCTGGTGCGGGCCGATTAAGACACTTTCCAAAAAAATTGTACACAATAAAAATCACAAACCTTGCGATCCTTCCACTGGCCTGGCGCGACCGGCCGATTCATGAGTCATCCTTGCTTTTAAACGACCTTTTGTCCATTAGCTGACCAGTCAGGCAAGTTTCTTGCTACACCCTTGAAGGTGAGCGTTGCGGAAAAAATGCAGAAATCCGGGCTTACAAAGTGGCGAATAAGTTGTATACAATCACTCATCGCTGTGACGCCACTCAGTCTTTTCACTGCCCGGCCGCCACACCCACCGCTACCACGCACAAGAAGGAAGACTGCAGTGAGCGCTGACTACCCACGCGACCTGATCGGTTACGGCAGTAACCCTCCTCACCCCCACTGGCCGGGCAAGGCACGCATTGCGTTGTCTTTTGTACTCAACTACGAAGAAGGCGGCGAGCGCAATATCTTGCACGGTGACAAAGAGTCCGAAGCCTTCCTTTCCGAAATGGTCTCGGCCCAGCCGCTGCAAGGCGAGCGCAACATGAGCATGGAGTCGCTGTACGAATACGGCAGCCGTGCCGGCGTGTGGCGCATCCTCAAATTGTTTAAAGCATTCGATATCCCGCTGACCGTCTTCGCCGTGGCCATGGCCGCCCAGCGCCATCCGGACGTGATCCGCGCGATGGTCGCCGCCGGCCATGAAATCTGCAGCCACGGCTACCGCTGGATCGACTACCAGTACATGGACGAGGCCCAGGAGCGCGAGCATATGCTCGAAGCCATCCGCATCCTCACCGAACTGACCGGCGAACGCCCGCTGGGCTGGTACACCGGCCGCACCGGTCCGAATACGCGGCGCCTGGTGATGGAGGAAGGCGGCTTCCTCTACGACTGCGACACCTACGACGACGACCTGCCCTACTGGGAACCCAACAACCCCACCGGCAAGCCGCACCTGGTGATCCCTTACACCCTGGACACCAACGACATGCGCTTCACCCAGGTGCAAGGCTTCAACAAGGGCGATGACTTTTTCGAGTACCTCAAAGACGCTTTCGACGTGCTCTACGCCGAAGGCGCCGACGCGCCGAAGATGCTTTCCATTGGCCTGCACTGCCGCCTGATCGGCCGCCCGGCGCGCCTCGCGGCGTTGAAGCGCTTTATCGAATACGCCAAGGGCCATGAACAGGTGTGGTTCACCCGCCGGGTCGACATCGCCCGCCACTGGCACGCCACTCACCCTTATAAGGGTGCGGCGCAATGACCAGGTTCCAGACCGTCAAACCGTCGACCTTGAGCCGCGATGCATTCATCAGCGCCTTTGCCGACATCTACGAACATTCGCCATGGGTGGCCGAAAAAGCCTTCGACCTGGGGCAGGACGCTTCGCTCGACGAGATCGAAACCCTGCACCAGCGCATGCGCGATATCCTGCTCAGCGCCGATCACGCCACGCAACTGGCGCTGATCAACGCTCACCCGGACCTGGCAGGCCGTGCAGCCGTCCAGGGCCAACTGACCGAAGCCAGCACTCATGAACAAGCCGGCGCCGGTATTCACCAATGCACGGCCGAAGAGTTCTCACGCTTCACCGAGCTGAATGAGGCCTACAAGGCCAAGTTCAAGTTTCCCTTCATCATGGCGGTAAAAGGCAGCAACCGGCATCAGATCATCAAAGCGTTCGAAACGCGCATCCACCACCCGGTCGACACCGAGTTCAAGTGCGCGCTGGACGAGATCAACAAGATCGCGTTGTTCCGCTTACTGACCCTCTAAACGACCATCCCCAGCCACTCTATCCAAGGCAGACAAGAAGAATGAAAGCGCAACCCGTACCTTTCGAGAAGTTCGTCAACCTGGCCGACGCCCGCCTCGGCACCAAAATCATCTCGGTGACCGATGACTGGTTCGCCGACGCCAACCGCCTGTTCCAGCCGACCCCGGCTGTGTGGAAGGAGGGCGTTTTCGATGACAACGGCAAGTGGATGGACGGCTGGGAGTCGCGCCGCAAGCGCTTCGAAGGCTACGACAGCGCGGTGATCCGCCTGGGCGCACCCGGCTCGATCAAAGGCGTGGACATCGACACTTCATTCTTCACCGGCAACTTCCCGCCGTCGGCCTCCCTGGAAGCCTGCTTCCTCGCCTCGGGCGAGCCGGATGACAGCACCCAGTGGGTGGAAGTGCTGTCGGCCGTCGAGCTGCAAGGCAACAGCCACCACTACCACGCAATCAACCATGACCAGGCGTTCAGCCACCTGCGCTTCAACATCTACCCGGATGGCGGCGTGGCCCGTCTGCGCGTGTACGGCGTACCGTTCCGCGACTGGTCCGCAGTGGGCGACAACGAACAGGTCGACCTGGCGGCAGCGCTGAACGGCGGTCGCGCCCTGGCCTGTTCCGACGAACACTTCGGCCGCATGGGCAACCTCCTCAACCCCGGCCGTGGCGTCAACATGGGCGACGGCTGGGAAACCGCGCGGCGTCGCACACCAGGCAATGACTGGGTGATCGTCGCGCTCGGGCATGCGGGCGAGATCGAGAAAGTCATCGTCGACACCCTGCACTTCAAGGGCAACTACCCGGACACCTGCTCGATCCAGGCCGCGTTCGTGAAAGGCGGCACCGACAGCCAGATCGAAACCCAATCGCTGTTCTGGCGCGAACTGCTGCCGGCGCAGAAGCTGGAAATGCACGCCGAACACACCTTCGCCGAGCAGATCAAGGCGCTGGGGCCGATCACCCACATCCGCCTGAACGTGTTCCCGGATGGCGGTGTGAGTCGCCTGCGCGTCCTGGGCAAGGTCGCCAAGTCATGCTGAACCTGTAGGAGCGAGCTTGCTCGCGAAAAACTCAAGGACACCGCGTTCATTCAGGATGCACGCGTTATCGTTGACGACCTTCGCGAGCAAGCTTGCTTCTACAACGGTCCATCAATAACCCAACAGATTAAGAAGCCAGCCATGCGCACACTGATGATCGAACCCCTGACCAAAGAAGCCTTCGCCCCCTTCGGAGACGTGATCGAAACCGACGGCAGCGAGCACTTCATGATCAACAACGGGTCGACCATGCGTTTTCACAAGCTGGCAACGGTGGAAACCGCCCAGCCGCAAGACCACGCCATCATCAGCATCTTCCGCGCCGACGCGCTGGAAATGCCGCTGACCGTGTGCATGCTGGAGCGACACCCGCTGGGCAGCCAAGCCTTCATTCCGCTGCTCGGCAACCCCTTTCTGATCGTGGTCGCGCCACTTGGCGATGCACCTGTATCAGGCTTGGTCCGCGCCTTCGTCACCAACGGCAGGCAGGGCATTAATTACCATCGCGGCGTCTGGCACCACCCGGTGCTGACGATCGAAAAGCGGGATGACTTCCTGGTGGTTGATCGCAGTGGCACCGGCAATAACTGCGATGAGCATTTTTTCAAAGAGGATGAGCGGTTGATCCTCGCCCCCCACCAATAAGAGAAGGCCGGATCACCCGACAACAAGGGTGACAGGCGAGAGGTAAAGACTGTGGAAGCACATCTGTTGGAATGGCTGAACCTCAGCGTGCGCTGGGTTCATATGATCACTGGCGTGGCCTGGATCGGCGCGTCGTTTTATTTCGTCTGGCTGGAAAACAACCTCAACCGCGTCAACCCCAAGGACGGTCTGTCCGGTGACTTGTGGGCGATCCACGGTGGCGGTATCTACCACCTGGAAAAATACAAACTGGCCCCGCCGACCATGCCGGACAACCTGCACTGGTTCAAATGGGAAGCCTATTTCACCTGGATGTCGGGCGTCGCGCTGCTGTGCGTGGTGTTCTACCTCAACCCGACGCTGTACCTGCTCGCCCCCGGCAGCAGCCTGAGCGGCACCGAAGGCGTGTTGCTGGGCATCGGCTCACTGTTCGCCGGCTGGTTCATCTACTCCTTTCTCTGCGACTCGGCCCTGGGCAAACGCCCGGCCCTGCTCGGTTTGATCCTGTTCGTGCTGTTGATCGCGGCGGCATACGGCTTCAGCACAGTGTTCAGCGGCCGGGGCGCGTACCTGCATGTGGGGGCGATCATCGGCACCATCATGGTGGGCAACGTGTTCCGCATCATCATGCCGGCACAACGCGCGCTGGTGGCGGCGATCGCGGAGCAGCGCACGCCGGACCCAGCCCTGCCGGCCAAGGGCTTGCTGCGTTCACGGCACAACAACTACTTCACCTTGCCGGTGCTGTTCATCATGATCAGCAACCACTTCCCGAGCACCTACGGCAGCCACTACAACTGGCTGATCCTGGCGGGGATCGCGGTGGCGGCGGTGTTGGTGCGGCATTATTTCAACACCCGGCACAACAGCCAGAAATATGCCTGGACCTTGCCGGTGGGCGCGTTGGCGATGATTTGCCTGGCGTATGTCACCGGGCCCAGGCCGATCGCCGAAGTGGCCAAGGCACCGGCGGCCATCGAGTACCAGCCGTTGCCGGAGACCGCATTGGGCGGCGGCGAGAAACCCGTCGCACCGGCCGCCCCCGCTGCGGCACCCGCGCCGGCCCAGGCGACGGTCGACTTCGACAAGGTGCATGGGGTGATCCAGGCACGCTGCGCCGTGTGCCATTCGGCCAAGCCCACCAGCCCGCTGTTCAGCACCGCACCGGCGGGGGTGATGTTCGACACGCCGACGCAGATCCAGCAACAGGCCGCGCGCATTCAGGCGCAGGCCGTGGCGAGCCAGATCATGCCGCTGGGCAACATCACCCAGATGACCCAGCAGGAACGCGACCTGATCGGCACCTGGATCAACCAGGGCGCCCGCACGAACTGACTGACTCACACAGATCCCAATGTGGGCGGTTCTGAACGACCCGCCGTCGCCCACACTCATTGATTCCTTCGTCACAACAAAAACAATAACGAACAGGGAACGCCCACATGTACACCTTTGACCTGGGGACGGCCACGAGCCGTGCCCCATTCTCGCCCCACGCGCGCTCTAACAGCGCACTTGAGCCAAGGCTTTGGAGCCAGTATTCTCCGCGCCCGCTCGAATCGACTGAAAAAAAAACAGCGAATGTAAAAGCTGACTGCAAGGCCAACTTATCCCGGCCTGCGGGCGGCGGCCCAAGTGCGCAAAAGCCCTCTGAATTCGACTGCAGCCGCTGCAGCCGACGGGGATTTTTTTGGCTTTTTTTACACCTTGGCGCAGCTCTTGCTAAAAGCATTAAAGCTGACCGAACAGACGATTTTTTCAGCGAACCAAAAGGCGCCACACCAGAGCGCCTGCTTAGAAGAAAAACCATAAAACTTTAACTCGGGAGCAACCGAATGAAACCTATGTTCAAAGGCCTGATGCTGGCGGCAACCCTGCTGGCGGGCGGCCAAGCCGTTGCCGGCGACTTGTTGCAGTGGCAGAACAACAGCCTGACGTACCTGTGGGGCAAAAACTTCACCGTCAACCCGCAGATCCAACAGACCGTCACGTTTGAACACGCCGATGCGTGGAAGTACGGCGACAACTTCTTTTTCCTCGACCGCATCTTTTACAACGGCAAGGAAGACGGCAACGTCGGCCCCAGTACTTACTACGGCGAGTTCAGCCCGCGTCTATCGTTCGGCAAGATTTTCGACAAGGACTTGTCCTTCGGACCGATCAAAGATGTATTGCTGGCATTCACTTATGAGTTCGGCGAAGGCGATAACGAATCGTACCTGCTGGGCCCGGGCTTCGACCTGAACATCCCTGGTTTCGACTACTTCCAGTTGAACTTCTACCAGCGCCAGACCGAAGGCAATCGCCCGGGCGACGGTGTGTGGCAGATCACCCCGGTGTGGTCATACACCCTTCCCGTGGGCAACTCCAACATCCTGATCGACGGCTATATGGATTGGGTGGTCGACAACGACAAGAACGCCCGTGGCACTTATCACGCCAACCTGCACTTCAACCCACAAGTCAAATATGACCTGGGCAAGGCGTTGAACTGGGGCGAGAAACAGCTGTACGTCGGTTTTGAATACGACTACTGGAAGAACAAGTATGGGATCGAAGATTCCGGCGCGTTCAAGACCAACCAGGATACGGCGAGCTTTTTGGTCAAGTACCACTTCTGACCACACCGCCGGCCTGATGGGGGAGCTGGCGTGCCTGCTCCCAAATTCAGCTAGGGGACCGCCCCAAAAACCGGGTTATCTCCTCGCGCTTGGCCAGCGCATCACTGCGCCCCAACTCGATCAACTCACTGCAATACCCCGCCTCGAACAGCAAGTAACTGAGCACCCCCGCCCCGCTGGTCTTGGTCGCACCTGGCCCGCGCAGGAACAGGCGCAACGCCGCGGGCAATTCCTGCCGATGCCGCGCCGCGATTTCATCGATCGGCTGACTCGGCGCAATCACCAGCACATCCACCGGCGCCAGGCCCCGGGCCGCGCTGTCGGCGGGCTGGAAATGGCTGAACTGGTTCAAGCGCTCCAGCAACTCGATATCGCTTTCCAGGCTGTCAATGAACGTGCTGTTGAGCATGTGCCCACCGATCTGCGCCAGGGTCGGCTGCTGGCCGGTGTAGGCGCGCTGCGAGGCGTGTTCATGCTCGACGCCGCGCGGGTTGCCGCTGACACCCACCACCAGCACGCGGCTGGCGCCCAGGTGCAAAGCCGGGCTGATGGGGGCCGATTGCCGCACCGCGCCATCGCCGAAATACTCCTGGTCGAGCTTCACCGGAGCAAACAGCAAGGGGATCGCCGAACTGGCCAACAGGTGTTCGACCGTGAGCCGGCTGGGCACACCGATACGTCGATGGCGCAGCCAGGCATCGATGGTGCCGCCGCCCTGGTAAAAGGTCACTGCTTGCCCGGACTCGTAACCGAAGGCCGTGACCGCCACCGCCTTCAGGTGTTTTTCGCGGATGGCCTGGTCAATGCCATCCAGGTGCAGCATCTCGTGCAGCAGATCCCGTAGCGGCGCGCTGTTGAGCAGCGCCACCGGGACCTGGGCGCCCAGGCCGAGCAGGCTGTGGAAACAGAAACGAGCGGCCTGGTGAATCACCCCCGGCCAATCGCTGCGCAGCACCAGGTGGCTGCGAAAGCCCTGCCAGAACGCCGTCAGACGCTCGATCGCCGCGCTGAAGTCCATGGCGCCGCTGGCCAGGCTCACCGCGTTGATCGCGCCGGCCGATGTGCCGACGATCACCGGAAACGGATTGGCCGCGCCCGGCGGCAGCAACTCGGCAATCGCCGCCAGTACCCCCACCTGATACGCCGCACGCGCCCCGCCGCCGGAAAGAATCAAGCCTGTAACCGGTTCAGCTGGGCGCATTGCGTCACTCCATGTAGAGAAAGGCGGGTCTTACCGACGGCGTTTTTCGTACAACCTGGGCTCACCCGGCGGCCGGCTCTTGAAGCGGCGATGGGTCCACAGGTATTGCTCGGGGCATTCGCGCACCGAGGTCTCGACCCACTGGTTGATGCGCAGGCAATCGATCTCATCGGTTTCGCCGGGGAAATCGCTCAACGGCGGGTGGATCACCAGGCGATAACCGCTGCCGTCGGCCAGGCGCTCCTGGGTAAACGGCACCACCAGCGCCTTGCCCAGGCGGGCGAACTTGCTGGTAGCGGTCACGGTGGCGGCCTGGATGCCGAACAGCGGCACGAAGATACTTTGCTTGGCGCCGTAGTCCTGGTCCGGCGCGTACCAGATGGCGCGGCCGGCGCGCAGCAGCTTGAGCATGCCGCGCACGTCTTCACGCTCCACGGCCAGGGAGTCGAGGTTGTGGCGCTCGCGGCCACGGCGCTGGATAAAGTCGAACAGCGGGTTGCCATGCTCGCGGTACATGCCATCGATCGTGTGTTTTTGCCCGAGCAGGGCCGCGCCGATTTCCAGGGTGGTGAAATGCAGGGCCATGAGGATCACGCCCTTGCCGTCCAACTGAGCCTGCTTGAGGTGCTCCAGGCCTTCGACGTGGGCCAGCCGCGCCAGGCGCTGGCGCGACCACCACCAACTCATGGCCATTTCAAAGAAGGCTATGCCGGTGGAGGCGAAGTTTTCCTTGAGCAAATGTTTACGCTCTTGCGCGGACTTTTCCGGGAAGCACAGTTCCAGGTTGCGCGCGGCGATGCGGCGACGTTCGCCGGCCACGCGGTACATGCCCGCGCCCAGCAGGCGACCAATGGTCAGCAGCACGCGGTATGGCAATTGAGTGACCAGCCACAGCAGGCCGAGTCCCAGCCATAGCAGCCAAAATCGCGGGTGAAAAAATACAGCTCGAAAACGCGGGCGATCCATTACAGATTCCGGTAAAGACAAGGGCCGCGCATTCTACAACGGTTCGACTCGGCTTGCGGCCAGTGGTTGTTCTCGTTATAAGTCTCGACACTTTTCGTGACAAGCCGCTTTTGCCGACCATGAGCCAAACCGAACCGCTAGACCAAGATCCCGTGTTCCAGCTGAAAGGCAGCATGCTCGCCATTACCGTGCTGGAATTGGCCCGCAATGACCTCGACGCCCTGGACCGCCAGCTCGCCGCCAAGGTCGCCCTGGCACCGAACTTTTTCAACAACGCGCCGCTGGTGCTGGCCCTGGACAAGCTGCCAGCCGGCCAGGGCGCAATCGACCTGCCGGGCCTGATGCGCGTGTGCCGCTCCCATGGCCTGCGCACCCTGGCGATTCGTGCCAGCCGTATCGAAGACATTGCCGCCGCCATCGCTATTGAACTGCCAGTACTGCCACCGGCCGGTGCCCGCGAGCGCCCACTCGATCCGCTGGCCGGTGAAGTGAAGAAAAAACCGGAAAAACCGCCGGAGCCGACGGTCAAGCCGACCAAGATCATCACCTCCCCCGTGCGCGGCGGGCAGCAGATTTACGCCCAGGGCGGCGACCTGGTGGTGATCTCGTCGGTCAGTCCGGGCGCGGAACTTCTGGCCGATGGCAACATCCATGTATACGGCCCCATGCGCGGACGTGCCCTCGCCGGCATCAAGGGTGATACCAAGGCACGTATTTTTTGCCAGCAGTTGACCGCTGAACTCGTGTCGATCGCAGGTCAGTACAAGGTTTCAGAAGATTTGCGCCGCGATCCACTGTGGGGCGCCGCGGTACAAGTCAGCCTGTCGGGCGATGTGTTGAACATCATCCGTCTTTAACGGATACTGCCGCATTTTCCAAGCATCTCTAGACTCTGATAGCACAGCGAAACCGGCAAGACTTGCGTAGGACTCATTTGAAGTTGGCGTTTCCCCGCGGAAACCACCTCTTTTCCCTACAAAGGCTGTCCGCCTGCAGCGAGTTCCAAGAGATGTTTTTCGGGGGCTGAAAAGTCCTTTTTCCTTAGGGGTGAAACACCTTGGCCAAGATTCTCGTGGTTACATCCGGCAAGGGTGGTGTGGGTAAGACCACCACCAGCGCCGCTATCGGTACCGGCCTCGCTCTGCGCGGCCACAAGACAGTCATCGTCGACTTCGACGTCGGTTTGCGTAACCTCGACCTGATCATGGGCTGCGAACGCCGCGTGGTGTACGACTTCGTCAACGTGGTCAACGGTGAAGCCAACCTGCAACAGGCCCTGATCAAGGACAAGCGCCTTGAGAACCTGTACGTACTGGCCGCCAGCCAGACCCGCGACAAAGATGCGCTCACCAAGGAAGGCGTAGGCAAAGTCCTCGCTGAACTGAAGGAAACCTTCGAATACGTGGTGTGCGACTCCCCGGCCGGTATCGAAACCGGTGCTCACCTGGCGATGTACTTCGCCGACGAAGCCATCGTGGTGACCAACCCGGAAGTCTCCTCGGTACGTGACTCGGACCGCATGCTCGGCCTGCTGGCCAGCAAGTCCCAGCGCGCCGAAAAAGGCGAAGACCCGATCAAGGAGCACCTGCTGCTCACCCGCTACAACCCTGAGCGCGTCAGCAATGGCGAGATGCTCGGCGTTGAAGACGTCAAAGAGATCCTCGCAGTGACCCTGCTGGGTGTCATTCCCGAGTCCCAGGCGGTGCTGAAGGCCTCCAACCAGGGCGTCCCGGTGATTCTGGACGACCAGAGCGACGCCGGCCAGGCGTACAGCGACGCGGTTGATCGCTTACTGGGCAAGACCGTGGAACACCGCTTCCTCGATGTCAAGAAGAAGGGATTCTTCGAGCGTATCTTTGGAGGCAACTAAACAATGAAATTTCTCGACTTCTTTCGCGCCAACAAAAAGCCAAGTACCGCGTCGGTAGCGAAAGAGCGTCTACAGATCATCGTGGCGCACGAACGCGGCCAACGCAGCACCCCGGACTACCTGCCAGCCTTGCAGAAGGAACTGGTCGAAGTGATCCGCAAGTACGTCAATATCGGTAACGACGACGTACATGTCGCCCTGGAAAACGACGGCAGTTGCTCGATTCTGGAACTCAATATCACCCTGCCCGATCGTTGATCGAAAGGGCGGTCGCCACGGCGGCTCCGTCACCTTGATCCCTTTGCGGGAGCCGGGTGATCGAGCCGCCGTTGGCGTTTGTTACGAGGCTGTTTAATGCCGTTGTCCAACATCCATATCCTCTACCAGGACGCCGCCGTCCTGGTGGTGAACAAGCCGACTCTGCTGCTCTCGGTGCCCGGCCGCGCCGACGACAACAAGGACTGCCTGATCACCCGCCTGCAGGAAAACGGCTACCCAGAGGCCCGAATCGTCCATCGCCTGGATTGGGAAACTTCCGGGATCATTCTGCTCGCGCGGGACGCCGACACCCACCGCGAACTGTCCCGCCAGTTTCATGACCGCGAAACCGAAAAGGCCTACACCGCCCTGGCCTGGGGTCAACCGGAATTGGACAGCGGCAGCATCGACCTGCCCCTGCGCTACGATCCGCCAACCAAGCCACGCCATGTGGTCGACCACGAGTTCGGCAAGCATGCGCTGACCTTCTGGAAGGTGCTGGAACGTTGCGGTGACTGGTGCCGCGTCGAGCTGACGCCGATCACCGGGCGCTCGCACCAGTTGCGGGTACACATGCTTTCCATCGGCCACCCGCTGCTCGGCGACGGCTTGTACGCCCATGAACAAGCCCTGGCCGCCTGGCCGCGCCTGTGCCTGCACGCGAGCATGCTGAGCTTCACCCACCCGCAAAGCGGCGAGCGGCTGCGCTTCGAGTGCCCGGCCCCCTTCTAAAGCTGTAAACACCGTCAAATGTGGGAGGGGATTGCAGTGGGTCAGTGAACAAATGCAGTGACTGACACTCCGCCATCGGGGGCAAGCCCCCTCCCACATTTGTTTTGTGCACTTCTTGCCATCGAACGGTAAACTTGCGGCATTGCTGTCTGGAGCTATTTATGCGCGAAGCGTTGAATCAAGGCCTGATCGACTTCCTCAAGGCCTCCCCTACTCCTTTTCATGCCACTGCGGCCCTGGCCCAACGCCTCGAAGCGGCCGGTTACCAGCGTCTCGACGAGCGCGACACCTGGACCACCGAAGCCAACGGGCGCTATTACGTGACCCGCAACGACTCCTCGATCATCGCCTTCCAGCTCGGCCGCCACTCGCCGCTGCAGGGCGGTATCCGCCTGGTCGGCGCCCACACCGACAGCCCGTGCCTGCGGGTCAAGCCGCAACCCGAGCTGCAACGCCAGGGTTTCTGGCAACTGGGCGTCGAAGTCTACGGCGGCGCATTGCTGGCACCGTGGTTCGACCGCGACCTGTCCCTGGCCGGCCGCGTGACCTTCCGCCGCGACGGCAAGGTCGAAAGCCAGCTGATCGACTTCAAGCTGCCGATTGCCATCATCCCCAACCTGGCCATCCACCTGAACCGTGAAGCCAACCAGGGCTGGGCGATCAATGCCCAGACCGAACTGCCGCCGATCCTCGCGCAGTTCGCCGGCGACGAGCGCGTGGACTTCCGCGCCGTGCTCACCGAGCAGTTGGCCCGCGAGCACGGGCTGAACGCCGATGTGGTGCTCGATTACGAGCTGAGCTTCTACGACACCCAAAGCGCCGCCGTGATCGGCCTCAATGGCGACTTCATCGCCGGCGCCCGCCTGGACAACCTGCTGTCGTGCTACGCCGGCCTGCAAGCCTTGCTCACCAGCGAGACCGATGAAACCTGCGTGCTGGTGTGCAACGACCACGAAGAAGTCGGCTCCTGCTCGGCCTGCGGTGCCGATGGCCCGATGCTCGAGCAGACCCTGCGCCGCCTGCTGCCCGAAGGTGATGAATTTGTCCGCACCATTCAGAAATCGCTGCTGGTATCGGCCGACAATGCCCACGGCGTCCACCCGAACTATGCCGACAAGCATGACGCCAACCACGGCCCGAAACTCAATGCCGGCCCGGTGATCAAGGTCAACAGCAACCAGCGCTACGCCACCAACAGCGAAACCGCCGGTTTCTTCCGCCACCTGTGCATGGCCGAGGAAGTCCCGGTGCAGAGCTTTGTGGTGCGCAGCGACATGGGCTGCGGCTCGACCATCGGCCCGATCACCGCCAGCCACCTGGGCGTGCGGACCGTCGACATCGGTTTGCCGACGTTCGCCATGCACTCCATTCGCGAACTGTGCGGCAGCCATGACCTGGCACATCTGGTGAAAGTGCTCGGCGCGTTCTACGCAAGCCGCGATCTGCCCTGATCCAAAGGCCGGATGCAGTTAAACATGTGGGAGCAAGCCCCCTCCCACATTTGGCTTCGCGTGGACCTGATCTATATCACCTGCATTTCCCGCAATCCCACCTAGACTTGTCAGTATTCCCACTCTGAGAAGGCCATCGCCTCATGATCACCATGTCCTCCTTCCACGCCATGCTCATCCCTATCCTGATCGGCATGATCATGCTCGCGGTCGGCTTCAATTTTCGTGACAAGCCCCTCGGCGTGTTCGGCATGTGGATCGGCATGCTGTTGATTCTGGGCACCGTGGTTTACAAGATCCTCGCTAAACTCGCTGAATAACAAATGCACTCGCATTGGGCATAGGGGCCTCGTACACTCGGTCAATTCGTCGTTTTCAAGGTTGACCGCCTCGTGCTTTCCCGTCTGCTTGCCCTGCCCTGCTGTTTGCTGATCGCCCTGCTTACCCTGCTCCCGCTCGCCCCGGCCCAGGCCATGGGTTTGCCCGGGCTGCTGGGTGGCACCAGCAAGCCGCAACCCCAGGCCGAGCTGCCGCTGGGGCAGTCGCTGGACGAGGTGATCAAGACCCTGGAAAACGACCAGCAGCGCACCCAGTTGCTGAACGACCTGAAAAAGCTGCGCCAGACCGCGCAAAAGGCCCAGCCGGCCGCCGAACAAGGCGTGCTCGGGCTGATCGGCAGCACGTTGTCCGGCCTTGAGCAGCAGTTTTCCGGCGCCGACAGCCCACTGGGACGCTGGTCCGACGAAGTGGACATGGCCACGGATGAACTCAAGGCCTTGATGCTGCCGGCCAGCGAATGGCTGCCGATCATCTTCGGTTTTGCCCTGATCCTCGCCGTGTGGAGCCTGCTGGCTGCCGCGCTGATCTGGCTCAGCCACCGGGTGCGCGAGCGCTTCGGCCTGACCGAAGAACTGCCGCAACACCCGCGCACCTGGGACTTGCTGCGCTTCGCCCTGCGCAAACTGGGGCCGTGGCTGATCGCGCTGGTAATCACCGTGTACCTGAGTTACGCGCTGCCCTCGTCCCTGGGCAAATCCCTGGCGATGGTGCTGGCGTATGCGCTGGTGGTTGGCACCTGTTTCTCGGCGATCTGCGTGATCGCATTCTCCGTGCTGGACGGCCCCCATCGCCGTCACGCGTTGTATATCCTGCGGCGCCAGGCGTTCCGGCCGTTGTGGTGGATCGGCAGTTTCGCCGCTTTTGGCGAAGCCCTGGGCGACCCCAGGCTGGTCGCTGCGCTGGGCCAGCACCTGGCGCACACGGCGGCAACCGTCGCCAATGTGATGGCCGCGTTGTCCACCGGCGTGTTCATCCTGCGCTTCCGGCGGCCGATTGCGCACCTGATCCGCAACCAGCCGCTGTCCCGTCGCCTGACCCGCCGCGCCCTCAGCGACACGATCGAAATCATCGGCACCTTCTGGTATATCCCGGCCCTGCTGTTGGTCGGCATTTCACTGTTCGCCACCTTCGTCTCCGCCGGCGACACCAGCACCGCCTTGCGCCAGTCGCTGCTCTGCACGGTGTTGCTGGTGCTGTGCATGGTGATCAACGGCCTGGTACGCCGCCATGCCCTCAAGCCGCAACGCGGGCACAAGCGCCATGCGCTGTACTCCGAGCGCTTGAAGAGTTTCGTCTACACCCTCGCCCACCTGCTGGTGTGGCTGACGTTTATCGAGCTGGGGCTGCGGGTCTGGGGCCTGTCGCTGATCCGCTTCACCGAAGGCGACGGCCATGAAATCAGCGTCAAGCTGTTCGGCCTCGGTGGCACGCTGCTGTTTGCCTGGCTGATCTGGATTCTCAGCGACACCGCGATCCATCACGCCCTCACCCGTTCGCGCAAAGGCCTGGCCAACGCCCGTGCGCAAACCATGATGCCGCTGATCCGTAACGTGCTGTTCGTGACCATCTTCATCATTGCCGCCATCGTCGCCCTGGCCAACATGGGCATGAACGTCACGCCGCTGCTGGCCGGTGCCGGTGTGATCGGCCTGGCCATCGGTTTTGGCGCGCAGTCGCTGGTGGCGGACTTGATCACCGGCCTGTTCATCATCATCGAAGACTCCCTGGCCATCGACGACTATGTCGACGTCGGCGGCCACCTCGGCACGGTCGAGGGCCTGACCATCCGTACCGTGCGCCTGCGCGACATCGACGGCATCGTGCATACCATCCCGTTCAGCGAGATCAAGAGCATCAAGAACTACTCCCGTGAGTTCGGCTACGCGATCTTCCGGGTAGCGATCCCCTACAACATGGAAATCGACGATGCGATCAAGTTGATGCGCGACGTCGGCCAGAAAATGCGCAACGACCCGCTGCAACGCCGCAATATCTGGTCACCGCTGGAGATTCAGGGCGTGGAAAGTTTCGAGTCGGGCAGCGCGATTCTGCGGGCGCGCTTCAAGACCGCGCCGATCAAGCAGTGGGAGGTGTCGCGGGCGTTCAACCTGTCGCTGAAACGTCATCTGGACGAGGCCGGGCTGGACCTGGCCACGCCGCGCCTGAGTGTGCAAGTGGTGACCGGCGCGTCGGGCGGGCTGGAGAAAGACAAGAACGCCTGAGTCCTGAGGGTCAATGTGGGAGCAAGCGGCCGAGCCCCACATTGGATCTTCGCTGATGTCAGTGTCGCGGGTTCAAGCCAGCGCGGTGCCGTCCATTTTCTGGCGCAGGCTCAACGGACGCATGTCGGTCCAGACCTCTTCGATGTAGGCCAGGCACTCCTTCTTCATGCCGCTCTTGCCCACGGTGCGCCAGCCTTCCGGCACGGCCTTGTAGTCGGGCCAGATCGAATACTGTTCTTCATGGTTGACCACTACCTGAAACAGGATGTCGTCGCGGTCGAATACTGAGGTCATTGCTGTTCTCCATCGCTCAAAGGCCGGCTGCGCACCACGCGCAGCGCTGATATCTGTAGGAACGTACCAGGCGGGTAAAAAATTAGAGGCTGGCGACCGCCGCAGCCAGGGCACGCCCGAAGATCTCGGCGACCTGGTCGATCTGGGCGGCGCTGATCACCAACGGCGGCAGGAAGCGCACCACGCTGCCATGGCGGCCGCCCAGTTCCAGAATCAGGCCGCGCTTGAGGCATTCACGCTGCACCAGCGGCGCCAGTTGGCGGTGGACCGGCGGGTGGCCCTGGATATCCGGCGCGCCGTTCGGGTCCACCAGTTCCACGCCGAGCATCAACCCGCGCCCGCGAATATCGCCCAATTGCGCAAAGTCGCGCTGCAGGATGCGCAACTGCTCCGCCAGGCGCTCGCCCATCGCCGCCGCATGGCCGGCCAGGTCGTGCTCCTTGAGGTAGCGCATCACCGCCGACCCTGCCGCCATCGCCATCTGATTGCCACGGAAGGTGCCGGCATGGGCGCCCGGCAACCAGGTGTCGAGCCAGTCGCGGTACACCACCACCGCCAACGGCAGGCTGCCGCCGATGGCCTTGGACATCACCACCACATCCGGAATGATGCCCGCGTGTTCGAAGGCGAACATCTTGCCGGTGCGCGCGAAACCGCTCTGGATTTCATCGACGATCAACGCCACACCCGCCTGCTCGGTAATCCGCCGCAGGCCGCGCAGCCAGTCGAGGTCCGCCGGGATCACGCCACCCTCGCCCTGCACCACTTCGACAATCACCGCCGCCGGCAACAGCACCCCGGCTTCCGGGTCGTTGAGCAGGTTTTCCAGATAATGCAGGTTGACCCGCACGCCTTGCGCGCCGCCCAGGCCGAACGGGCAACGGTAATCGTAGGGGAACGGCAGGAATTGCACGCCATTGCCGAGCAAGGCGCCCAAGGGTTTCTTCGGCCCCAGGCTGCCCATCAAGCTCAGCGCGCCCTGGCTCATGCCGTGATAACCGCCCTGGAACGACAGCACCGTGCTACGCCCCGTGGCGGTACGTACCAGCTTCAACGCGGCCTCCACCGCGTCAGTGCCGGTGGGGCCGCAGAACTGGATTTTCGCTTCCTGCGCCAACGCGGCCGGCAACAGGCCGAACAGGTCTTGCACGAATTGATCCTTGACCGGGGTGGTCAGGTCGAGGGTGTGCAACGGCAGTTCGTCGCTCAACACCTGCTGGATGGCGGCGATCACCACCGGGTGGTTATGCCCCAACGCCAAGGTGCCCGCTCCGGCCAGGCAGTCGATGAAACGGCGGCCTTCCACGTCTTCCACGTAGATGCCCTTGGCGCGCTTGAGTGCCAAAGGGATGCGCCGCGGGTAGCTGCGGGCGTTGGACTCCTGCTGACGCTGGCGTGCCAGCAGCGGGCTTTCGTCGAACTGGTAGAGCGTTTCCACGGGCGCCGGGCTGACCTGCACCCGAGCGTCTGCGATTTGGCTGGTAGCGACTGACATCTCTGGATCCCTCGATACGCGGGTGATGGTGACCAAACTGCCGATCCGTTGGCATCTGGCCCAAGGGCCTGCGCGCGGATTGCCTGTTGTGGAAACGCACCAGCGTCGAATGGATTTAGGAGTTGTGGCGGTTAACGGACGGATCAAGCGCCGCCAATTGAGCCGCGCTCGCTGTCAAAGGCCCCGATACTTGTCATTCAGCGCATACAAAATCGCACACGTCTCAGCGTCCAGGGCCCCGCCGTAATCCCTGGGCCGAAAGTGCATTTGAAACGCGCGGGTCCGCAGCTCGAACGCCTGGCGATTCTGCGCCGGTTTATACCCGTAGCGCTGAAACGCCCGCTCCACTTCCACCTCGGGCGGTAACCCGACACAAAAGCGGCGCTGATACATCGCCCGCGTTGCTTCATCGAACCAGGCCCCCACGCCCGCCTCGAACAGGCCGCGCCAAGGCAAGCGCGGCCCCGGATCGCTCTTGCGCCAGTACGCCACATCCGAATGCCCGAGGATGTCGCTCGGGCCGATGTGCGGGTAACGCGCGAGAATGTCGCGCAGCAATTCAATCAATACCTCCACCTGCTCCCGAGGGTACGCAGGAAAGGTAAACACCCCGCCCTCATCCCGCGCTAGGTTGACGACCTCGATGCCGATCGCGCGGCTGTTGAGGTTGTCCCGTCCACCCCAGTGGCTCGCC
>NZ_VJWO01000043.1:0-52745 GCF_014889455.1 Pseudomonas sp. K8
TCGCAGCCTCGCTGAAGCTCGACAACTCCCACAAGGAGACCGCGCTGCGGGCGGACATGGCGATCTACTGTGGGAGGTGTCGAGCCCCGGCGAGGCTGCGACGGGGCCGGTACTGCTGACAGTTTTGCCGCCTGACCGTCCGCTATCGCAGCCTCGCTGAAGCTCGACAACTCCCACAAGGAGACCGCGCTGCGGGCAGACATGGCGATCTACTGTGGGAGGTGTCGAGCCCCGGCGAGGCTGCGACGAGACCGGTACTGCTGACAGTTTTGCTGCCTGACCGTCCGCTATCGCAGCCTCGCTGAAGCTCGACAGCTCCCACAAGGAGACCGCGCTGCGGCCGGACATGGCGATCTACTGTGGGAGGTGTCGAGCCCCGGCGAGTCTGCGACGAGGCCGGTACTGCTGACAGTTTTGGCGCCTGACCGTCCGCTATCGCAGCCTCGCTGAAGCTCGACAGCTCCCACAAGAAGACCGCGCTGCGGCCGGACATGGCGATCTACTGTGGGAGGTGTCGAGCCCCGGCGAGGCTGCGACGGGGCCGGTACTGCTGACTTTTTTGCTGGCTGACAGCCCGCTATCGCAGCCTCATGCTCGCTCCCACATGTTGATCGGTGTATGGCCTAACTCATCCAATTACCGCCATCGACGTTGTAGGTCTGGGCGACGACATAGTCGGCGTCCTTCGACGCGAGGAAGATCGCCATACCGGTGAGGTCTTCAGCGGTGCCCATGCGTCCGAACGGCACCTCGTCGCCTACCCGCTGCTTCTTCTCACCCGGCGCCAGGCCTTCGTGCTTGGCGAACAGTGCGTCCACCCCGTCCCAATGCTCGCCATCGACCACGCCCGGGGCGAGGGCGTGGACGTTGATGCCCTGCTTGATCAGGTTCAGCCCCGCCGATTGGGTGAGGCTGATCACCGCCGCCTTGCTCGCGCAGTACACCGCGACCAGCGGCTCGCCGCGCCGCCCCGCCTGGCTGGCCATGTTGATGATCTTGCCGCCGTGGCCCTGGCGGATCATCTGCCGGGCCGCGGCCTGCAGGGTGAACAGGGTGCCGGCGACGTTGATAGAGAACAGCCGCTCGAAACTCTCGCGGGTGATGTCGACAATCGGCGCCAGATCGAACAGCGCCGCGTTGTTGATCAGAATATCCAGCT
This sequence comes from Pseudomonas sp. K8, assembly GCF_014889455.1. Lineage (NCBI taxonomy): Bacteria > Pseudomonadati > Pseudomonadota > Gammaproteobacteria > Pseudomonadales > Pseudomonadaceae > Pseudomonas > Pseudomonas sp. K8. Next base: position 1,160 of record NZ_VJWO01000043.1, read on the forward strand.
GGCCGGCATGGGCCACCACGGCGGCAATCGCGGCGTCGATCGACGCCTGGTCGGTGACGTCCATTGCCACCGCGTAAGCCTGCGGGCCCAGTTCGGCTGCTGTGGCCTGGGCCCGCTGCAGGTCGATATCGGCGATGGCAACCGTGGCGCCTTCACGGATATAGGCCTGGGCAAAGGCGCGACCGATGCCTCGCGCCGATCCGGTGATCAGCGCGCTCTTACCTTCCAGTCGTTTCATGGGGTGCGTGTCCCTCGGGCATTGATGGGGGATAACCGGCGCGTTTGATCTCGTGCTCGGCGGTGTCCACCACTTGTTTTTATGGTCGAGGGCCGATTACAGCAGCTTGGCCGGGCCCTCACAAACCCGTAGCGAATGCCCGACCGATACTTTTTTAACCGCAGGCCCGGGATCAAAAAAGTATCAGTGCCGGGCGAAAGCTTCGGTAGCGCGGCTGTCGCCAACACGCGTATTTTGGCGCAATTCCCCAAGTACAAGAGGCATCACCATGCCCATCAGCCGCGCCGAGTTGTTCGAACACCGCCCCGCGGAACTCGAAGTGATCCTGCCCGAGCCGGAACACTGTTTTCGCTGGTTCGAACATGACTACCCCTACGAACTGGCGCGCTGGAATCACCACCCGGAATTCGAGATCCACCTGATCCGCCAAGGCAGCGGCAAGTTGGTGGCGGGCGATTACATCGGCGCATTCAGTGCCGGGCATGTTGCGCTGATCGGCCCGGACCTGCCCCACGACTGGATCGGCGACCTGGCCCCCGGCGAACACCAGAGCGGCCGCGATGTGGTGCTGCAATTCGATGGCAGCGCCCTCCTCGCCCTGCGCAAGACCCTGCCGGAACTCGGCGACGTGCAGCCGTTGTTCGAACAGGCCCGGCGCGGCCTGGCATTCAGCGGCGAAACTGCCGTGCAAGCGGCCCGCCTGCTGGAAGACATCGGCAGCGCCCACGGCCTGCAACGCCTGATCCTGTTCCTGCAACTGCTCGACACCCTCAAGAACGCCCCGCCGCCGCAGGTGAAGGCCCTGGCCAGCCCGTGCTATGCGCCGACCCTGGACGCGCGCAGCGCCGAGCGCATCAACAAGGCGTTCGACTACCTGATGCGCGAATTGACCGGCGATGTGCGCCTGTCGGTAATCGCCCGGCAACTGGAGATGAGCGAAGCGGGCTTCTCACGCTTCTTCAAGCGCAACACCGGCCACGGTTTTATCGACCTGATGCGCAAGTTCCGCATACAGCGGGCGTGCCGGCTGTTGCTGCAAAGCGAGCTGTCCGTGGCGGCGATCTGCTTTGAAGTGGGCTACGCCAACCTGTCCAATTTCAACCGGCACTTTCGCATCGAGATGCACCAGACGCCCAGCGAGTATCGGCGCGAAACGGCCATGCACCTGTTCCAGCGCAGCGAAAAAATGACACTGCGTCAATACTGACCCCAAGAACCCGACATTGATCGGCAGCCAGGACATCAGTCTTCGGCCACAAGGATTGTTTCGAACGGAAGGGGTATATCGACGTGTCGAAGATTCTCGGCATCGGTAACCGTAATGACAAAGGCGCATGGGATCATGGCTCGCCGCTGTTCATCGAGCACGAACCACGGGCCTCCATCGACGATCCGGCGGCGTGCAGCCTGGCCATCGGCGCGGTCAAGGAATGGTACGCGGCCTTTGACTGGATCTACGACCACGGCAGCACAATGGCGCCAGCAATGAATACGCATGGGACGGCCACCGTGCGCAGCTGAAATACTTCGCGCCCATCCGGCAGTTGAACGACGGCGCCTCACTGACCTATATCGGCTTCACCAACTGCGATTTCGGCAAGGACCTGCGCAAGGAAAACCCGGCGCACACCGCTAACATGCTGGGGTTACTACGCCGGCGTAGGCTACCAATTCTGATCAAGGAGTTTTAGATGAGTCTGTTTACCCGTGTCTCGCTGGCCGTCGGCCTGGCGCTGCTGCCCCACCTGGTACTGGCGCAGGCGCCTGCGCCGATCAAGCCCAAGGTGATGCTGGTCACCATGTTCGCCCCCGAGGCGCAAACCTGGATCGATCGCCTGGCGCTCAAGCAGGAAGTCCGCGTGCCGGGCTTGTCCGCCGAATACCCGGTGATTCGTTGCAATACCGAAGACGTCTGCCTGCTGGTGACCGGCATGGGCCAGACCAACGCCGCCGCGTCCACCCTGGCGTTGGCGCTGTCACCCAAGTTCGACCTGCGCCAGAGCTACTTTCTGATCGCCGGGATCGCCGGCATCAGCCCCAAACACGGCACCCTCGGCACCACCGCCTGGGCGCATTACCTGGTGGAGTTCGGCACCCAGTGGGAAATCGATTCGCGGGACGCGCCCAAAGACTGGCCGACCGGCTACATCGGTATCAACACCAAGGGTCCGAACGAAAAACCGCCGCTGGACTACAAGACCGAAGTGTTCGAGCTGAACCCGAAACTGCAGGCCAAGGCGTTTGCCCTGTCGCAGAAGGTTGAGCTGACGGAAAGCCAGGAATCCAGCGCCTGGCGCAAACACTACCCTGCGGCACCGGCCAACCAACCGCCGCAAGTCACCCGCTGCGACACCCTGGCGGGCAACACCTGGTTCTCCGGCACGCGCCTGAGCGAGCGCGCCGAAGTCTGGACGCGGTTGCTCACCGACAACCAAGGCGAATACTGCACCACCCAGCAGGAAGACAACTCCACCTATGAAGCCCTGCTGCGCGCCAGTCGCGAAGGGCTGGTGGATATCCAGCGTCTGGCGGTGGTGCGCGCCGGGTCGGATTTCGACCGGCCTTATCCGGGCTACAGCGAGGTGGATAACCTGCTCAAATATGCGGACCAGGGCGGCTTCGTGCCGGCGCTGGAAAACCTGTACCGCACGGGCAACCCGTTGGTCCAGGCGATCCTGAAGCACTGGTCGGCGTGGGAAAAAGGCGTGCCCGACGCCTAGTCAAAAACCACCGGTGGGAGCGGGTTTGCTCCCACCTGTTCAAGCGCGTCAGGGCAGCAAGACGATCTTATCGGCGCTGCCCACATTCACCTCCTCGAAGCATTTCACACCCTCGGCCAACGCCACTTCGCGCAGGCCGCTCGGCAGCGGCAGCAACCCTTCGTCAAAGAAGTGCCCGAACTGCTCCAGCATCACTGCACATTGCTCGCAGTTGTAGAGCAACGAATTGATCCCCACCACCGAACCGCCCTTGCGATACAGGGCCAGGGCCGGCAGTTGCACATGACCGTCGACCGGCGCGGCGATGATCGCGATGCGCCCGAACGGCGCCAGCCCCGCCACAGCGGCGGGCAACCAGAACCCCGTGGTGTCGAAGATCACATCGGCGCCGCCCTTGAACACGGCATTGACCTGCGCGCCCAAATCCTCCGGCTGGCCCGGGGTAATCGCGGCGATACCTTGCGCCTGCAACACTTCGGCCTGCTCAGGGCGTCGCACCGCCGCCAGTACCTGCGCCCCAAGGATTTTCGCCAAGGCCAACGCCGCACTGCCGACGGCCCCGTTCGCACCGATGACCAGCACCCGCGTGCCCTCGCCGACCGCGCTGCGCTGCAGGGCGTCCCATGCGGTGGTGTACGGCACACCGAGGCTGGCGGCCTGGGCAAAACTCAGGTGGCTGGGTTTGTGCGCCACGCCCTTGGCCGACACAGTGAGGTACTGGGCGTGGGAACCGTCGGCGAAGAAACCGAGGTCACGCCCGGTGCCCCAGACCGCCTGCCCGACCCATTCCTGCGGGCCTTCGACCACCACGCCGGCGAAGTCGCGACCGGGAATGCGCGGCAGCGTGGTGTAGGGAAAGCGACCGAGCACATTCTTCACGTCGCTGGGGTTGAGACCGGCGGCCTTGATCTGTACCAGCACGTCCCCGGTGGCGGGCACCGGGGTGGCGACGTCGACGAAACGCAGGGTGGAGAGGTCGCCGGTGGCGGAAAATTGCAGCGCTTTCATGAGCGGCATCCATCAAAGGGGAAAGGACATTCAGGACAACCAACCACTGACCAACTGACGCCCCATCGGCCACAGTTTTTCGCCGAGCAACATGCCCATCAGGCCTACCAGCGCGATGGCCGGCGGCGCGGGCGAGCGGAAATCCAGCGCACCGTAGATCACGCCGACGAAGAGGCCAATGGCTAGGGAGATCAAGTAACTCATGGGGGCAGCGCCTGGTGGTTGGATGGCGCTTAGTGTAGGAAGCCGCCGCCCACCTCATCGGCCAAGTGCTTCAGGATTTCGGCCAAACCTTCAACCGCGGTACTGCGACGGTGCCACGCCGAGTTCACGACGGAACATGTCGCTGAAACTGCTGGGCGAGTAACCCAGGGACCGTGCGATCGCGCTGACTGACTGGCCTTGGATCAACTCAGCCACCGCCGTGGCCAGTTGCACCTGGCGGCGCCATTCGGCGAAGCCCATGCCAAGGTGGTTCTGGAACAGCCGCGCCAAGGTCCGCACACTGGCACCGGCGGCCTCGGCGTGATGCTCGAAGGGAATCGCCAGGGATGGCGCAGCCATCACCGCCTGGCAGGCATTGACCAGGCGGCGGTCGGCCTCCAGCGGCATGGCGATGCGGATTGACGCACGACGTGCGCGCTGCAGCTCCAGCAGGGCCAGGCCGACCACCGCGTCGTAATAGCCGGCATCGCCACTGTCGCCCTGCTCCACCAGGGTGACGATCAACTCGCGCAGCAGCCCGCCGACTTCAATCACCTGCACCTGGCTGTCCAGCGTCGCGGCCAACGCCGGGCGCAGGTAGATATTGCGCATCTGCAAATCCGAAACCACGCGTATCCCGTGTTCCACGCCCGGCGGCAGCCAGACGGCGCGTTGGGGCGGCACCACCAGCGCTTCGCGTGGCGTCTCGACCCACATCACCCCGCTCATGGCATAGAGCAACTGGCCCCAGTCATGCCGATGGGGCTCTACGTACCAACCACGCGGGTAGGTCCGCGCCAGCGGCTGCACGGGCACGGCGTGATCACTGAGGTCGGGGGGCGTGGCCAGGGCCATGGGGAACACATCCGGCAAGGGTGAGCGGCCATGGTAATGACCAGCGCCCGACAAACCGAGCGAATTTTTACCGCGCTCAGCCTTTAGCCGACTTGGCGCATTCGCAGCCCGTCGGTGCCACACACGGCTCACCATGGGCATGGTGTTCGGCACAGCCCTGGCAGCAATAGCCCTTACCGTCTTTCATCACCGCCTCTACTCCCAGCACACATTTGCAGTGTGGGCAGGCACAGGTTGTATCTGGCATGGTCAGACTCCTTCGTCATGGTCGTCCCGGTGCGGCGGGCGCCGACACCTTTAGCAGTGACTGCGGGCCGGCGCGGATGGTTCCTACCATCAGTCGGTGCGGGTGTTGCTGCGGTACCTGAACACCAGCGCTAGCGCCAGGCAGGCCATTGCCACGATCCGGCTGCCCGACAGTTCGATGGCCGGGTGGCCCAGCCAGCCGAAATGGTCGATCAGCACGCTCATGGGGAAAACGCCTCGCGGTTAAAGTAGGTCCATTCCGATTTTTCGGGCCACTATTCCTAAGCCCGGCACGCTGCGACAGACTTCGGCGAAACCCTTGTTTGGAGCAATGCCATGGATGTCATGTACCGCAACCCGTCGCGCTCAAAACGGTTGGCGTCAACCAGCGGTCAGGCTGTCTTTGATAGCGCCAGCAGTTCTGGCTATATTTGGCCAAAATATGCGGAGAGCCCCATGATTACAGTGCCGTTGGGCGAAGCCAAAAACACGCTGTCAAAACTGGTTGATGAGGCGGCTGCCGGCAAAATCATCACCATCGCCAAACATGGGCGAGCGATGGCGCAGCTTGTCCCTGTTGGAAAATCCAAAGGCAGGCGAATTGGCGCCATGCAAGGCAAGCTGGTGATCCCGGATGACTTCGACGCGCCTTTGTCCGACGACCTCATCGAGGCGTTCCAGGGCACTCATTCATGAGAGTGCTGCTGGATACCCACATCCTATTGTGGACGTTGAACGATGACCCCAAGCTCTCCAGCAAAGCCCGAAAGCTGATTGAACATGCCGCAGAGATCTACGTCAGTGCCGCCACATTCTGGGAACTGGCGATCAAGGTCGGCCTGGGGAAACTCACTGTCGATCTGGATGAAGTCCGTGAGTGCTGCCTGCAAAGCGGTTTCGTCGAACTCCCCATCACGTCAGAACACGCCATTGCGGTCAAGGATCTCAAGCCTCATCACAAAGACCCTTTCGATCGGCTCATCGCTGCAACCGCCCTGAGCGAACCGATGAAGCTATTGACGGCCGATCCGCAGGTTGCCCAATACACATCGCTGGCGGTCCTGGTGTAGATCGCCCCAGCACTGCGGGCCTTGGATCAAAACAACCACTGCCCGATCAACCACGCATTCGCGCCACTGATCAGCGCAAACAGAAACCACGCGAGCACGCGCGTCGGCAGGCGATTGACGAACGGGCCCATCAGGCGCGCGTCGCCGGTCATGCGGATCAGCGGATACAACGCAAACGGCAACTGCAGGCTGAGCACCACCTGGCTGAGAATCAGCAACTTGCCAATGGCCGCGTCGCCCATCAGCCACACCCCCACGAACGCCGGGATCAGCGCCAGCCCACGGGTGATCAGGCGTCGCTGCCAGCAAGGAATGCGCAGGTCGAGGTAGCCCTCCATGATCACTTGCCCGGCGATGGTGCCGGTGAACGTGGAACTCGGCCCGGAGGCCAGCAAGGCGATGCCGAACAGGATGCTGGCGAAGGCGCCGCCGACCAGAGGATCGAGCAAGTGGTAGGCGTCCTGGATCTCGACCACATCGGTATGCCCGGTTTTATGGAACGCAGCGGCGGCAAGCACCAGGATCGCGGCGTTGACCAGCAAGGCCAGGGCCAGGGAGCCGATGGTGTCGATACGCGCCAGCTTGACCGCGTCCTGCTTGCTGGCGAGGTCTTTGCCGATCAGCCGGGTTTGCACGATCGAGCTGTGCAGGTAGAGGTTATGCGGCATCACGGTGGCACCGAGGATACCAATCGCCAGGTACAACGGCGCGGCATCGCTGATGGCCGACAACGACGGCGCAAAGCCGCTGAACACGTCCGGCCAATAGGGTTTGATCAGCACCAGCTCGATGAAGAAACACACGCCAATGGTGGCGACCAGCGCCAACATGATCGCTTCCAGGCGGCGGAAACCACGGTTTTGCAGGGCCAGCACCAAGAGCGTGTCAAACGCGGTGATGACAATGCCGGTGGTCAACGAAACACCGAGCAGCAGGTGAAACGCCAGGGCGCAGCCGAGCACTTCGGCGAGGTCGGTGGCGATGATGGAAATTTCCGCCAGCACCCACTGGGTGCGGGCCGAGCGTTGGCTGTAGCGTTCGCGGCACAGCTGCGCCAGGTCCTTGCCGGTGGCGATGCCCAGGCGCGAGCACAGGCACTGCACCACCATGCCCGCCAGGCTGGCCAGCAGCACCACGAACAGCAGGTTGTAGCCGTAGCGCGAACCGGCCTCGATCGCCGTGGCCCAGTTGCCCGGGTCCATGTAGCCGATGGAAATCAGCAAGCCGGGGCCGGCAAACATCAGCATTCGTTTGAAAAACGACGCCTTGGGGTCGACGATGACAGAGCCAGCCACTTCCGGCGGGCAAAACGGAGCGGTAGCGATTTTCGGCAGGCTGAATTTCACGCAGTATCCCAGGCAAACACTCTAGACAAGCCCGTAGCTTATCAGTCGGATGCAACCGTTCGCATCACCGTGTCCCGTGGCAGGTCAAACGCTTCGACCACTTGCACCACCAGGTCCATTTCCTGGTTCAACGCTTCGCGCTCCATGCGCTGGCGGATCACCCCGATCACCAGTACCGCCAAGGTCGTGATCGAATACGCCGGGCCGGAAAACGCACGCACCCCGCTCACCAGCAACATCGCCGCCGCCAGCGCCTGGCCCACCAGCGGAATCGCCGTGGCCGCGCCGCGCCGCAGGATGAACCCGGTCAGCCCCGCCAACGCCGTACCGCTCAACGCCGTGGCGGCCGAACGGCCGACATCGATGCGATGGAACAGGCCCTGCTCCTTTTGCGCCGCCGCCTGAAGCTCGGCGTCGAACGCCTGGCGGTCGGCGTGGCTGAGTTTGTCCTTGTATTGTTCGATGAGTTTTTCCGCGACCTGCGCTTCGATGTCCGCCAGCACGACGGTCTCCATCGGTTCATCGAACTTGATCCCCAGCCGCTGCGCCACATCCTCGGCGATCTGGCGATACCCCACACCGTGCCCCCGGGCGAGGTTCATGAAGCTGTCGCCGCCCATGCGCTGCAACTCGATGGCCAACTTCAGCGGCTCGCGCACCGTGGCATCAATCGAGGCACTGCGCTTTTGCGCGATCAATTCGGCGAGGAACTTCAGTTCGTCCGGGCGCGCCCGCACCAGCACCGGGAACAGTTCGTCATCTTCTTCGACAAAGCGCACCTCGCTACTGCGCTGGTCGGCGCGGATCATGCCGCGTCGCTCCTGCAGCAGGTCGGTGTACTGCACCACCGTCTGCAACTGTGGCCAATAGGCCGCGTGATCGAAGCTGGCCAGGTGAACGTTGGTCACCTTGGCCTTGAGCGCGGGCGTGATCGGGATGGCGTAGCGACCGATGCAACGCTCGGTATCCGGTTTCATCGCCAGGGCCCAATCCTTACTGGAGTGACAGTTGATCACCCGCCCCGAAAGCGCTGCGCACACTTCATCCCAAGGGCTCGACGTACAGATCGCCCCGCCCATCAACAGCAAATGGTTCAACGGCAGTTCGCGCGCAGTGTCGGGGTTGGCCAACACGCTCTTGACCAGGATGCGCGCGCCGAGGGAATGCCCGATCAGGTTGATGCGCCGCACCTGCAGCGACTCGCCGTGGAGGAACTCTGCCAGTTCCGGCAACAGGCTGCGGGCCACTTCATCCACCCGCGCCTCGACACTTTTGTAATGGTCGAGAAAATACCCGATCGCCTTGCCCACTCCTACCGTCGCCGCTCCCAGGCCGCCGCCGCCGAGCATCGCGGTGATCACGTCCTTGAACGGTGCGAACAGGTTTTCCAGAAAATGCCCGGCCGGCCAGAACAGCATCAGGTTGGTCGAACCTTCGATACTTGCCAGTTGCGCCGTGAAGTTGCCCAGTTGCTGCCGGTTGAAGAACGCCGAGTAACCGTGAACATAGAGATTGAGCACGTCCCCCTGAGGCTCGCCGCACAGTACGAACGTGGGCTTGCGGGTACGGTGCATTTCATCCCACTGGTGCTGCATGGGCCGATGACTCCTGGTGACGAAGGACGCCGATAGTAACAAAGGGCGGGCCACAGGAAGGTGAATCCTGACGGGCGCGGACGCCGCAACCCCCTCAGAACAACGACGCGGCCTTTGATTTAGTCAGATAACGCGCCGGGGTATCGCCCAGGTTGCGCCGGAACAACGCAGTGAAGGCGCTGGCACTGCTGAAGCCCAACTCAAGCGCAACCTCGGTGATAGACACGCCGTGGCTGAGCCGGGCAGTGGCTTCCAGCAGGCAGACTTGCTGGCGCCAGGCGACGAACGTCATGCCCGTGTTCTCAAGGAAATGGCGGGTAAAGGTGCGCCGGCTCATGCTCGACCACGCGGCCATTTCGTCAATCGAAGTGTGTTGCGTAGGGGCCTCCAGAAAACGCTGGCAGGCGCTCGCCAGCCGTGGCTCGCGGGGCAACGGCGCGCTGAGGGGCAACTCGGGCATCGCTCCGATCTCGTCGATCAGCAGCGTCAGCACGCAGGCCTGCCTGGCATTGGGTAAGGTCGAAGGCTCGATGGTCAGCGCCGCCTGCAACAGATGCCTGAGCAGGGGCGACACTTCAAACACCTGGCAGCGTGCCTGCAACCCCGCCCGTGCGGCGGCGCCGGCGTCCAGGTAGGTATTGAGCATCACCACATCGCCGCGCATCTGCATTTCATGGGGCACGCCGCCGGGCACCCAGATCGCCCGCTGCGGCGGCACCACCCAGTTGCCCAGGTCGGTAAACATTTTCAGTGCGCCGGTGGAAGCGTAGGCGAACTGACCTCGCGGGTGCGTGTGCCGCGCAAACACGGTGCCAGAGGGGTATTCGCGCAGCGTCACCAGCGCGTCGGGGCTGTCGGCATCAAAAGTCGGCATCATGGCCCGATTCTGTCAAAAGTTGACCTGGCATAGCAAGCGGGCCACTGCCCTGCCGCCTAACATCGACGCCTTTGAAGCTGCACTCTGCCTAAAGGAAACCCCATGCAGAAAAAACACCTGGTGCTTGCCGTGCTGGTTACGTTGGTCTGGGGGGTGAACTTCCCCCTGACAAAATTGGGCCTGCGTGCAATCGACCCCTTTGTCCTCACCGGCATACGCTTTGCCCTCGCCGCTCTGCCGCTGGTGTTTTTCATCAAGCGCCCCGCCGTGCGCTTCCACTATGTGGCGGCTTACGGGCTCATCTTCGGGCTGGGGATGTGGGGCGTGATCAACTACGGCATTCAGGTCGGCGTCAGCCCGGGAATCGCCTCGCTGATCATCCAACTCAGCGTGTTTTTCAGCATGGGTTGGGGCTATGTGCTGTTCCAGGAAAAAATCCGCAGGGCCCAAGTGCTCGGCGCCGTGCTCGCGGTGACCGGCCTGGCGGGGATTATCGCGACGCAACACGGCGACCACGCGCTGCTGGGTATTCTGTTGATCGTCTTCAGCGCGCTGGCCTGGAGTGTCGGCAACGTGATCATCAAGCAATCGGGCGTGAAAGAGATCTTCTCGTTCATGGTGTGGGCCAGTCTGTTCCCACCGATTCCGCTGTGGCTCATGGCCTGGTGGCTGCACGGCAGCGCAGCGTTCGCCAACGTGGGCGCCAACCTCGACCTGACGGCGGCGGGTTCCATCCTGTTCCAGGTCTACCTGGCCACGCACTTTGCCTACTGGGGCTGGAACTCACTGCTCAAGGCATACCCGGTATCCACCGTAGCGCCGCTGTCCCTGCTGATTCCGGTGTTCGGCATGACCAGTTCGATGCTGATCATCGGCGAGCGCATATCCACGCCCAACCTGCTCTCGATTGCGCTCATCATCACGGGACTGGCCGTGGGGTTGTACCGCACGCCCGCCAGTGCGCCTGGAAAAACACTCAGCCAGTGAAAGACACGCCCGCGAGAACGCGGTCGCCCAGCAAAAAATCACCTGCCCAGCACGATCCCACACTGCAAAAACACAATTATCGACATGTAAAAAGCGCTCTAATAGCCGCCTGTTGATTGGCTTTAAAGATTTTGGAGTTCGCAATGCCCCATGAAGGCAACCTGTTACAAGCAGCCGTGGTGTTCCTGCTCGCCGCCGTGCTGACCGTGCCCCTTGCCAAGCGCCTGCAGTTGGGCGCGGTGCTGGGCTATCTGTTCGCCGGTGTGATCATCGGCCCGTCGGTACTGGGCCTGATCGGCAACCCGCAAAGCGTCGCGCAGTTCTCGGAGTTGGGCGTGGTGCTGCTGCTGTTCATCATCGGCCTGGAGCTGTCGCCGAAACGTTTATGGGTGATGCGCAAGGCGGTATTCGGTGTCGGCCTGGCCCAGGTGCTGCTCACCGGCCTGGTGATGGGCGGGGTCGCGCTGTGGCTGTTCGGCCAGTCGTGGAACAGCGCAATCGTGCTGGGCCTGGGCCTGGCGCTGTCGTCCACCGCCTTTGGCCTGCAAAGCCTGGCCGAGCGCAAGGAACTGAACCAGCCCCACGGGCGCCTGGCTTTTGCGATTCTGCTGTTCCAGGACATTGCGGCGATCCCGCTGATTGCCATGGTGCCGTTGCTGGCCGGGGGCGATCACCCAAGCACCCAGGCCCAGGGCGTGCAGCACGTGTTGCAGATCCTCGGCAGCATCGCCGTGGTGATCATCGGCGGGCGCTATCTGGTGCGCCCGGTGTTTCGCGTCGTCGCCAAGACCGGCCTGCGCGAAGTGTCCACGGCCACCGCGTTGCTGGTAGTGATCGGCACCGCCTGGCTGATGGAGTTGGTCGGCGTGTCCATGGCCCTGGGCGCGTTCCTCGCCGGCCTGCTGCTGGCGGACTCGGAATACCGCCACGAACTGGAATCCCAGATCGAACCGTTCAAGGGCCTGCTGCTCGGCCTGTTTTTCATCAGCGTGGGCATGGGCGCCAACCTCAGCCTGCTGCTCAGCTCGCCGCTGGTGGTGATCGGCCTGACCCTGCTGTTGATCGGTTTGAAACTGCCGCTGCTGTATGCCGTCGGCCGGCTGGTGGGCGATCTCAACCGCGAGAGCGCCTTGCGCCTGGGCGTGGTGCTGGCGGCAGGTGGTGAATTCGCCTTCGTGGTGTTCAAGATCGGCCGCGACCAGGGCCTGTTCGAACCGCACCTGTACGACATCCTGGTGCTGACCATCACCCTGTCGATGGCCGTGACGCCGCTGCTGTTGCTGGTCTGCCCGAAGCTGTTCAAGCCCAAGGTCAAACCCGTGGAAGTCCCCGAGGAATACCGCACCATCGAAAGCGATGCGCCGCGCGTGATCATCGCCGGCATGGGCCGCATGGGGCAGATCGTCGCGCGAATCCTGCGCGCGCAGAACATTTCGTTTATCGCCCTGGACACCTCGGTCGAAACCATCGAGCTGACCCGCAGCTTCGGCGGCATGCCGGTGTTCTACGGCGACCCGCAACGTCCGGAGATCCTGCACGCGGCCAAGGTCGACCGGGCGGAGTTCTTCGTTATCGCGATGGATGACCCGGAGATAAACATAAAACCCGCCGAACTGGTGCGCAGCCTCTATCCGCACATGAAGATCATCGCCCGCGCCCGTAACCGCCAGCACGTCCACCGTTTGGTGGACCTCGACGCGTCACCGGTGCGCGAAACCTTCTATTCCAGCCTGGAAATGAGCCGCCGCACCCTGGTGGGCCTAGGCCTGAGCCAAGCCCAGGCCGACGCGCGCATCACCCGGTTCAAGAACCACGACCTGCAGGTCCTCGCCGCCCAGCACGCGGTGTACGACGACGCGGCCAAGGTCATGCAGACCGCCCAGGAAGCCCGTGCGGAACTGGCGCGGTTGTTTGAAATGGACCGTCTTGAGGAAGAGTCCGACAAGGTGTGATGGTGCAGATGAACGATCTTGCGAATTTTCTGACAGAATACGGCGCAATTTCGTTCATCTACCGGAGCGCTTCTTCATGGCCACTTTCACCAAGACCGCCGTCCTGCTGGCCCTGGCGCTTAGCGCCGGCAGCGTATTCGCCGCGGCCAAGCCGGCGGATCAGACCATCTCCACCTTGGGCGGCAAGTTCAGCTTCGACCTGCCCAAGGCCTATGTCGCCGACACCCTGCCAGCCGGCAAGGCAGCAGACGGCACCGGGGATACCCAAGGTACGATGTACGCGAACCAAACCACGAAAAGTGTGGTCATCGTCGCCGAAACCGTGCGCAACAACGGGGTGACCATTAACGATAATGACCCGCAGTTTCTCGACGGCGCAGTCGCCGGGTTCGTCAAGGACCAGAGCGCCGCCCTGCCCGACTTCAAGAAACAGAACGAAAAGAAACTGACCTTCAAGGGCCTCGGCCTGCGCCAGGTGGACAGCACGGCCACCCAAGGCGGCGGCAAAACCTTGAACTCCACCTTCCTCGGCGGTTCCGGCAATCACTTACTGGTGATCCAGGCGATTTCGCGGGCGGATGATGTGAAGGGGCATGCGCAGTTGGTGAAACTGATCACTGGCAGCAAGTAAACCGACCGTTAAAACCACACCGATCAACTGTGGGATGGGGCTTGCATCCCGATGGCGGTGCATCAGTCATGCATGTGTTGGCTGACACACTGCTATCGGGAGCAAGCTCCCTCCCACATTTTTAGCGGTGTTCACTTCACATTGGTTTCCAGCCAGGCCTTCAAGTCCTGCACTTCCGCTGCGCTGATGGTGTGGTTCATGCCCGGATAAGTATGAAACTGCGGCTTGAGCCCCAACCCCGACAACACCTCGTTCGCCCGCGTCGCCGAGGCATACGGCAGCGCCTGGTCCAACGTGCCGTGACCGATGAAAATCGCCAGCTGGCCCAATCGCTCATCCGGCTTGAGCTGCGCCTTGAGCACCGGCAGCACGCTGCCACTGAGCGCCGCAATCCCGCGCACCAACTCAGGGTCACGTAACGCCACCTCGTAAGACATGATCGCGCCCTGGCTGAACCCCACCAGGAACACCCGGTCAGGCTGGGTGTGGTATTTGACGGTAGCCTTGGCGACAAACGCCTTGATCAGCCTGGCGCTGCTCTGCAGGTCGTCGGTCATCCCATCGTAATCGCCGTCACCCGGCGTCTTGGTGAACCAGCGGAACCCTTGGGCGTCCACCGGCATCGGCGCGCGCGCCGACAGGTAGGTCCAGGTGGACGGCAGCGCATCCTTGATGCCGAACAGGTCTTCCTCGTTGCTGCCAAAACCGTGCAGGAAAATCACCAGCGGCTGGTTGCGCGCATCGCCCTGGGTCTGTTCCAGGTACAACAACGGCAAGTCGGTGTGCAGGTCGGAATCGGCGTGGGCGGCACCGGCCACCAGGGTCAACACCAGCGCGAACAGTTTGAACATGGAGATCGACCTCAGGGTTTGCGCAGCAAATAAGTGTCCATGATCCAGCCGTTGGCCAGACGCGCAGCCTTGCGCACCCGTTGGATGTCTTCAGCGACTTCACTCACCTTGCCGCTGATGAGGATTTCATCCGGCGTGCCGAGGTAGGCCCCCCAATAAATGTCCAGATCCTGATCGGCCACGGTGCGGTAGGAGTCTTCGGCGTCGAGCATCACCACCAGGGTGTCGGCATCGCTCGCCTGCCCCGCCGCCAAACGGCGCCCGGTGGTGATCTCGATGGAGCGGCCGATGCGGTTCAGCGGCACTTTGTGCTGGGCCGCCAGGGCCTGCACGCTGGTGATGCCGGGGATCACTTCGAATTCAAAGACGCAGCGGCCACTGGCCAGGATCGCCTGCAGAATGCGGATGGTGCTGTCGTACAACGCCGGATCGCCCCAAGCCAGAAAAGCCCCCACTTCGCCGTCGGCCATTTCTTCGTTGATCATGCGCTCGAAGGTCTGCTGCTTATCGCGGTTGAGGTCCTGCACGGCGCGGGTGTAGTCGATGTCCCCGCGCACCCGCTCGGGGCAATCGGCCTCGACGAAGCGGTAGCCGGGCTCGGTGATGTAGGTCGCGCAGATCTCACGGCGCAGGTCGATCAGTTTGTCTTTGCTCTGGCCCTTGTCCATCAGGAAAAACACGTCGGTGCGGTTCAGCGCCTTCACGGCCTGCATCGTGATGTAGTCAGGGTTGCCGGCGCCAATGCCGATGATCAGGATGCGTTTCATGGGTTGCTCTCATTGCGGGGCGTGGATTTTGCCATGTTCACGCACTCAGGCGTGAGTTTCCAGGCGCAGGCGCCAGACGCCGTTGAAACGCAGCTCCGTGCAAGACAGCGGTTCCACATCGATGCGATAAAACATCGCGACGGGAAACTGCATGACGTAGAGCAACGCGGCGCGGATGACAAACGGATGGGTGATGGCCACGACATGGCCGGATTCGGTCTGCAGCGACTGCATCCACCGCGCGACGCGCGCGCAGAGCCGATCCACCGACTCGCCACCGTGGGGTGCGCTCGCGCTGTCGGTGAGCCAGGTCGTCAGTTCGGCGCTGTCGAGCGCGGCGATGTCCTGGCCTTTCCAGTGCCCGACATCGCCATCACGCAAGGCCTCATCGATCTGCGCCCGATCACCGAACAAGCTCGCCGTCTGACGGGTTCGCGCCTCGGGCCCACAGCACAGCCGCACGTTTTTCTTGAAGCGACCGGCCAGGGATAACGCCGCGTTTTGCCAATCCATCACCAACGATTCGTCATCGGCAAAGCAGCCGCGCTTTTGCAATGGCGTGACGGCATGGCAGATCAGAGTCAAACGGGTGGCTTGCATCGCGGATCGCAGCTACAGGAAAGATGAGACCGCCAAGACTGGCGCAGTTGGGGCGATCACGCAACGTCCGGGGCCGGATCCTGCACTAATCAAACCACTCCCGCCGCCCCTCGAACGTACTGGTGATCAACTCGACGATCATCTGCACCGCCTCGGCATGCTGCACCTGCGCTTTCACCGCCAGCCACACCTGGCGCTGCATGGGCTCGGCGAGCAATCCCGGCAAGGCCACCAGGCCACGGTCGAAGCTGCCCATGTAGCGCGGCAGCAAACCGATGCAGGCGCCGCAGCGGATCATCTCGAGCATCAACGAATAGGCATGCACCTGCACGACCGCGGCCAGGCGCTGTGCCACCACCGTGTTCCATGGCTGTAAGGCGTTCACCTGCCCATCCGGCTGCCACTGCACCAGCATGTAGTCATCCAGGTCTTCGACACTGTCGGGGCGGGTTGTCAGCCGCGAGTAACGCTTGGCGATGTGCGGCAGGTACTCCAAGCGCGCCAGCACTTGAGGCGGCGCAGTGGGGAAACTCGGGCCGGGCGTGGGGCCATCGGCGTCGGAGAGCCACAGCACCACGTCAACGTCCACCGCTTGCAGGGACAATTGGCTGTCGATGGAGATGATTTCCAGGCGCACGCTGGCGTTGCGGCGCAGCAAGGCGATCAGGTCGCGCCCGAGGATGTCGTGCAGGATCGGCTCGGCCACGGCCAGGCGAATCAGCGGCTGCTCCACCACCGGCAGGCGCCGCGCATGGGCCAGGGCAATCAATTGCGCCTGCAGCAGTTGGCCATCGCGGCTGAGTACCAGGCCGTTGCCCTGAAAAATGAACAACACATGGCGCAGTTGTTCCTCCAGTTGCGCCAGGCGTTTGCGCAGCAGCGTCGCCTTGATATTCAGGCTGCGCGCCGCCTGCATGAAACAGCCGCAGCGCGCACTCACCAGAAAGTAGCGCGCGACCTCCGGCTCGATGTCGTTGGCCAGAGCCAACCAGGCGCTGCGGGACTGGCTCGGCTCGCGATAGGGTGCAGGCCCCTGGGGGCCAGACGGTTCTAGAAATGCCATGGGAGACTCCCTGTCTTGTAGGTCTTGTGCATCCAATGCGCTTGACGCGGGTTACTCCAGCACCTGGTTCAACTGCGCGCCGTCGATGCTCAAGGTCGCGGTATTGAGCATGCCTTCCAGATACGCCTTGGCGATCTGTTCCTGGCGTTGCGCGCGCAGGGCCTGGGTCAGGCGCTCGCGCAGTTCGTCGAGGGTGGCGGTGCGCGCCGGTTGCTGGGCGGTGAGTTTGAGCACATGGAACCCCGCCGGGCTTTGCACCACCTCCGAGACCGCGCCGACCTTGAGCCGCGACACCGCTTCGCGCACCGCCGGCACCAGTTGCTGCAACGGCTGCAAGCCCGAGTCGCCGCCGCGCTGGGCGGTGTCCGGGTCTTGCGAGTATTGCGTGGCCAGGGCGGCAAAATCCCCCGGCGCGGCCTGGGCCTTGCGGCTCAGTTCCTGGGCCTGGCGACGTACCGCGTCGACACTTTGCGGGTCATTCAGCGCCAGGAAGATCTGGCTGACCCGGTACATCGGCGGCGTCATCCATTGTGCTTTGCCAGCGTCGTAGGCCTGCTGCAATTCAGCGGCGCTGGGGTAGTCGGCCGGCACCTGGCTGACCGAGAGCATGTAGTCGCGAAACACGATCTGTTCGGTGGCGGCGCGGGTCTGTTGCTCCACCTCCGGACGTTGGCGCCAGCCCTGGGCGTCGGCCTGTTCGAGCACGGCCTTTTGCGCCAGGCGCGAACGCAGCCAGCTCTCCAGGGCGCCACGATTGCCGCGCAGTTGCTCACGGGATTCGGCCGGCAGGCTCGCCAGCACGCTTTTCAGTTCAGGCACGTCGATCTGCTGGTTGCCCAGGCGCGCCACCGCCGGCGCGCCACGCTCGTTGGGCGAGGACGTGACGACAGGTGCCGGTTGCTGAGCGGCGACCGGGTCGCTGCCCGGTCGCAGGCTCAACCCCACCGCCACCACCAGCAACGTCAGCGCCCCCGCGCCGACAACCACGGTTCGCTTCTTCACAGCACCGGTACCTCTTCAGCTACAGGTTCAGCCGCCTGGGCCTGCAACTGCGCGGCGTGCTGGCTGTACTCACGCAGGTAGACGATAAATTCCTGCAGCAGGCGGTCCCACAGTTCCAACTGACTGCGCAGGTGCGTGGCGCCGACACCGGCCACCACCACGTCCATTTCCATCAGCAGAAATTCACCCTGCACCGACAGCCGCGCAAAACGGCGCGAGGCGTTCCACACCTGGGCCAGGCCTTCGGGCAAGTCGCCCTGCACGCGCAGCGCGCAGCTGTAGGTGAAATCCACGTAGCTGCCCGGCTCCGTCGCCGGGTTGCCGAAACGCACCGCAAAGCCGATGCCCTGGCTGGCGCTGAGCAGTTGCACGATGCCGTTCTGCTCGCTCTGGTTGACCCGGTAGCCGGCCTCTTGCAGCAACTCGGTGAGGCTCTGGGCGGTGACGCTGGTGATCAATTCGTTCATGGTCTGCTCTTCCTTGTGGATCAATGATTGACGCCCGCCTGGGGCGCATCGAAGCGGGTCTTGTACAGATCGTCGCCAAAACCCTGGGCCAGTTCCTCGAACTTGACCCGCGCACCGCTGGCGAAGGGTTGGCGAATACTCATCACCTCGGCCACGTCGATTTTTTCGTAGGCCGCGAGCAACTGCTGAGCCACGCCGTACATCTGCTGATTCTTGGCTGAACATTGCTGCACTTGTGTGTCACGTTCGCTCAGTTGCGCCTGCAGGCGTGCGCGCTCGGTTTCTTTGCCCTTGGCCAACACCAGCAGTTCGTCATAAGCCTTCTTGAACTTGCCGATCTGCTCGTTGCTCGCCGCCGCCTGGGCTTGCGCCTGGCTGTGCAGGTTCTGTTGCTGGCCGGCGAGTTGCTCGGCCACGCCACGGGCCTTTTCCAGCTCGGCGGTCAATTGCTTGATTTGCACCTGGGCCTGCTTGGCCTGGTTTTCCGCCGCCAGGCGCGCGGCACTGGCCTGGGCCTGCTCGCTTTGCAGCGCCTGCAACTGCTGGGTGGTGCTGCGCAGTTGCGTGCGCAGGCGCTCTTCCATGCCTTCGGCCGAAGCACCGGTGGTAACCAGCAGCAACAGCAGCGCGCATATTCGCGTGTTCATGGGGCATCTCCCTGCGCATCAGAAGCGCGTGTTGAGTTCCAGTTGCATCACATCGACTTCGAACGGCGCGCCATACACTTCCGACGCGCTCAACCAACGCGCACTGGCGTAGATGTTCTTGTCGATGCCGTAGTTGCCGCCAATGAAGTAGCCCTTGGCGTTGGTGCCGCCGAGGTGATACGAGGAGTCGTTGAAACCGTCGGGCAAGGCGTCAGGCTGGATGTACTTGTAGCCGGCCAGCACGTTCCAATCGCCACGTTTGCGCATCTCCAGCGCACTGCCGAGGGTGAACTGCACCATCATGGCGTTGCCGCCACTTTCAAACTGGCCCTTGCTGTTGATGTTGTTGACGATCTGGCCTTCGCTGCGCTTGAGCATCTCGCCTTTGTCGTAGGCCAGGTTGCGGATGTAGTTGCCTTGGGTGCGCAACTTGAAGTCGCTGGGCAGTTCGCTGTCCCAGACCAGGTTGAGGTCCAGCACGTCGAACTTGGACGCCAGGCCTACGTACTGCGGGTCTGGCGTTCTGACAGGGTCCGCCGGGTTGGTGGTGTTGTTACGCAGCAGGAACACACTGTTGCCTTTTTGCATAAAGGCCACACGCGTGCCGTCGGTGTCGCAACCGGGGGCGCCGGCCCACGGCGAACAAGGGCTGGAGCGCTCACCCTGGATGTCCTGGAACTGGTAATAGGCCGCGGCGAGCTTAAGGCTGTTGCCGCGGTTGATCTTCCAATCGGCGCCGATTTGCCCGCCGAACAGCCATTTGGTCTGACTGTCTTCCTTGTCGATGCCGTTGCTGCTGGCGGCATCCGCAGTGTATTCGACCGGGAATGCACCGAGGGTGCCGAACAGGCCCCACTCGTTGTTGAGCTTGTGGTTGAAGATCGCGGCCACGCCGTCGAAATTGAGCTCGTTGGAATACATCATGTCGGTGGCGTAGAACGGATTGGCGATTCGCCCGCCGGTCAAGGTCATGTAGTCGGTGGTTTTCCACCTCAGGTAACCCTGGTCGAGCCAGATGTCCTTCTTGCCGAAGCCACCGCCCAGGGTCTGGGTAGTGGACACCGGGTTATTGTCAGAGCCGGTGCCCAGGCGAATGCCGGCGGTCCATTCCGGCGAGATCACCGCTTTCATGCCCAGGCGCGCACGCAGGCGGAACAGGCTTTCGCGGTCTTCACGGGTGTTGAGCAGCGGCGGCAACTTGGTGTTGGAGTTGCGGTTGACGTCGTAAGGCCCGTTCTCATTGAGCTTGGCGTAATCGAGGATTTCATTGCTGTTGTTACCCGAGAAATAGCGCGACTCGTCACGCAGGCGGATATCGCCATCAAAGCTGATGCGCGAGACCCAATCCGGGAAGGTATTGGGCTGGGCCCAGTTTTCCTGCTTGGCGGTGGCCATGACTTCGGCCTTGACCTGATCGCGGATCTGGTCGCGTACCGCTTGCGGCACATACTGCACGCGCACATCGCCAGGTGCCGCCGTCGGGCCGCTGGCGACCACCGGCGCGGCATTGGCCTGGCGTGCCTGTTGGGCTTCTTTTTCCGCCTGGGCGATCAGCCCATTGGCGGTGTCCTGGGTGAGCACGCCTTGCTGTACCAGCAGGCGGATCAGGTTGATCGTGACGTTTTCCGAAGGGGCGACCGGGGCGGCCGTCGCCTGGCCGACCAGGGTCGCGATGACCATGCCGACCGCCAGAGTCAGGCGATTCACGGGGGAAATCATTCGTAAGCAACTCCTGTAAAAAACTGCAAAAAATGGGTTCGATCAATCCGGACGCCGACCCTTGAGGGACAGGCGCACCGGCATGCTCACCGAGGCTGGAACGCGTTGCGCGGCATGCGGTACACGCAACGCCGCCAGCACCTGGGCGTCGGTCTCGCGGTCGCCGCTGGACTTGGCCAGCTCCACACGCGTGACCTGGCCCTCGGCGCTCAACCACACATCCGCCTGTACCGCGTAGGCCTTTTTGCGTAACTCCGGGTCTTCCCTCAGCAGGCGTTGAAACACCCCCGCCAGGTATTGCTTGTACGTGCCGGCACCCAGGCCACCGCCGCCGGAACCGGCCATGCCACCGCCCTTGCCCGCGCCGATGTTGAAGCCGTCATTGCCGGACTGCGCATCGCCATCAATCTGCATCGGGTTGGCCAAGTCATCGGCCGGCGAAGGCGGTGCTTCTTCCGCCGGCTTCACCTCTTCGGGCTCGGGCGTGGGCACCGGTTCGGGTACTTTTTCTTCCACCTGGGGCTCGGGTTCCTTGGGTTTTTCCGGCGGCGGTGGCGGTGGTGGCGGCAACGGGATAATGGTCGGCACCTTGGGTGCTTCGCGGCGTACCCCACTCATGTCATTGGCCCATTGCCAGAGAAACCAGGCGGCCACGGCGCCCAGCAGCAGGCCGGCGCCCCACTTCAGCGGGCGCAGCGGCGGCTTGTTCTTCACGGGCAACGGCGGCATCGGGATCTGTGCGGTCATGACTCAGCCCTGGCTCGGTTTGCCGGTGACCAGCCCGACCTGGGACAGCTCCAACCGCCGCAGCAGGTCGAGCACCTCGATCACCTTCTGGTACTGCACCGTGGCGTCGCCGCGCACGATCACCGGGAAATCCGGGTTCAGCGCTTTCTCGATGCGCAGGCGCTCCTCCAGCTCGCCGAGGGTGACCGGATAGGCATCGAGAAACACCTGGCCGCCGTCGTTGACGGAGATGGCCTTGGTCTTGGCCTCCGACAGCGACACCGAGGCGCTGGCCTTGGGCAGGTGAATCTGGATGCCCGAGACCTGGGCGGTGGCAGTGAGGATGAACATCACCAGCACCACCATCAGCACGTCCACCAGGGGCGTGATGTTGATGCTGTCGACGGCGGCATCGTCGTCATCGTCGTGGGAGGCATTTACGGAAGCCATGGCGATTCTCCTCAGGCCGAAACCGGCGCGTGGTGCGGCACGCGGTGCGCCGCGTCACTGAACTGGCTCTCGCCGTGCATCTCCGCCAGGCGTGTGATGAACTCGTCAACGAACACGCGCATGTCGGCGCTGACTTCCTTGTTGCGCGTGATCAGACGGTTGTAGCCGAACAGCGCGGGGATCGCGACGAACAGGCCCATGGCCGTGGCCAGCAAGGCCGCCGCCATGCCCGGGGCGATCGCATTGATATTCACGTCGCCGGCCATGGCCGTGCCGAGGAACACCACCATGATGCCCAGCACCGTACCCAGCAGGCCGATGTACGGGCCGCCGGCGATGGCGTTGGACAGCGTCGACAGTTTGGAACTGAGTGCCTGGTTTTCGCGGGTACGCACGCCGTCCATGGAGCAACGGATGGCTTCGATGGTGGCCGCCGACACCGATGAGGTGTCGGCGCCCTGGGCGCGGCGGGTGCGGATCTCCTTGACCGCCACGCAGTACAGGCGCCACAGCGAAGAATGGCTCAGGCGTTCGGCGAGTACGCTGTCGTCGTAGAACATTTCCAGGCGGGTGCCGATCTGCGCGAACTGCTCGCGAAACGCCTCGTTGGCACTGCTCACACGGCTGACCATGCGGTTCTTGCGAATCATGATGACCCACGACTGGAACATCATCGCCACCAGCACCAGGATGATCACCCAGGCATCCACCGGCACCGCGTTGAGCAGAAAGCCCAGGCTGCCGAAACCGAAGCCCGACTGTTCTTCATCCACGCCGTAAGCGACCAGTTTCGACTCGGCGCCCTGGGCACTCGCATCGGCCAGCAACACGGTCGCCGGGCGGGCCACCTTGGACAGGCGCAGCTCATCCATCGCCCCGGCAAACGGCAAGTGCGGGCCGGCTGCTTCCGGCAGATCGGCGCCGATCGCCAGTTGTGTATTGAACGCCGGCATCGCCACCGCCAGGCTCGCGGTTTCGCGGCCGTTGACATACAGCGTGACTTTTTCACCCTCGGCGGTGAACGCCAGGTGCTGCCATTGACCAGGGTTCAATGGCTGGGTCGAGACGGCGCGCTGGCCGTCGACTTCCACGAACGGCATGCCTTGGTTCAACCCGAGCAACAGGCTATGCGGAGCCTCACGCCGGGCGAGGACGATCTGCTCGCCGCTGGTCTGGTCCAGGCGCAGCCAGGCGCTGAATGTGAAGGCGCCACCGGCGGCATGTTGCAGCGACGGGCTGGCCGGCAACAGCAAGGGCTGGCCACTGAACTGCAAGGCCCGCCCGACCACGCCGTCGATGCTGCTGCCGGTGGCATTCAGCGCGGTGTTGGCGTAGGCCGTGGTGTCCCGTGGCGGTGTGCCGCTGGCCCCGTCAAAGTGATACAGCGCGGTGTAATTCGGGTCGAAGGTCAGCTGGCCGTTGGCGGTGGCCGGGGCCTTCTGGTTACCGTAGTACATCCACAGGTCCTGGCGCTGAGCGCCTTCGACCTTGGGCACATCGACCCAGATCAGCGCCATGCCCATCAGCGGGTCGAAGCTTTCGATCTGGTGGTTGAACACGGTCTTGTCATCGGCACCGACAAAGCGCAGGTCGCTGCCGTCATCCTTGACCCCGTCAAAGGTGAAGTTGCCGGTGTGCAGGCGCACCAGCAGCGCGGTGCGGCCCAGGGCCTGGTTGATCGCGGCGCCTTGGGCGGTGGTGTCCACGCTGATCTGTTTGCGGTAGTGCCAATCGTCCTGCCACCAGGCATGGGCGGTGGCCGGGAGCGCGAAGCCCAGGCAGATCAACAGGCTCAGGAATAGGCGTTGCATGGGAAGAATCTCCGGGGAAAAGGGTCAGAAGGTCGCCTGCACACTGAAGTGCAGTCGCGAGTCCTGTTTCTGGGTGTTTGGTCCGTCGAGCAGCGGGTAGCCCCAATCCAGGCTGCCGGACAACCATTTGCTCAAACTGGCGCGGGTGCCAAGGCCGACACTGGCCAGGCTGTATTCGTCTTCCTGCTCGGGCAGCGGGTCGTGCAGACGCAGGCGCGCGCCTTCGGCGAACGCGTAGAAGCGCCACTCCTGCACATAACTGCCGAGGAACTTGGCCAAAGACGGTGTGCGCAACTCCTGGGAGAGCAGCAACCCCTCATCCCCCGTGCGCTCGGCCGCCAGGTAACCGCGCACCGAGGTGGCGCCGCCAGCGGAATACTGCTCGTTGGACACCAGCGGTCCCGAGGCCAGCTGGAAGCCGGCCTTGGACGCCGACTGCCAGTCGTTGGCGAAGGTGTAGGTGTAATTGGCATCGCCCTTGAGCACGGCGAAACTCGGGCTGGAGTCCCAGCGCTTGGCACGGAATTCTTCGGCATCGCTGCCGTAGCCGAAGAACGCCCGGGTGCCCACCACCAGGTTCAACCCCAGGCCCAGCTGGGATTTTTCGCTGTAGCGGTAGCCGTTGTAGCCAAAGGTGAACGGGGCATACTTGAGCGGCACCTGGTCGCTGCTGGCGCCGAATTTCAGCTGTTCGTCGAAGTCCTTGAAGTCGATGCCGAAGGAGAACGAGTTGGCCCAGTTCCCGTCCAGCGGCAGGTTGTAGATCGCCGACACCCCGTAGGAATGGCCCTTGCCCAACACGTTGCTGCCGCCGATAGTGGCGATGTTGCTGTCGGACTGATAACCGGAAAACTGCAAGGTCCAGCGTTCATCCAACGGCGCGCTGTAGGAACCCGACCAGACCTTGGCATTCGAGCTGTCCTGGGGCGCGGTGAAATACGTCAGCGAGATGCTGTGGCCCAGTTGCCAGAGGTTGTCGTAGCCCAGGGTCGCGACCGAGCGCAGCTTCTCGGTGTCGGCGCTGTAGTCGTTGTTCAGGCCAATACTCGCGTGCCACGGATTCTGGTCTTCCACCTGCAAGTCGACGTCCATCGTGCCGGGGCGCTGCCCCTCGCGGACCAGCGGCGTGACCTGGCGCCCGGCACTGCGGTTGAGCCCGGCCAGCTGGGTTTGCACGCTGGCGAAATCCGGCACGGCGCCTTCCTTGAGCGCCGGTACTTCCTCGCGGATTTCCACCGGCGAGTAATGCTTGGCCCCCACCACCCGCACGCGGCCGACCTTGGTTTCGCTGACTTGCAGGTAGACGATGCCGTCATCGACCTTCTGCTCCGGCAGCTCCACAAACACCGATTGGTAGCCACGCGCCTGGTAGATCTTCTGCAGCGCGTCGCGGGCGCCTTCGATATCGTTCAGGGTCTTTTGCGGGCCGAGAAACGGGTACACCGCCTCTTCGATCGTTGCCGCATCGAGCACGGTATTGCCGCGCACGAAGTACTCGTTGACGTCCACCCGGCGCGCCGGGGCATCGCCCTCTTCGGCCAGCGCCGGCTGCACCAAGGTGCCCAGCGCCAGGCAACACAGCGCCAGCGTTGACTTGAACAGATGCTCCACACCGCCCCCTAAATATCTAAAATGTTGCGCCCTCGCCGATTGCACGGCGTTTGGCCTGCTCAATTGCGGGTTATCGAAAGTTGGCTGTGCCGTGCCAGCCAGGTGTGCAACAAGGCGAAGTTCAACGAGAACTCCGGCATGTGCAGCAAGGCGCCACAAAACACTTCACCGATGACGGTCTGGATCAATTGCACCGCCCGCGGGTTGCTCAACAGGGTGGCGATATCGCGCTGCAGCACCTGGATGCCCCACACCTTCTGGTGCAGGTCGAGGCCGACGAACCAGCGGAACAGCAGGTTGTAATTGAGCTGTTCGTGCAGTTGCTGTTCGCTGGGCACGGAGTACAGCAATTGCAGCAGCAGGATCTGCAACACGGTGCGCGGCGCGATCTGCATCCCGGGTGCGGGCTGCAGCAGGTCGTGGTGCCGGTCGAACACCGCATCGATCTGCGGGCGCAACAACACCAGCGAATGGCCGGCGGGGATGTAGCTGGAGACTTCCTTCAAAGCGCCCTGCCAATCGTCCTGCGAAACGATCCACACCCAGGGCGCGCCGTAGCGGTACACCGAAACCGGCTTCTTGCGCGCGGCTTCGACGATCTTCGACAGGCGCTGATCGAGCTCCTGCATGCCGACTTTCGAGTAACGTTCCATAGTTCCCATGTGCCCCACTCCTGGCGTCCTGCTGACGGCTGGGGAGACGACTTGTGGCCGCCTCCAGCGCGTTACATAGGCAAGACGGGCGTGGCCGGGCACTACCGAACTTTTGTCACGAAAGCTTCATTTTGGATTGAGTGGGGGGCATTTTTTGGGGAGGGGATGATCGGCTACATGTCCGGTTCTTTGGGTTCTGATCCATGGAGATATCTGATCCATGGAGATCAAAATGTGGGAGGGGGCTTGCCCCCGATGGCAGTGTGTCAGTCACTACATGCATGACTGATCCACCGCCATCGGGGGCAAGCCCCCTCCCACCCTTCCAGCCGAGTTAGCCATGAACCACCAGCCGGCTATTAGGCCGCCGCGCCAACAGCAAAAAAAACGGGGCAATCACTGATTGCCCCAAACGTACATCGAGAGGTCCTTCCACCTACAACGTGATCTGCTTGCGCTCCTCATCCGTCAACCGCGCACGCGCCTGTTCGCTCAGCGGCCCGGCGCCCAGTACCTGCACCGGGCTGTTGGGGTTGTACCCCGAGGTCTTCGGCTGTTCCTGCGGCTCGCGCTGCACCGGCTCGGAGCCAAAGCTCAACACCTCCACCGTCACGATCGACGCCCTGCCCTGCTTGGCCGCCGCCTGCTGGCTGCGCGCCGCGTCTTCCGCCGCCTGGGACGCCGCCGCCCCCGCCGCGCTGGCCGAGCTCATGGCGCCGGTATTGACGCTGGCCGTCACCGGCACCCCGGACGACTTGCCCTGGGTCTGGATGTTCGCCGCGTTGACCACATGCAAGGCGGCGATGTTGACGTTGCCCGAGACCCGAATGCCCGCCTCGCCCGCGTCGATGGTGCCGGCCGGAGCCAACAGGTCGATGTCACCGGCCGGCACTTCGGCGATCGGTGCCAGGGTGGCAATACCGGCACCGGCGCTTGGCACACTGGGTGACAAGGTCACGTTGCCCCAGGTGTCATAGAGCCGCTTGGGCGGTGTGTACAGCACGGTGGTTTTCGAGCCACGGCCGGCGTTGATGTCGCCTTCGTTGGACCAGGCGAGAATCGCCCCGCCAAAGGTGGTCATGATCCGGCTCTGGCCTAGCAGGATGCTGCCCCGGGAATACAATTGAATATCCCCGGCACCCTGCGTGAGGACCCCAGCACTGGCCGGCGGCACGTTGCCTTCAATCCCGAACACCTGCTGCCCGCCCGGGCTGAGCATCTGGATATTGCCGCCAAACAGGGTATGCACCCCGGCACCGCCGTACAGGGTGATGTCGCCGTTGTACACGATCGGGTTACCCGCCACGTCCTTGCTCGGCAACAGTGCGTTGATGGCCGCGCGGCTGCGGACAAAGCTACCGGAACGCGGGCCAGCGGCCAGGTTGTATTCGCGACCACCTTCGCGCACTTCGGCGAAGTACACCGAACGGGCGAAGATGCGTTGCTGCTCGGGGCCCAAGCCTGCAAAGTACGCCCGCGCCTGCTCGGCATCGCCGCTGAAGGCGTAGCGCTCGTTGAGCCATTGCAACAGTTCGGCCTCGTAGGTTTTCGCCACCTTGCCGGCTTGCGCGGCCAGCGCGACACCCTCGACCGCCTGATTAGCGCGGTCCAGGTAGGGCGTGACGAACTTCAGGTAATCCAGGCCGTTGAGCCCGACCCCGGCTTCCAGCACGATGGATGCCCCCGGACGGGAGTCGCCCACCGCCACCGGTCCCAGGCTGGTGATGGATGCTTTGTCGGCCATCAACAGGTTGCGCCCGGCACTGACTTCCAGGGTGCCGGGGCCGGCGACGTTGAAGCTGCTGTAGAGAATGTCGCGCCCGGCGGAAACCACTGACACGTCCTCAGGGCGGCTGTGAACGAACAGGTTGCCGCGGCTTTCACCCAAGTAATCGCCGTTGTAACCCAACAGTTTAGGAAGCACCGTCGACGAGCCCATATCGGTACCTGAACTGACAATGTCGCGCCCCGCCCGCATCCAGACCGGGCCTGCGGACTCATAGCGGACCTGGCCTTGACGCGGGCTGCCGAATGTCAGGATCTCACCGCTGCGCAACCCTACGATGTCGCCCTGCTGGGCATAAAACCTGGCCGGCTCTGCCTGGGAAGCCGGACGCGCAAGATCAGTCGCGCTGCGGAAGGCGAACAAGGAAAGGTCGTCCTGTATCGCGTCACTGCCCAGGTTGTTGACGACCAGGCTGAACCCATTCCTGCCGACAAAGGCTGGCGCGAACGGCGTCGGTATAGCACCCTGGCTGTCACCCGACTGGTTGACCGCATAACCGCTGGCGTAAATTGAGTCCCCGGCCAACATGGCCAATCGTCCTTTGCTCGACGGCGCCAATAACAGCGAATAAGCGGGATTGTTAGGCAGCGGGCCAGCACCCAGCGCGGATGCGCCGAGATAAATACTGCCATTGGCTGCTACCACGCCGAGCTTGGAGGGGAAGATGAAACGCCCGTCCGAACTGGAGTAGTTTTGCTCGGGCAGAGGATTCAGCTGGCCATTGGCGCTCAGCGACATGCTCTGCACGCTAGGCGTCAAACTGCCACCTGCGGAGAACAAGTCGATGGCGGTACGTTCGGTCCATAATGAGAACCATGTGGTGCCATTGCCATAAGCGCTACCGTTGTAACTGAACGCTTGGGTATTTTCGGTAGAGACGCGTCCAGGGTCGCCGGTCCCCGCCAACACCAGGTCACCTCGCGTCGACAGCGTGGCCGTGGCGTCGCCCAGCATCAAGGTGATCCCGCCCGTGGCCGTGCCCAGGCTTGCGGTGTACGGCGAGTAGGCTCGGCTTTCCTTGACATCCTGATCGTTACGCATACTGCCGTAATTCAAGGCAATGCCCCCCAGACTGCCTGCCTGCAGGTTCAAGGCGCCACGCAGGTTGGTCAGCACGCCATTGAGGCTGAGTGTTTGTGCCTTATAGTCGACTGATTGCAAGCTGGCGGTATTACTGCGGGTCGCACGAGCGTCCAGCCCAGGGTTCAAATCGCCTCCCATGCGTACATCCAGGTCGCCGCCCCCCGTCAACAGCAATTGACCGTCCACCACCCGCCCGGTACTCCCCACTGCCAACACCAGGCCTTCACTGCGCGGTGCTCTCAAGCCATCCACGGAGCCACGGCGCGTCTGCATGCCACCATCGCTGCCCAGGTCCAGGGTCAGATTGCCGCCCCCCAGCGTGCCGACACCGGTGAACCCCACCAGGCGTGGCAGCTGGTCTATCTGTGCAGCGTCGTCAAAATACCGGTTGGCAGTGCCGCTTTTGCCCTTTATATAAGTGCCAAAGTTGATCCACCAACTGGTCGGTATCGGGGTGACACCCGCCGTGCTGCCTGTGCCTTGGCGCCACAACCAGTTGCCCAGGTTCGCACTGTTGAGTTGGCTGCGACCGTCATTGTCCATTGGCCTATCTTGCATCGGCGTCCAGACAGCGCCCGTCAGGCTACCGCCGGTGCGCAGCAACACGTTGCCGCCGCCGTCGGGGTACCAGGCGGCGTAAGGGCTGGCGCTGCTTTCATCGACCAAGGCTTCATACGCCTTGGCCGCGCTGCCCAGCACCGTCCCATCCGCAGCGGTGACGCGAGCCTGGTTGAAGTCGGCGGCGGCACCACCTGCGCGAGACGCGCTGGACGCCCCTGCGGTGTACACGCCGTAGGGCGATTGCATTGAGACGTTGCCCGCAGCGATCAGATCCAGATCACCGGTGCCGGTGCGCAGCACACTGAAATGCTGACTCACGGGTGAAACCAGTTTGACCGGACCGACGATCACCTGCTCAGGGATTGCTGGAGTGGGTTCGCCCAAGGAAACGCACAGATCTGCGTCGCACGTGCTTTCGTTTTCGGGTGACACCGGCGCCCCGGGAGTAAAGCCAAACAACTCGGCTAAGTCGCTCCACACGTAGTTGACGCGCACGCACAAGTCCGGGCAAGAAGCCCACTCGGACTCCGGCACCGGAGTACCCGCCGTGACGCCGAACAGCTCGGCGGCAAAGTCACTCCAGTACCAGGCGCCGCCTGGCCGGGCCGGTTGCCCCGGGATGATGGTTTTACTGTGAGTCTCGTAAATGCCGTAGTGCGTGTCCGCCAGGGTCAGGTCGCCGGCAAAGGCCGGCTGGATAGAACGCGTGTCGGCCGCCTGGGTATCAGCACCGGACACCAGACGCAACGACCACGACTGCGAGCCTTCGGCCAACATCGGCGCCACAGCCCAGTTCTGGCGTGCCGTGGCGCCGGTCACGGTGCGCAACGGCACCGATATCGCGCCGTTCGGCAGTTTGACGTCCGTGCCATAAGGAATCAGCGCGCCAACCTTGAGAGCCAGGTTCACAGCCAGCAAAACACCGTCGGTCGCACTGCCGATCAGCACCCCTCGGCTGGGTAACGGCACGCCGGCCGGCCAGGTCATCGCGCGCAGGGCGGCAGCGCCCGCCAATACGGTGCCGGCGTCCAGTCGTGTATCGGCAGCGAGCACCACAGGTTGTTGCAACAACGTGCCGGCGGCATACAGCAGGTTGCCGGCGCTGTCGCGCACCGCCGCGCTCAACACGGTATTGGCCGGCAGGGTCAGTGGCGCATCGAGGATGCCCTGCGTCGGCAGCACAGTGCCTTGCGCCAGCGTGGTGGCCTGGATCGGTAACGAGTAGTTGAGGGTCTTGCCAGTGGGGAATGCACTGCCCTCTGCCAGCACCACACCAGGGCCGGGCACTATCACATCGCTGCCGAACCCTTGCAGGCCGGGGGTCAGCACCCAGCCGTTGTCGTCCGGGGTGGGCGGCGGCGGGGCAAAACCGTCGTTGATGCTGCCGTAGACGTCCAGATTGCCACCGGCACGCACCACCAGGCTGCCGACCTCGCCCGAACCATACACCAACGTCTTCGGCGTATTGCGGTTGAGGCTGGCATAGCGCATGCCCGACAGGTCCAGGTCGCCACTGACCACCACATCGCCTTCGGCGACGATTTCCACGCCTGGGCGCAGGTGGAAGGCGTCGGCGTAGCGGCTGTTGTTCAAGCCCGCCAGCTTGCCTTGCGTCAACCCGAGGTTGTTCAAGGCATTGTTGATAAAGGTTTCACTGAGCGCGTGTTTTTTATTCAGGTAATCCTGATCGATCATCTGATACGGCCGGCCACTGACCGACGGCTCAACGCCGGGCGGCGCATCGGTGTAACGGGCGACGGCGTTCAGCGCGATGGAGCGAGCGCCAAGGATATCGACGCGCCCGCGCGCATCGATGGCCACATCATTGGCATTCAGCCGGGGGGCATTCAGTTCCAGGGTGCCACGGGCCAGGCCGTCGTATTGCCCCGGGCCACGGCCCAGGACCGCAGCCATGCCGTGGCGCACGTCGATACGCGCGCCATCGGCCAAGGTCAATTGACCGTCACCGCTGTTGAGTTCAACCATCGCCCGGTTCGGCGCATCGATGATTTTGCCGTAGCTGTCGACCCGCAACGCCGTACCGTGGGCATCCAGCACCGCACTGCCGGCGAGGGTCAGACCCTGCTTGCCGGCCAGGCGGATACTGCCGACCCGCTCACCACTGGCGTCGATAGTGCCCACCACCGTCAAACTGCCGTTATCCACCGAGACGTTGACCTGATTGGCCTTGAGTTCATCGCCGATAACCAGGTTGCCCTGCTTGAGCTGGAAGCTGCGCGAACCCCACACCTGTCCCTGGTTCAAGCGTTGGTTCAACGCGGCGAAATCCCCCATCTGCTGCGCACGAATGTCCACCCCGCCCGCCTGGTACGGTACCAGGGTGCCACCGGCATCGTAATAGCCGCTGCTACCGGCGCGGATCTGCCCTGGCAAGTCGACCTGCCCTGCTCCGGCGTCCACCGCCACGGCTTTGAGCAGGCCACCTTGGTTGTATCGGGCTGACAGGTCGACGAGCGCACCTGCCGCCTGATAAATGTTGCCGTGGCGGCTTTCCAGGCTGACGTCACCGCCCCAACTGTATTTGCTCACGTCGTTGTTCCGCACGGTGCGACCACTGAGGTCCAGACGCGAAGAGGCGCCCAGGGTCAGCGCTTCATCGGCGCTGAGGGTCAGCTTGCCGCTGGGCAACACCACCGCCGTATCGACCGCCACGCTGCGCCCGGACAGCAATAACTCGGCGCCCAACGCGTCGATGGCCGTCGCATCCGCCGGGGCCGCACCGTTGGCCGGGGCCACTACGGTCACTGCGCCACCGGCGGTGATCCGGTTGATCGAACCGGCTTCACCGGTCAACAACGGCGCGGTGATGGTCAAGTTGCCGCCACTGTAGGCAAAGCCCTTGCCCGCTTCATAAGCGCCCTGGGACTGATGCACCGCCAGGCTGCCTTTGTGGTTGGCCGTAATGCGTTCGTCGGCGTTGAGGTGGACATTGGCAAAGCCCAGGGTCATGCGGCCATTCTCGGTCAGGCCATCGGGCTGGGCGTTGCGGCCATAGCCGAATTCGATGCGCCGAGCCTGCAGCTCCAGGGTGCCGCTGCCAGTGCCCGCGCCTTGGTTGATCACGGCCGGCGGCGCACTGGTATCGCCTCCCCACACCAAGGTGCCGGTCTGGATCAACGCCACATCCGCCGCGTTGCCATAGCCATAGATCGCCGGAGTCGTCAGTAACAGTTCATCCAGCAGTGACTTACCCGAGCTGTCGAGGGTGCTCAGGGTTGCGCTGCCATAGAAGTTCAAGGATTGCCCAGCTGTCAGTGCCAGGCTTTTCAGGGCCGGTGCGCCGCGTGAGGTATCGCCGCGCAACAGACGATCCATCACTTGCTGATTGAGGGTCAAGCCCGACGGCAACACGCCGCGCGCGGCTGCCTCGGCCAACGCCTCCGGGCTGCCGACGTTGATCCCACCCACCGCCAGCGCCAGATGACGGGTGCCGTAGCGCACACCGTCACCCAAGGCAAAGCGGTTGGTGGTGGCAAAGGCAATCGAGCCCTCGGAATACAGTGACGTTTCACCGCTGCAAGCCCCTGGATTGCACTGGCCGATCAGGATGCTGCCTGGTCCTCTATTATTGTCGCCAGCGGTTGGGGCCAGCATCTGCAAGCGCCCGTTGGACACTGCCAGGACACTATGAGCGCCTGGTCGATAGATAAAACCATCATCCGAGTCATAGGCAGCCTTGCCGAGCCCCAGGGTGTTGATCGACGCACCTTGTTCGATCTCAATGGCGCCCGAGGACGTACCCGTCATCAAGAACACTTCCGGCGCCGCCAAGCTCGCCCCCTGACGCACAATCACCGAGTTCGCGCTGGATCCTGTGTCGAACCCGACGAAATTACCACCCTGGCCGTACATCACCGTCGTCAAGCCGCCCACCACCAAACGGGCGGCCCCCAAGGCATTCAAATCGCTGGCGCGTACCGCCACCGTCGACGGTGTGGTACTGGCTTGGGCAGTGTCAGAAATCACCTCGATGGCGTTGCCCTGCACCGCTACAGTGGCACCGAATCCACCCTCCGCGGGTTTAAAACGCCCCTCGCCATCAAAGGTGAACCCCACGTCTTTTTGACCGGCGATCAGTTGCAACTTCAGGGTTTTGGCGTCGGCTTCAAGGGCCGCACGCGGGACGCCCAGGCGCGCGGCGTCAGCGCGCACGAAGTCTGCGTAACGGGTTTCGTTGTACTGGGAATACCGGCGCAATACCGCCGCCGGCGTGACGATCACCTGGCTCGACAGGCTGTCGCGAATGCCGGTGTGGGCAATCGACAGGAAGCCCTCGGTTGACCAGGAACCGTTATTCATGGCCGAAGCGTTCGGCATCGAACCTGCGGCAAACGCCGTTGCCAAGCCGTTGATCTCGACCCGAAACGCCCCAGGCAACAAGGCGTAACTAGACGGCAGCAAGGTGTAGGTCCCCGCCGGCAAGCCTGGAACCCCGGCACCGATACTGATTTGTTGCCCCACCAGCGGCTGGGTCGCACCCGGCTCGCCACCGCTGGGCGCGACTCCCGGCTGGGCGCCGGGAACAATCGCATAGATCGGGTTGGTGGCCAGCCCCGGCAAGGTAAAGCGCCCGTCCGCACCGATTTGCACCAACGGGTTGTAGCGCGCATCGGTGGAGCCGCCGCGCCCGGAGACAAACGCCGCGCCGAGCAACTCACCGCCACCGGCAAGGTCCAGCACCGCGCCCTGCTGCACATTCAGCGAGCGCCCGACCAATTGCATACCAACGGCCAGACTGCCCGTGTTATAGGTGCCGCCGACGCCCAGCAACTCCACCTGTTTGCCGTTGTACTGCCAGGTCACGCCGTCGACTGTCCCGCCATACGGCAGCACCAGGCCACCGGCGCTGACGGAGGTCAGGCTGCCAGGCAACAGGTTGATCACTTTGGTGGAACGGACGATGCCGCCATCCATGCCCAGGGTCAGCACGCCCATGGGCGCCCGCAACACGCCGCCTTGTTCGATGGTCGAGGCACTCAGCAGTAAGCTGCCAAACACTGAATAAGGTTGCGCCGGGGCCTCACTGCCGACCCGGCCGATGCGCAAGGTGCGTGTCGGGTCAAAGTCGCTGTTAGGCCCCGTGTAGCCGGCCGTGACCTCGGCAACGGCCCCCGTAGCCGGGTAAATCTGCGCCGCCGTCAGGCTCAAGTCGGCCTGGGTGGTCAAGGCGGTTTTAGTATTGTTCGCGCTGCGGGCCAGAAAGCGCATATCCCCCAGGCTGACCAACTGGGCCTGATCGAAGGCGCGTCGGTCAATGCCGTTGGCCAACGCCTTGGAGCGCTCGGCATGGGCACCGAAGTTGAGGCTATCACGCACATCCAGCACGTTTGCCGCTTCAACCCTCAAGAGCCCGGCTGTACCCTGCGTGGAAACGCCACCCTGGACCGTCGGACGAACGGCGCCGTCACTGCCCTGGCTGTTGTTGCCAACCCCGGCCAGGCGTACATAAGGCGCCGCCAGGAGCACCTGGGACTGTCGGGGCGCGCCATCCGTCAACGCCATGGCCCCGGAATACAGGCTCAGGCTCTGCCCCAGACGCAGGGACACGTCACCGTCGAAGCTGATCAGACCATTGCTCAACAGCGACAGGTTATCGAAGCCGCCGGCGTCGACCTGGCTGACCGTGAGCCGGCCATGACCGTAGACCAGGCTGCCCGCGGCCGATTCGGGGGTGCTGCCGGCGGGCAACGGCACGCCCGGATCGGCGGCACTGACAATCAATTCACGGGCTTGCCGCACGCGAGCCGCGGCTGATTCGGCGTACAGCGGCGTTTCCAAGGCCAGGCTCAGGGAACCACCCGCCGCACCGGCACCACCGCTGCCGGCCTTGAGCGTACCGTCGAGGTACACGCCGGTGTTGGATGCCAGGGAGATGTTGCCGCCACGGCTGGCGATCACGCTCGGGCCGGCACCGTCCAGGTCCAGCACCGCCTGGCTGCCGGAAGCGTCAAGGCGCGCGCCTTCGCGCACCACCACAAACAGGTTGGCGGCGGAAGCGATCCCGGTGGCCGGGTCGATCACCCCGCCAATCACGATAGTGCCGCCCTGGCCGACCGTACCGTAGCGCCGGCCGAGACTGTCCACTGCGGTGAACGCCCGCCCGGCCACGTCCAGTACTGCGTGTTCACCGATCCAGATCGAACGGCCATGGCCCTGGTTTTCAACGCCATCGGCCACGTTGGGTTGCACGCTGACGGCGCCCAGCGTGATGCTGCCACCCCAGGCATTCAGGCTGCCATCCACGGTCAACTGGCCAATGCTGCGTAGACTGATCGCTTGACCCGGATCAACCTCAATCCGCGCGCCCTGGCCGATGCGCAGTTGCGCCGACGCCATCTGCGCCGCTGTCGACAACAACGTACCGGCTTGCAAGCTCATGCTCGCGCCTTTGCGGGGGGTCAACAGGCCCTTGGTGGGGTTTTCCTGATACTGCGGCGGGGTCCAGATCTCCAGCGCAGTGCGTGGCGCTGCACCGCTCGCCACGCTTTGTGCGTTGTCATTGAGGCGGTACACCGGGGTTGTCACGGCAAGCTGGGTGCCATCGGCGACCACCAGACCTTCATTGCCCGTAATGTCATAGGCGCCAAAGCCCTTATTGAAGAACCCACTGCCGAGCTGCAACGTCCCGGTACCTGGGGTAACCGCCGAATCGCTGATCAGCACCTGGCCGGCCTGCACACTCAGGCGCCCGCCGCCATTGACCCCATACCCGAGCAACTCACCGTCGAGGGCCAGGCTGCCTCGGCTGTCGCCACTATTGGCGTTGGCCGCGAGCGTCAGGTCACCACCCTTGCCGCCAGTGAGCTGGCCCTTGGCATCCAGGGCTGCGCCGGATGACACGTCGACCTGGCTACCTGCCGCCAGGGTCATATCACCGCTACTGCGCAACGCCACGCTGCCGCCGTTGAGATAGGGCAAACGGCTGCCATCGCCGGTGCCCAGCCGCTGATTGCTCCACAGGCCGCTGGCATCCAGGGACACGCCGTTGTTCACCGTCAGGCTGCCACGCCCACCGAGGGTCACATCGACTTTGCCGGCGGGGGTGATCTGCGTTTGTACGTTACCCAGTTGCAGGCTGCCGGAATGCGCGGTCAGGTTGGCATTGACCTCGATTTTCGGAGCAAACAGGGTGATGTCGCCGGCTGCGGCCACCTCCAGCGCACCGTTGACCAGAATCGAACCGGTGCTGGCGATTTTGATCGTGCCCAGCTCCGTCGCGTTCAAGGCATCGGTGTCCAGATAGAGCGTGGACACCCGATCAGCCGGCAGTGCGGTGGTCAAGTCCAGACCTGCGGCGATAGCCGCCGCCCGCTGCCCGAGCACGACGTTTTTCACGGTGCTGGCATCCGCCCCCAGGGCGTACTGCAACGTGGCGCTGTCCTTGACGTAATACGGCACGTAACTACCGACCACGAATTGGGCACCGCGGGCCACGGCTTTTTGCGACTGCAAATAACCGTCCAGGCCTTTTTGCGCGGCCTGGGTCTGGCGTTCGCCCTGATAGGTGTCACCCACAACCTGGCCCTCCAGAACCGCACTGGCGGTACTGACGACCAGGCGTCCGGCATCGCGCCCTACGGTGTAGGCACCTTCTGAACGCTCACGCGGGGCGATCAAGGGGTTGTAGTAATACTCGGTCACGCCCCAGCGCTGGCTGTGGTCCTCATAGCCTTTGTAAATCCCGCTGTAGAGCAAGTCCCCCGGCGCGGTGGACAGTTCATACAAACGCCCGTCAGGCCCTTTGAGCCAGGTTTGCTGGACCTTGCCCGCCTGCACATCGAGGGTGCCGCCGGACAAGTTGATCTGCGAACCCTGTTGGGTCACCACGTCCTTACCGCTGAAGGTCACCGTACCGCCCTGGGCCATCCACTCGCCAATGCCGTGGTTACGGGTGCCCAAATAACCGCCCACTTCCAGAAGGCCGCCTGCGGTGTACCAGCGGTCGGTGGCATAGCCATTGGTGCCAGCCGCGACAAAAATCAAGTCGCGGACATCCACCCACACATCGTTGTTATTCAGGGACTTGTCGTCGCGATTGACCGCCGCATCGCGCTGCTCGTTGCCTTGGATATTGACCTTGACGCTATTGGACGCCATCGACACCTTGACCCCGGTGGCGCCGGACACGTCGATCACCGCGCCGTCGCGCACCAGGGTGCGCTGCGCAGCCTTGATACCGACTTGGCCGCCAGTGGCCAGGGTCACGGAACCGCTGCGAAAATCCACCGTGCCGTCGCTGGTGATTTCCACCAGGGACTGGTCACGGCGGTAGGTATCGGCCGGCACAATGTTGCCGTTCTGATCAAGCGACGGCGTCATCAGCCCAGCGCGCTGGCTGTCGAGGGCGCTGCTGCTGTCGAGCAAAATCGCGCTGAGGCTGCCCTCGCCCAGGGTCACGCTAGCGTTGTTGCCCGTGCCCTTTACATGCAGGGTACCCCGGGCTTCCACCGACGAACTGGCAAGTAACACGCCGTTTTGCAACACCTGCTGGCCGGCCAGGGTGATGTCACCGGTAGAGGCCTGAATCAGCCCGCTGTTGCTGACCTTGCCGTTGCCGGTGACGCTGACTTCATTGCCCCGCGTGGTGGACGCGACATTGCCATCGGTGCTGTAGCCCTTCTTGATCACAAAGCTGTCGCCCGCCGCCAGGGTGGTCTGGCCTCGCGCGGTGGAAATGGTCCCGGCGTTCTCCACCTCTTTGCCGAGCAACAGCACATAACCGCCGCCCGCAGTGGAGGTGGCGGGCACCTGGGTCTGGATCTGCGCGCCACGCTCGACCGTCACCTTGCCGGCGGCCTGGGTGAATCCGGGCGCGCTGTTGCTTGAACTGTACAGCCCCTTGGCGGTGAATTGCTCATCGCTGAAGCCCGTGGCGGCAGCCACCAGGTTGCGCACGTTGACCTGGCTGCTGCCGCTGAACACGACGCCGTTGCTGTTGAGGATCAGCACCGTGCCGTCAGCTTTGAGAGCCCCTTGGATCTGGCTCGGCGCCGTGCTGTTGTTGACCTTGTTGAGCGCGGCCCAATCGCTGTTCTGTTGGAACTGCACGGTGGTGTTGCGACCGATGTTGAAGGTGTCCCAATTGAGGATCGCCTTATCGGCCGTTTGCTTGATCGAGACCAGCGTCTTGCCGTTGGCATCGGTTTGCACCGGCCCCTCGGCGTTGACGAACAGCGGCTTGCCATCCGCGCCGATCACCACATTCAAGCCGTTGCCGCCCAGACCGTTATGGATCGTCTCCGGCCCCGCGCTGGCGTTATTGCGGGCAGCGGCCTGCGCCGCCTGTTGCGCGGCAATTGCGGCGACGCTGGTGTTGAGGGTCTGAAAGGAGCGTTGCAACTGCTGACCAAGCGCCTGTTGCTGGGCCAACGGCGGCGGCGTTCCCGGCGACGTCGCGCCAGGGCGTGCGCCGCCATCGACCTGCGTCACGCCCTTGGCGGCAAACCAACCCGAACTGAACGCATGGGGCTGCGCCGCGTGGGCACCGCCGGTAAACACCAGCAGTGCGATCACATGGGCCAGGGGTTTAAGGCGCAACACCGGTTGACCGGCAGTGGCAGGCACGTTGGCAGCGCGGTTGGCAGGCAGCTTCAGACGGGAACGCATCACTTACAGGTCCTTTTGACGGGGCAGGCGAACGACGGGCGCGCGAACACTGCGCGGGCACGTGTTGTGGTTATTGCTTAAGGCGGTTGCCGAGGGGTGCGACCGAACTGATGTCACACAATGTTCATACAACGCGGTTCAACTGGCGGGTCGCGATGCACAACGACAAAACCGGCAATGACGCGAAGTCATTGCCGGTTGTGGGGCCAACCCTGTCGAGACGGGGTGTTACAGCGGACGACCGATACCGTTGCAGGTGTTGGTGTCGCCGATGCGCAGCGAGCTGGTGGTGGCAACGAAGTTGTCGTAGACCGCTTTCTGCCAGGTGGTGGACAACGGAATGAACGAGTGGCTGCTGATAGCCGCGTTATTCACGCCGGTGTAGTGACGTTTCAGGAAAGTCTGGATGCGGATGTTGTCAGTGGAGTCTTTGTAGCACTGGCTGAAGACCAGGTTGGTGTAGCCGACGATGGGGTAGCCCGCAGTCGGGTTGGCAAACGTAGGGACCCAGTTCAACGGGTCGGCGGCGGCGGTGGAACCGACGGCCGGTGGCGCAATAGTATCGAGAGAAGCTTGAACGTTCACTTCAGTCGGCAGGAAGCCATTGACCGAGGCAACGGCGGCGGCGCTGTTGAACGCTGCGTAGTCAGGGCTGACGTAACCGATGGCACCATTGTTATTGGTGATAGCAGTGGCGACACCTTGACTGCCGGTTACAGCGAGGTAGCTTGAACCGACCGGAGCGCTGGTGGCTGGGTCAAAGCCGATGGCGGTGACGAAGCTGTTGCTGACATTCGGTACCGATGCGGGTTTTACCGCTTTGAGGTGGTTGGTAAAAATCTCGGTGGTACCGCTGGTTTCCTGACGGTAGACCACTTTGATCTGCAGGTCTGGACCGGCAGCCCCGTTGAATTGCACGTCTTTCCAGTTAGTGATCTTGCCGGCGAAGATATCGGCCAACTGAGCACTGGTGAGCTGCAGCGAGGTTTTACCGTCGATGTGGTAAGGCACGGTCACCGAAGTGGCTTCAGCCGGGACTTGAACCAGCGGGCCATAGGCGGCGCGGCCTTTAACGGTGTCAGCGTTGTAAGCAGCCAGTTCCGCGGCGCTCACCACCGAGTCGCTACCGGCATAATCAATGGTAATACCCGCGGCCAATTTCAGCTTGGTCGAATCGTTACCGAAGAACGCCTTCTTGCCGTCGCCGCTGCCCACACCGATGTAGGGGCTAAAACCTGGAATGCTGGCAGAGAGGATGCCGGTAGCCGTCGTCGATGTGGCAGTGCTGCCGTAGAGTTTTTCCGGCAAGGTGGCCCCGCCACCGACCACTGCGGCCATGGATTGGGCCGAAGCCAGTGCTGCAACTGCCAAAGAGGCCGCGATCATAGTGCGCTTAAACATGAAGAATCTCCTTTCGTCGTGTTTGTACGTTTGAGGTAGATGGCTCTTGCATGACGCCATGGCTCCGGTCCCAAGCCGTGTCTCGGGGGTGGCTGCGGGTGAGGCCATGGCTAGAGAATTTCGCAGCTTCCGATGACAGCTAAGGGAAAAAACCTCGGGAGGAAGGGCTTGATTTTTAAAAAGATTCTCGGGTGTTTTGGTCATGGTTTTGAGCGGTTTGGAGGCAGGTGACAGCGCGGTTTCAGTGGGGGTTTCGTCAAGGCGGCGTAGGCTGCGGCGAGGGGCTTGGCTGTGACGAAACGATGAACCCGAGGTTGCGGGCTGGCGGTATCGGCCCACCCCAAAATCAACTGAACAGGTAGGGTCCAATGTGGGAGGGGGCTTGCCCCCGATGAGGGAGTGTCAGCCAAAGATGCATAGACTGACCCATCGCAATCGGGGGCAAGCCCCCTCCCACATTCAGGTCACCAGTTGGTTGATCTCGATGATCGGCAACAGCACCGCCATCACGATCACCAGCACCACGGCGCCCATCACTACGATCATCAGTGGCTCGAGCAACGCGGTCATGCCCATGGCGCGGCGTTCGATGTCCCGCGACAGGGTCTGCGCCGCGCGTTCGAGCATCGGCGGCAGTGAGCCGGTTTTTTCGCCGCTGGCGATCAGGTGGATCAGCACCGGTGGGAACACCTTCTCCACCGCCAGCGCCGGAGCGAGGTTGACGCCTTCGCGCACTTTGGCGGTGGCGTCGTTGACGCACTGGCTCAGGCGCTCGTTGGACAGGGTCTGGCGCGCGGCTTCGAGGGCGCGCAACAGCGGCACGCCAGCACCGCCGAGGATCGCCAGGGTCGAGGCAAATCGGGCGGTGTTCAGGCCCAGCACAAAGCGCCCGATCAGCGGCAAGCGCAGCACGCGGCTGTGCCAGTTCAAGCGCGCCACCGGGTCGCGCAGGTACAGGCGCCAGCCCCAGAAGCTGCCGACGATCCCGGCAAAACACAGCCACCCCCAGGCGCGGATAAAGTCGCTGGCGTTGAGCATCGCCAGGGTCAGCCCCGGCAGGTCCTGGCGCGCCTGGGAGAACGCGCTGACCACCTGGGGCACCACGTAGCTGAGCAGGAAAATCACAATGCCGATGGACACCAGCCCCACCACGCCGGGGTAGATAAAAGCGGTGAGGATCTTGCCGCGCAGGTTGTTGCGCTCCTCGATGTAGTCGGCCAGGCGCTCCATCACCTGGGCCAGGTCGCCGGACTCCTCCCCCGCCGCGATCAGCGCACGGTAGATCGACGGAAAGTCCCGTGGCCGTGCCGCCAGGGCATCGGCCAGGCGCATGCCGCCGCGCACATCGGCGCGCACGGCGGCCAGGGTCTGGGCGATGTGTTTTTTCTCGGCCTGCTCCACCGTCGCGCTCAGCGCCGCTTCCAACGGCAGGCTGGCGCCGAGCAGGCTCGCCAGTTGCCGCGTGGCCCAGGCCAGGTCGTTGTCCGACAGCTTGGCGCTGAATAGGCTGCTGCCGCCCGCGGCCTGTTGATTGCCTTCGACCTGCACCAGAAGCGCGGTCAGGCCACGGCTGCGCAACGCGGCAAACGCCGCGCTCTGGCTGTCCGCCTCCAGGTGCCCGGCCTCGACCTTGCCGCTGGCGTCGGCGGCTTCATAGCGATAGCGATTCATCAGGCGTCCCGTGTTACGCGCAGGATTTCTTCGGCCGCGGTGGTGCCGCTGCGCACCCAGCGCTCGCCGTCTTCACGCATGCTGAACATGCCGGCGCGGCGTGCCGCCTGGCGCAGCTCCTGCTCGCCGGCGCCCTGGTGGATCAGGCTGCGCACCTCGTCGTCGACGCAGAACAATTCATGGATACCAGTACGCCCGCTGTAGCCGATCTGGTTGCACTGCGCGCAGCCCACCGGGCGCCAGGTGCCCGGCACGGCCGGGTCTGCCTGCTTGCAGTGCGGGCACAGGCGCCGCACCAGGCGCTGGGCCAATACGCCCAGCAATGAAGACGCCAGCAGGAACGGTTCGACGCCCATATCGATCAGGCGGTTGACCGCCGACACCGCGTCGTTGGTGTGCAGGGTGGCGAGCACCAGGTGGCCGGTGAGCGAGGCTTGCACGGCGATCTGGGCGGTCTCCAGGTCGCGGATTTCGCCGATCATGATGATGTCCGGGTCCTGGCGCAGGATCGCACGCAAAGCCAGGCCGAACGTCATGTCGATCTTGGCGTTGACCTGGATCTGGCTGATGCCCGGCAGGTCATACTCCACCGGGTCTTCGACGGTGAGGATATTGCTGGTGCTCGCATCCAGCCGTGCCAGCGCGGCGTAGAGGCTGGTGGTCTTGCCGCTGCCGGTGGGCCCGGTGACCAACACGATGCCGTGGGGCTGGCGGATCAGCGTGTCGAGGCGGGCCAGCAGTTGCGGCTCCATGCCCAGGGTCTCCAGTTGCAGGCGCCCGGCCTGCTTGTCCAGCAAACGCATCACTACGCGCTCGCCATGCCCGGTGGGCACTGTCGACACGCGGATATCAATCGGCCGCCCGGCCACGCGCAGGGCGATGCGGCCGTCCTGGGGCAGGCGTTTTTCGGCAATGTCGAGCTGGGCCATGATCTTGATCCGCGACACCAGCGCGCCATGCAGCGCCTTGCGCGGCGAGACCACGTCGCGCAGGGTGCCGTCGACGCGGTAGCGCACCACGGAGTGGGTTTCGTAGGGTTCGATATGGATATCACTGGCCTCATCGCGGGCGGCCTGAGTCAGCAAGGCGTTGATCATTCGGATCACCGGCGCGCCGTCCTGGGTGTCGAGCAGGTCGGTGATCTCGGGCATGTCCTGCATCAGGCGGTCGAGGTCGACTTCGTTTTCGGCGGCACCGACCACCGCAGCGGCGCTGCCGGTGTCGGCATAGGCGCTGGCGAGCAGGCCGTCGAGCTCATCATCGCGCACCTGTTCAAGGCGGCTCTGGCCGAACTGACGCTGCACTTCGCTGATCGACCAGCCGGGGGTCGACGGGCAGACCGTCAGCAGCAGGCCGGCCTCGCCGGGACGCAGGAGGATGCGCTGGGATTTGGCCCAGGCGTAGGGCAGCAGGCTCATGGGGTTGACCCTTTTGGATTGAGTACATATCCGTTGCTGCGGTAACGGCGGCTTATGGTTCCGCCCTTACGGCGGGCCGCCGCGCAGTGTAAATGTGGGAGGGGGCTTGCCCCCGATAGCGGTGTGTCAGTCAATTCATCTGTAACTGAACCACCGCTATCGGGGGCAAGCCCCCTCCCACATTTTGAAGCGGTGGGTGCCCAGGAGTTTTCAGTCAAATCCGACAGCACCCGTCTGGGCACTGCATTGATTGCAGCGGGGTTGTGGCACAAATCCAGGCCATGAAAAAACACCGCCCCCCCGCGTAAACACGATGCGAAGCGAGCCGCTTTTGATCTTAAACCACGCAAGCCTGCGTTCGGGCCCACCGAGCCTAGGCGAGGTGCCGAGCGGTGGGGCAAGAGCCCTTTGGTTACTTTGGGGCTTTTCCAAAGTGACCCGCCGTAAGGGCGGAACCATAAGCCGCCATTCCCGAAGACCCGGATATGCACTCGCTCAACATCAATCACGAGCCGGCACCGCCCTGATCACCGCCCTCGGCCCAGCCCCCGGAATCGCCTTCTCCACCGACGGCAACTGCGGCGCCTGCACATCCGGCATTGCCCAACTGCGCTCCGGCTGCAAGCCTCCCTGGGCGCGGCGCATGAACTCATAGCGGTTCAACGTGATACTGCGCCCCGCGCCACTGTCGCGAATGATGTAGGGGCGCAAAAACACCATCAGGTTGGTCTTGTTCACACTGCGCTTTTCATTGCGGAACAACGCGCCCAACCCCGGGATATCCGACAGCCACGGCACCGCGTCATTGCTCTGGCTGTAGCCGTCCTGCAACAACCCGCCGAGCACCATGATCTGCCCGTCGTCCAACAGGATGCTGGTATCGATCGCC
The DNA here is from genome assembly GCF_014889455.1 of Pseudomonas sp. K8. NCBI lineage: Bacteria > Pseudomonadati > Pseudomonadota > Gammaproteobacteria > Pseudomonadales > Pseudomonadaceae > Pseudomonas > Pseudomonas sp. K8. The sequence continues at coordinate 45,692 of NZ_VJWO01000043.1, forward strand.
CGCTTGTTGGTCACCGTGCCCGCGTCCACCGACGCCCGCGCGTCCACGCTGCTGACTTCCTGGTAGATATCCAGCTTCACCGTGCCGCCTTCGGAAATCTGCGGGCGCACGTTGAGCTTGAGCCCCACTTCTTCGCGCTGCACGGTCTGGAACGGGTTGTTGCTGGTGCCGCCGCCGCCAGTCACATAGCTGCCGGTGACGAACGGAATGGTCTGCCCGACAAAAATGCTCGCGGCTTCGTTGTCCAGGGTCAGCAGGTTCGGTGTCGACAGCACGTTGGTGCCGCCCTTGCTCTTCAAGGCGCGGGCCAGCACTTTGAGGTCGAGCACCTTGCCGATCCCGGGGATGTCGACGCTGCCATCGACCAGGCCGATATTCAGGCCCTTGGGCAGCACATCGATGCTGGTCTTGCTGGTCGACGTGCCATTCACCCCGCTGCCCCCCAGGTTCACCCCGCCAAAACCGCCCTTGCCGCCGAGGTTGCCGGCCTGCCACTGCACGCCGAACTCGCTGGCGTCGTCTTCGTTGACTTCGACGATCAGGCTTTCGATCACCACCTGGGCGCGGCGCTGGTCAAGCATGTCGATCACTTCGCGCAGGTTGCGGTACAGCGGGTCCGGCGCGGAGATCAGCAAGGTGTTGGTGGTGGCGTCGGCCTGGATCGTCACGCCGCCGGCGCTGAACGCGGTGTTCTGATCGCTGGGGCTGCTGCCGGTCGCCGGTTTGTCCTGGCCATACCCGGCCTGCACGCCGCTGCCGGTGAGCGTGCCGCTGCTGTTCTGCGCGGTGCTGTTGCCCTGGGTGCCTTGGGCATTGCCGCCCATGGCACTGAGCTTGCCCCGCGCCTCGTCGCTGACGCCGGACTCGCTCTCGCCGGTGAGCAAGCCGCGCAGCGACTGCGCCAGCTTGCCGGCCTGGGCGTTGCGCAGGTAGACCACGTGCATGTTGCTCGGGTTGCTCTGGGCATTGTCGAGTTTGTAGATCAGGTTGCGCGCCAGCTCGGTGCGCTCGGGGCTGCCGGAACGGATGATGATCGAGTTGGAGCGCGGGTCACCGATCACGTTGATCTTCTGGGTCTGGTCGGCGCCCTGGGTTTCCAGGAGTTCGCTGACCATGGCGGCGATGTCCACGGCGATGCCGTTCTGCACCATCACCACGTCGGTGTCGATGGCGCTGGGGGTGTCGATGCCGTCAATGATCTGCGCCACCCGCGCAAGGTTTTCCGCGTAGTCGGTGATGACGATGCTGTTGTTGCCCGGGTAGGCGTTGATCGGGTTGTTCGGCGACACGATCGGGCGCAGCACCGGGATCAGGTTCACCGCGTTTTCGTATTGCAGGCGAAAGGTGCGGGTCTGCATGCCGCTGCTGCCGGCGCTGTAGATCGGCCCGCCGAGCAACTTCGCATCGGCCTCCGGCACCACCTGGGCCACGCCGCCGACGTCGACCACGCTGAAGCCCTGCATGCGCAGCGCCGCCAGCAGCATGTCGTAGGCTTGATGCGCCGGCACCTGGCCTTCGCTGACCAGGGTCAGGTTGCCTTTGACTCGAGGGTCGACCAGAAACTGCTGGCCGGTGGCACGGGACAGCGCGCGCACCACCGCCTGGATATCGGCGTCGACAAAATTCAACTGCACCGGCTGATCGCCCAGCGGGTTGCGCGTCTTGACCGCAGCCGGCGCGTGGCCACGGGCGCTGTTGGTCAGCGGGTGCTGGACGCGGGGCTTGGGCGCCGGCTCGCGCTGGCGCTCCAGCACGCTCTCGCTGCTGCGCCGGGTGTCGGCCAGGGGCTGGCCGAGTTCGCTGTCCACCTGCAACGGCTTGGTCGGCGACGGGGTGTTGCTGCACGCGCTCAAGGCCAGTAACAGCAGCGGCGCGACCTTGCGAAAAGGCGCAGGGTTGGGGACTGACCACTTCATGAAGCTTCCTTAGCGCCAAGCGCCTGATCCATGCGAACGGTCCCGGACACAGTGCCGGCCGAGTTGTCGATAGCGTCCGCGCTACGCTGCAAGCGCGCCTCGGACACCTCCAGGGAAAACGAACGGGGATTGCCCAGTAACCAGTCCATCACCGCATCGGCCGGCGCGTTGTCGAAGCTCAGGCGCCAGGCGCCGGCATCCAGCGCCTGCAACTGGTAACGACCTTGCAGGCCGGCGCTGTCCAGGGCCTGTTGCAGCGTGGCGGCATCGGCGGGCCGCGGCGCCGCGACGCCCTGCAACAGCGCGTGCAAGGTGGCCGCCTGGGTGCGCAACTTGGGGGTTTCGGCCTGCCAATACGCGATCGTCTTCAAGGGCGGCTGAATCAGCACCAGCCAGGTCAACAGACCTGCCAGCACCAGGCCGGCGCCGCTGAGCATGCGTTGTTCGCGCAGGGCCAGGCCGCTCCAGAACGCCTGGGCCTGGCTGCGTAGACGGCGCCACTTATTCATCGGCGGCTCCCGGTTTTTCGGCGGTTTCCACCGGGCCCAACGTCCAGCCGTGCTCATCGCGGGTCGCGCTAAACCCGGCCTGGGCCAGCGCCGCTTGCCCATCGCCCGGCGCCGTCGGGCTACGGCTGTCGGCCAGCAAGCCCACATGCAAGCGGCCCTGTTCGAAGCTCAGGTTGTCGACGTTGCCGACCATGAACGGCAGGCTGCTGCCGGCCACTTGCAGCAGGCTACCAAAGCGCTGGGCGGGGTCGGCGGCGGCGCCGGTTTGGCGGGCGGCCAACTGTTGGCGGGCCTGCTGCAAGGGGTTGAGTATCACCGGTAATTCGGGGAAGGCCTGGCGCACCTGCTGACTCAGCAGCGCCTTGAGCTGCTGGCCTTCGCCCGCCTGGCGCGCGGCGTACAGGTTCAGGCCCAGGGTCCAGACGGCAGTGGCCAGGGCGACAGCGGCCAGCGCCCTGCCCCAGCCACCGCTCGCCGTTGGGTTGAGGCGGCCGTGCAAGCCCCAGCCAGGCACGGCGCCACTCCAGCGTTGCGCCTCCGGCGCCAGCGGCACCTCCAGCCCTTGATCCAACACCTGTTGCCCGAGCGGATGCACCGCCGCTTGGTGCAGGCTATGGCGTGTCAGCAAATAACCGTCGTGCATGGCCGCGGCGCCGAGCGGCAAGGCATACGGCGCCGGGTACAGGCCGCGCAACCTGAACTGGCCCTGCACCAACACCTGGCCCAGGCGCTCCAACCCGGCAGTGGACACCCAGGCCACCTGCACGCGCCCATCGCTGTCGCGCGGGCCGTGGGCCACCTGCATCTGCTCCACCGGCCCGAGGATCAACGCCTGTGCGGCACAGGCCACGGCGGCGGCGGTTTTGGCGGCGGCCAGCGGCGGCAGCTCTAGGCTGGTCGACAGGCTGTCGGCGGGGTGCAGAAAGCACTCCACCGACGGCTTGGACCGGCCCAACTGCAGCAGGCTTTCGCCGCCCTCGCTCACCACGGCACCACGCTCCAGCCAGGCAAATTGCACCTGGCTGTCGACCGTCAGTTGATCGAGTGGCGGCAAGCCGATCCGCAGGCGTTTCATGCGCCCACCCGCGACCAGATCACCTGGGGCCGGCGGTCTTCAGGGCGATGCAACAACGCGTCGATTGTCACCCGGCGCTGTTCACGGCGTACCTGGCCCTGCAGGCGAAACCACTCGCTGGTGATGCCCACTTGCACGCTGTCCACCGCCACTTGGGGCAGGTGCAGGCGGTTGACGAAATCGCCACGGTTGATAAACCAGCGCCCGCTGTCGCGCTCGGCCACCAATGCCTGGGCCTGGGCCAGGCTGAGTTCCGGCACCACCGCGCTGAGCACTTCGGCGCTGGCGGTGTTGCCGTTGACCCAGGTATTGCCGGGCAGCACGCCGACGAAGGTCTGCAGGCGTCGCAGCAGCAGCGGGTCGAGCCCTTCGATACCGCTCAGGTCATCCAGGCTGCGCAGCATCGGGTAGCGCGCCGGCAGCAGCGTCTTGTCGGTACGTTGATCATAGGAGGCGATCACTCGCCGGCTGATACGTCGGCTCACGGCCGGGTCGATGTCAATCAGGCGGCACAGGCGCTCGAAAGCTTGCAGTTGTTCGGCGTCGAGCCGCTGGTGATTGACCAGATTGCGCAGGTTGAACTTGCCCTGCTCGTCCTCCAGGCGCCCTTCAAATACCCCGCCCTGGGGCCGCGCCCACGGCTGATCGAGGCGCGTCAGCACGTCCTTCTGGCGCGCCTCCCACAGCAACAGGCGGCTGTGTTCCAGGCGGCCTTGCAACAGCCACTGACCCTGAATGCGCAATTGCTCGGCCTCCACGCTGCGGGTGAATACGCTCTGGCGCGTGAGCATGGCGCCGGCGATCACCGCCACCACCGCCGCGATCAGTAACGCGCTGATAATCGCCATGCCGCGCTGCTTCGCCGCTGCGGGCGAATCCCGTTTCATCGCGCGCCTTACAGCTGCCAGGAGCCGATATCGGCATTCACGCCGTCGCCATCCGGCTGGCCGTCGGCACCCAGGGAGAACACATCGACCTCGCCGTTGGCGCCTGGGTTGAGATAGTGATAAGGATGGCCCCACGGGTCATTGGGCAGACGGTCGAGGTAGGCGCGCCAGTTGCTGTTTTTCGCATCCGCCGGGCGTTCCACCAGCACTTTGAGGCCCTGGTTCATCGTCGGGTAAGTGCCGTGGTCGAGGCGATAGAGTTTCAGCGCCTGCATCAACCCGCCGATGTCCTGTTTCGCCGCGGTGGCCCGCGCCTGGTCCGGACGGTCAAGTACCTTGGGCACCACCATCGCCGCCAGAATCCCGAGAATGACCACCACCACCATGATCTCGATCAGGGTGAAGCCACGCTGGCCGCGAGGGCCTGGCAGTGGGGATGTTAGGCGTGCGATATCCATCTCGACATTCCTTGGCTTGAGTGCATTTCGGGGCGCAGTGTTGCAAGAACACATGTCAGTCGTATTGAAAATCCTCGGGAGTTTCGGTCGCCAATCGGTCAACTGCCAGCGCTAGGCTGCGCACCTGTTTCCAGGCTTTGAGAACGCCATGCGCAGGCACCGCAACGAGCGAGGTTTTACCCTGATTGAAGTGCTGGTGGCGCTGGCGATCATCGCGGTGGCCATGGCCGCGGCCGTGCGCGTGGCCGGGTTGATGACCCAGAGCAACGGCCTGCTGCGCGACAAGTCGATGGCGATGCTGGCGGCGCAAAGCCGGCTGGCAGAGTTGCAGTTGGAGGGGCGTTTGAGCAGCGGTAAGAAGACCTTCGCGTGCGATCAGGGCCGCTTGAAACTGCGTTGCGAGCAGACCCTCAGCAACAGCCCCGACAGTCAGTTGGTGCAGGTCGATGTGCAGGTGCGGGACGCCAGCCGCGAGGCGCCGCCGTTGGCGCGCCTGGCGACGACCCTGGCCAGGCCGCAGGTCAAGGCCGAGTGAGGCGTGGCAATGCGGGCGCCTGCGGCAACGTGTCGAGCTGCACGCGCACCTTCTCGCCGCCGCGCTCGATCTCGACACCGTCGCCCGCGATGGCCGTCAAGCGCACGCCGGGGCTGAGGCGCTCGCCGAGCAGAAAACTGCGCGGCGGGCCATCGTTGAGGCTGAGGATCGCCACCGCGCCCCGCGCTCCGGCCAAGACCCCCGAGACCTTGACCTGCAATGCCGTCGGCGCCGTGGAAAACCACTGCAACGCCGGGTTATCGCTGCGCGCCGCCAACGCCTCGGCGGCCGCCGGCGGCGTGTGGGATTCGGCGGAAGTGAGCAGCAACGGCGTCCAGACCGCCACGCCGGCCAACGCGGCAACCACGGCCAGTGCCTGCACGCCGAGGGCGGGAGAAAAACGAAGGGCAAGTGCCATGGGTGGACCTCCTGTTTGTCCGTGGCATCAGCCTACAGGCCAATTCGCACGTTTTTATTTCATAACCTCGCCAGCTTTCCAGGTGCCGCCCCATGAAACAGCAAGGTTTCACCCTGATCGAACTGATGGTGGTGCTGGTGATCATCGGCATTGCCAGCGCCGCCATCAGCCTGACCATCAAGCCCGACCCGCTGCACCTGCTGCGCAAGGATGCCGAGCGTTTGAGTCAGTTGCTGCAAGTGGCCCAGGCCGAAGCCCGCGCCGATGGGCGGCCGATCACCTGGCGCGCGGACGCCAAGGGTTTCCGCTTCAACCGTCGCAGCGATGACGGCCTCGGCGTGGAGTCATTCCAGGGCGACACCCAACTGCGCCCGCGCCTATGGGAGAGCACGCCGATGCAGGTCACGATCGAGCCCCGGCAAACCTTGGTGCTCGACGCCGAATGGATCAACCCGCCGGTGCGGGTCGAGCTGTCCGACGGGCAACACCGCCTCAGCCTGCAACGTGATGCCGCCGGTTTGATACGCGTGGTGAGCCAGCCATGAGTGCCTCGCAGAAAGGCTTCACGCTGATTGAGGTGATGGTGGCGATCATGCTGATGGCGCTGGTCAGCCTCATCGCCTGGCGCGGCCTCGACAGCGTGACCCGCGCGGATCAGCACTTGCAGGCCAGCACGGAACAGACCGAGGCGTTGTTGCGGGCGCTGAACCAGTTGCAGCGCGATCTCAACATGCGCGCCAGCGTGGAGCTGAGCGTGCCGGCTTCTCTGCAAGCCGATAAAACCAAGCCCAGCGGGTTGGCGGCGGTGACGGTGCGCAGTTCCGACAGCAAGGGCTTTCGCCTGGACGTGATCCGCAGCGCGCCGGTCGCGGCGGATGGGCTGCAACGGGTGCGGTGGTGGCTCAAGGGCGACAGCCTGTACCGCGCAGCCGCACCGGCGCGGGATCGCTTTCCGTTGCCGGCGGCTAAGGATGGGGTGGTGGTGTTGACCGGGGTCAGTGATCTGCAGGTGCGGGTGTGGGAAGCGGACAAGGGCTGGCGGCAGTTGAGCGGGAATCGGCGGGAAGATCCGCTGGGGCTGGAGGTGAGCCTGGTGCGGCAGACGGCGCAGGGGGTGGAGCGGTATCGGCAGGGGGGTGGGGCGGGTTTGGGGGGGGGGTGCTTTTTAAAACTTTGTGGCGTGGCGGAGGATTGGTGGGGGTGTGTGTTGGTGGAGTGGGTCCGGATCAGAAAAAAGAAAATGGACGGTTGATAGT
>NZ_VJWO01000044.1:0-52694 GCF_014889455.1 Pseudomonas sp. K8
AGCCCTGAACACGCGACAAACTTTGGCACCACGGCCGTCATGGCTTCGACCGGCACTGCGGGCGCTGTCGGGAGGGTCGCCGGAACACTCGGCAGCGACCTTGGCGCCTGGGCCATACGAGGACTGGTCGGAGCCAGTTCAGCACTCAACGTCGTGCTGCTGGCTTTTTGGCCAAGGGATATGGGTGATTCGACGCTCTACACCCCGGAGCAACTGGCAGGTATGCGCTCGGCCAGTACGCGAGTGCGGTTTCAGTTTCGCCAGGACGAGTCAGGTGAGTTGCGCATCTACGGTGTACATACCAAGCCCGAAAGTGGCGCTGATCGTGTACCTGTCGCGCAAGCCAGTTGGAATGCGGACAAGAGCGCGATGGTCGCGGTGCTGGATGGCATCAGCATCACTTGGACGCCGAACAATGGGCCGGTGGTCAGTGCGCCGAGCCCGTATCCGGGTACACCGGAACGCTTGGATAATTTGTTCGTTCATCCGGTTGCGGTGGGGCAAGATTCGGCAATCAGTCACTACCCAGGTCGGGATGCAGAGGATATTACCTGGCAGGACACGATCATTACGTTTCCTGCTGACTCGGGTATGTCGCCGCTGTACTTGGTATTTGCCAAGCCTATGGTTAGCCCGTTGGAGGTTGGTCGCGCGGCCGATCTAATGAGCCGGAGCCGAAAAGATGGCCTGGACATCGACCACATACCTGCACAAAAGGTACTGGAGGCAACGTTACTTCAGTTGGATGCCAAAATGCCGCGTCAACAGGTGTTGGATTATCTAAAGAACGCTCCAGGCATCGCGATTCCGACACATGTGCACCAGAAGCATAGTGAAACTTACGGTGGGCGCAGTACCAGGGCCAAGCAAGCCAAAGATGTCGCCGACCTACGGGCGGCTGTTAATAGCAATGTCGATGCGATCAAGAGCGGGTTACTGGATGAAGGCTATCCTGAAGCTGAAATTGAGGCGGCCCGAGAGCAATTACATCAACTCAACCAGAAACAAGGGTGGTACTAATGGACGCCACAACGATTGCACTGTGGATCAAAAGCCTGGGGCGCCCCTATGAATCCTTAGTCTCAGAGGGTGTCATCCCCAATATGCCTCTACAAGAGCTTTATAAGGGAAGGGACTGGCTGGATATTGAGCCAGAGGATGGAGTTGAGTTGAGTTTTTCAGCTGACTCCAAACGCCTGGAAACTCTATATATCACTCTTGTTAAGGCTGTAGAGGGGCAGTCTGTATATCGTGGAAAACTGCCACTGCCGCTGGCTTTATCGATGAGTCAGGCTGACGTAAAGGCCTCCTTCGGTGTTCCTTTAGAGTCAAAGGGTCCGACAAAACTCCCTCTAAACAGAAAAACAGGGGGGTGGGATGCGTATGAGCTTGAGCCCTCGGTGTATCCGAACGCCAAGCTGATATTTAAGTACGCGGAAAACTATCAAGTTAATACGCTGGTGTTCACTCTCCGCGCCTAGTCTCCTCAAACTGAGCGCACGCCAGCCAGTCAAGCGAATGTCTTTTCTGGCCGGCATCAGGACTCGGCCATCCAGGCAGAGAGGCTGATCGGAGGCGAAAAGTGAAAAGGGGACGCCTATATTTAATTGAAATGAATTCCCTCATCCGGTGACCTCAAGCAAAAGTTGGAAGGCTTCTTGCAATACCGCCTTCAGGGCGCCCTCTGGCGTCAAAACTTTGCTTCAAGGAACGCGAGGAGTACCGGTGGTAGATCGCTCTCAAATGCTCAGCACGGCCCGCAGCACCCTGACTGACCTCTCGCGGGGCAATCTGGGTGTGCCGTTGTTGTTGCTGGTGATGCTGGCAATGATGATGTTGCCGATGCCGCCGTTCCTGCTCGACGTGTTCTTCACCTTCAACATCGCCTTGTCCGTCGTGGTCCTGCTGGTCTGCGTCTACGCGTTGCGGCCGCTGGATTTCGCGGTATTCCCCACCATCCTGCTGATCGCCACGCTGTTGCGGCTGGCGTTGAACGTGGCGTCGACCCGCGTGGTCATGCTCCACGGCCAGGACGGTCACGCCGCCGCCGGTAAGGTGATCCAGGCCTTCGGCGAGGTGGTGATCGGCGGTAACTACGTGGTCGGTATCGTGGTGTTCGCGATCCTGATGATCATCAACTTCGTGGTGGTGACCAAGGGCGCCGGGCGGATTTCCGAGGTGAGCGCACGCTTTACCCTCGACGCCATGCCCGGCAAACAGATGGCCATCGACGCCGACCTCAACGCCGGCCTGATCGACCAGAACCAGGCCAAATCGCGCCGCCTGGAAGTGGCCCAGGAGGCCGAGTTCTACGGTTCCATGGACGGTGCCAGCAAATTCGTGCGCGGTGACGCCATCGCCGGCCTGTTGATTCTGTTCATCAACCTGATCGGCGGCATAGCGGTCGGGATGTTCCAGCACGGCATGACCTTCGGCGATGCGGGCAAGGTCTACGCCCTGCTGACCATCGGTGACGGTTTAGTGGCGCAATTGCCATCACTGTTGTTATCCACAGCTGCGGCGATCATGGTGACCCGTGCGTCGGGCTCCGAAGACATGGGCAAGCAGATCAGCCGGCAGATGTTCGCCTCGCCCAAGGCGCTGGCCGTGGCGGCGGGCATCATGGCGATCATGGGCATTGTGCCCGGCATGCCCCACGTCTCGTTCTTGAGCATGGCGGCGATGGCCGCCGGTGGCGCCTACCTGTTCTGGAAAAAGCAGAACTTGGTCAAGGTGAAGGCCCAGCAAGAAATCGCGCGCCAGCAGGAACTGCTGCCGTCGCCGGCCCGCGCCCAGGAAACCAAGGAGTTGGGCTGGGACGATGTGACCCCGATCGACATGATCGGCCTGGAAGTCGGCTACCGCCTGATCCCGTTGGTCGACCGCAACCAGGGCGGCCAATTGCTCGCGCGGATCAAGGGCGTGCGCAAGAAGCTGTCCCAGGACCTGGGCTTCCTGATGCCCACTGTGCATATCCGTGACAACCTCGACCTGGCCCCCAGCGCCTACCGCCTGACCCTGATGGGCGTGATCCTCGCCGAAGCGGAGATCTACCCCGACCGCGAGCTGGCGATCAACCCGGGCCAGGTGTTCGGCACGCTGAACGGTATAACCGCCAAAGATCCGGCTTTTGGTCTGGAAGCGGTCTGGATCGAAGTCAGCCAGCGCAGCCAGGCGCAGTCCCTCGGCTACACCGTGGTGGACGCCAGCACCGTGGTCGCCACGCACCTCAACCAGATTCTGTACAAGCACTCCCACGAGCTGATCGGTCACGAAGAAGTCCAGCAACTAATGGGTTTGCTGGCCAAAGCCTCGCCCAAGCTCGCCGAAGAGCTGGTGCCGGGCGTGCTGTCGCTGTCGCAATTGCTCAAGGTGCTGCAGGCGCTGCTGGCCGAACAGGTGCCGGTGCGCGACATTCGCAGCATCGCCGAGGCCATCGCCAACAATGCCGCCAAGAGTCAAGATACTGCCGCGTTGGTGGCCGCCGTGCGCGTTGGATTATCCCGCGCTATCGTACAAAGCATTGTAGGGATTGAGTCTGAGCTGCCTGTGATCACCTTGGAGCCAAGGTTGGAACAAATATTGCTCAATAGTATTCAGAAGGCAGGACAGGGCCAGGAAGAGGGCGTTCTGCTGGAGCCAAGCATGGCTGAAAAACTGCAGCGTTCGTTGATCGAAGCAGCGCAGCGTCAGGAAATGCAGGGCCAGCCGGTGATTCTGCTGGTGGCAGGCCCGGTCCGGGCGATGTTGTCGCGGTTTGGACGCCTGGCAGTGCCGAATTTGCACGTTTTGGCTTATCAGGAAATCCCTGACAACAAGCAAGTGACTATCGTCGCGACAGTAGGGCCCAACGGCTGAGGTAGTGGGTTATGCAAGTAAAGCGTTTTTTCGCCGCCGATATGCGTCAGGCCATGAAACTGGTACGTGACGAACTGGGCGCCGACGCTGCGATTATCGGTAACCGTCGTATTGCCGGCGGTGTCGAGCTGACGGCTGCCCTGGATTACACCCCTTCGGCGCTGGCCCCGCGTGTCCCGAACATGGAGCTTGAAGACGAGCTGCGCAAGACGGCCTCGCGCATTGTCTCGGCCCAGGCCGAACTGAGCATGCGTGGCGACAGCGATGCGACCACCAATCGCCAGTTGTTCGCCGGCCTGCCGCTGACCGCCGCCGAGCCGCTGGTCGAGCCGACGTTCATCGAACCGCCGCGTCCTGCCGCGCCTGCCCCGGCCGCTGCAGTCGACCAGCGTGTGTTCGACTCGATGCGCTTTGAGCTCAACGGCCTGCGCGAGCTGCTGGAAGTGCAGCTCGGTTCGCTGGCCTGGACCCAACTGCAAGGCAGCAAGCCGCAACAGGCCAACCTGTGGCGTCGCCTGCAACGCATCGGCCTGTCCGGCCCGTTGTCCCGCGACCTGCTGGCGCTGACCACCGAAATCGAAGAACCTCGCCAGGCCTGGCGCATGTTGCTGGCCCACCTGGCGCGGATGATCGTCACCCCGGAACTCGAACCCCTGGAAGAGGGCGGCGTGATCGCCATGGTCGGCCCTGCCGGCATGGGCAAGACCACCACGCTGGCCAAGCTGGCGGCGCGCTACGTGCTCAAGTACGGCGCCCAGAACATCGCGCTGGTAAGCATGGACAGCTACCGCATCGGTGCCCAGGAGCAACTCAAGACCCTGGGCCGCATCCTCAATGTGTCGGTGACCCACGTCGACCCGGGCCAGTCCCTGGCCAACGCCCTCGATCCGTTGCTGCGCAAGCGTGTGGTGCTGATCGATACCGCCGGCCTGCAAGCCAGCGATCCGGCGTTGCGCATGCAGCTGGAGAGCCTGGCCGGGCGTGGCATCAAGGCAAAAAATTACCTGGTGCTTGCAACCACCAGCCAAAAACAAGTTCTTACCGCTGCGTACCATAGCTACAAGCGCTGCGGCCTGGCCGGATGCATCCTCACCAAGCTCGACGAAACCGCGAGCCTGGGCGAGGTGCTGAGCCTGGCTATCAGTCATGAACTTCCGGTCGCCTACCTGACCGACGGGCCGCGGATTCCGGATGATTTGCATCTGCCGCGCCGTCATCAGTTGGTCAGCCGTGCCGTCAGCGTGCAAATGCAAGAAGAGCCTAGCGAGGAAGCGATGGCCGATATGTTCGCTGACCTTTACCACAACCCGGCAAAGCGGGTGGGTTGAGGCAGCATGAACACCATGAAATGTATCTACATCGATGGTCTGCAAGCGATTCACGCGGCCAAGCCATGTAGCCTGCGTCTAAGCAAGACAAGGTAAAGAATTAAAATGGGCAGCATGCATCCCGTACAGGTGATCGCGGTGACCGGCGGCAAAGGTGGCGTCGGGAAAACTAACGTGTCAGTGAATTTGTCCCTGGCCCTGGCAGAGCTTGGCCGTCGTGTCATGCTGCTGGATGCTGACCTTGGGTTGGCGAACGTTGACGTATTGCTGGGGCTCACGCCCAAACACACCCTCGCCGATGTGATCGAGGGTCGTTGCGAGCTGCGCGATGTGCTGCTGCAGGGCCCTGGAGGCATCCGTATCGTGCCGGCCGCCTCGGGCACCCAGAGCATGGTCCACTTGAGCCCTGCGCAGCATGCCGGCCTGATCCAGGCGTTCAGCGATATCGGCGACAACCTCGACGTGCTGGTGATCGACACCGCCGCCGGGATTGGCGAGTCCGTGGTCAGCTTCGTGCGCGCCGCGCAAGAAGTCCTGCTGGTGGTCTGCGATGAACCCACCTCGATCACCGACGCCTACGCCCTGATCAAACTGCTCAACCGCGACTACGGCATGAACCGCTTCCGCGTGCTGGCCAATATGGCCCAGAGCCCGCAGGAAGGACGCAACCTGTTCGCCAAGTTGACCAAGGTCACTGATCGCTTTCTTGATGTCGCCTTACAATACGTCGGCGCAGTTCCCTATGACGAGTGTGTACGCAAGGCCGTGCAAAAGCAGCGTGCGGTCTACGAAGCGTTCCCTCGTTCGAAATGCGCGTTGGCGTTCAAGGCTATTGCTCAGAAGGTCGATACCTGGCCGTTGCCCGCCAACCCTCGGGGGCATCTGGAGTTTTTCGTCGAGCGATTGGTGCATCAGACGAGCGCAGGACCGGTGCTATGACAGCCAGCGGCTATAACCTTTACAAAAATTCGGCACGTGACCGCCAGGGCGAATTGATCGAGCGCTATGCGCCGCTGGTCAAGCGCATTGCCTATCACTTGCTGGCACGCCTGCCCGCCAGTGTCCAGGTCGAAGACTTGATCCAGGCCGGCATGATCGGCCTGCTCGAAGTATCGACCAAATACGACGCGAGCAAGGGTGCGAGTTTCGAGACGTATGCGGGTATCCGTATCCGTGGCGCGATGCTCGATGAAGTGCGTAAAGGGGATTGGGCGCCGCGTTCGGTACACCGCAATACGCGCATGGTCAGTGACGCAATTCGTGCAATTGAAGCAAAAACCGGTCGCGACGCTAAAGATCACGAAGTTGCGGCCGAACTCCAATTGAGTCTCGACGATTATTACGGGATTTTGAACGATACCTTGGGCAGCCGCCTGTTCAGTTTCGACGACCTGTTGCAGGACGGCGAACACGAAGGGCTGCACGAGGACGGCGCGAGTGCTCATCTCGAACCGTCGCGCGACCTGGAAGATGAACGCTTTCAGGGGGCGCTGGCGGACGCGATTGCCAATCTGCCGGAGCGTGAGCGACTGGTGTTGGCGCTGTACTACGACGAAGAGCTGAACCTCAAGGAAATCGGTGAGGTCCTGGGGGTCAGCGAATCGCGTGTCAGCCAGCTGCACAGCCAGTGCGCAGCCCGCTTGCGGGGACGCCTGGGAGAGTGGCGCGCGCGCTGACAGGCAGTGTGGGGACACTGCAGACACTACCGCGAGGCCCTTGGTTTTCGCGGGTGAGTTTCGTGGTGCCCTGGGCAGTCCTTTTTGTGTAACGCCTGTTGATTGAAATGGCGCGTCCAGGTGCTGGACGCGTTTTAAGACTGCTTGGAGGTCGAATTGGACAAGAACATGAAAATCCTCATCGTTGATGACTTCTCAACGATGCGGCGGATCATAAAAAACCTGTTGCGTGACCTGGGGTTCACCAACACGGTCGAGGCGGATGACGGCCTTACGGCGATTCCGATCCTCAACAGCGGGAGCATCGACTTTCTGGTAACCGACTGGAACATGCCCGGCATGACCGGTATCGACTTGCTGCGCCATGTGCGCGCCGATGAAAAACTGCGCAGCCTTCCCGTGTTGATGGTGACCGCCGAAGCCAAGCGTGAGCAGATCATCGAAGCCGCCCAGGCAGGGGTCAACGGCTACGTGGTCAAGCCATTCACTGCATTGGCCTTGAAAGAGAAGATCGAAAAAATCTTCGAACGCATCCACGGCTAATGCCATCGCGGGGGAGCTATGGAGCATAAAGAAACGTCACAGGGGGACTTTGAGTCGACCCTGAAAAAGCATGCTCACCAACTGGTCGAGAGCCTTGAAAAAGGCCAGTTCGGCGACGCGGTGCAGTTAATCCATGAGCTTAACCAGACCCGTGACCGCGGCCTGTATCAGGAAGTGGGCAAGCTCACGCGCGAGCTGCACAGTGCGATCGTCAATTTTCAGATTGACCCGCACATGCCCCAGGCTGAAGAAATTTCGCAAATCACCGATGCCACTGAACGCCTGTCCTATGTGGTCAGGCTGACTGAAGCGGCGGCCAACCGCACCATGGACCTGGTGGAAAACGCCACGCCCCTGGTCAACGGCATGGCCAACGAAGCTCAGGCGCTCAGCGTTGACTGGGGCCGCTTCATGCGTCGGGAAGTGGGGGCTGAGGAATTTCGTGAGTTGGCCCGTCGGGTCGAGGGTTTCCTGTCGCGCAGCGAACAGGACAACCACACGGTGTCCAGCAACCTCAATGACATTCTGCTCGCCCAGGATTACCAGGACCTCACCGGTCAGGTGATCAAGCGCGTGACCCAATTGGTCACCGAAGTGGAAAGCAACTTGCTCAAATTGGTGCTTATGGCAGGCCAAGTCGATCGTTTCGCCGGCATCGAACATGACCGCGAAGCGATCCTCTCGGAAAAAGATCCACAAAAACATCTCGCCAAGGGTGAAGGTCCGCAGATTCATGCCGATAAACGTGAAGACGTTATGTCAGGTCAGGATGACGTAGATGACCTGTTATCCAGTTTAGGCTTCTAAGGAGCACACCCATGAGCTTCGGCGCCGATGAAGAAATCCTTCAGGATTTCCTTGTAGAGGCCGGCGAAATTTTAGAGCAACTGTCCGAACAACTGGTCGAGCTGGAAAGCCGACCGGATGATGCGAACCTGCTCAATGCAATTTTTCGCGGTTTTCACACTGTAAAAGGGGGCGCCGGCTTCCTCCAGCTCCATGAGCTGGTGGAGTGCTGCCACATCGCCGAGAACGTGTTCGACATCCTGCGCAAGGGTGAGCGTCACGTTGATTCGGAGCTGATGGACGTGATTCTCGAAGCGCTGGATGCGGTCAACGGCATGTTCAGCGAAGTTCGCGAACGTGCCCCGATCACCGCAGCCACCCCGGAACTGCTGGCCGCCCTGGCGCGTCTGGCAGAACCTGCCGACACCGCGGCCGCGCCGGTGGTGGAAGCGGCTCCGGAGCCTGTGGTCGAAGCCGAAGCGGATGTCACCGACAGCGAGTTCGAGCAACTGCTCGACTCCCTCAATGCGGTCAAGGCCGAAGCCGAAGCGCCGCAAGCGGTCGCTGCAGTTGCCGCGCCCGCCGCGCCCGCCGCGCCGACCGGCGAAGACATTACCGACGCAGAATTCGAATCCCTGCTCGATCAGTTGCACGGCAAGGGCCAGTTCGCTGCCGACGCCGTTGCACCTGCGGCTGAGGCGCAAGCACCTGCGAGTGCCTCGCAAGTTCCGGCAGCCACCGCCGCCGCTGGCACCGACATTACCGACGACGAATTCGAAGCGTTGCTCGACCAGTTGCATGGCAAGGGCTCCTTTGCTGCCGATGCCTTGCCGGAAGTCGCTGCAACTGCTGCCGCACCGGCTGCGGCCGCTGCCGCACCTGCCGGCGACGGGCTGATTTCCGATCACGAATTCGAAGCCCTGCTCGACGAATTGCACGGCAAGGGCAAGTTCGCCGAAGTGGCCGCTGGCGCTGCGGCGACGGCAGCCCCAGTGGCGGCCAAACCGGCACCGGCCAAAGCCGCGGCACCTGCTGCCGCCAAGCCGGCCCCGGCCCCGGCTGCCGCCGCTCCTGCCGCCGCTCCTGCCGCTGCCGCGCGTGCCCCGGCCGCCGCCGCGGCCGACAAGCCTGCCAGCGAAGCCGAAACCACGGTGCGTGTGGATACCGCGCGCCTGGACGACATCATGAACATGGTCGGCGAACTGGTGCTGGTGCGTAACCGCCTGGTGCGCCTGGGCCTGAACAGTGGCGACGAAGCAATGCAGAAGGCCGTGTCGAACCTCGACGTGGTCACTGCCGACCTGCAGACCGCGGTGATGAAGACGCGGATGCAGCCGATCAAGAAAGTCTTCGGTCGCTTCCCGCGCCTGGTTCGTGACCTGGCTCGCCAGCTCAAGAAAGAAATCAACCTGGAACTGGTGGGTGAAGAAACCGACCTCGACAAAAACCTTGTCGAGGCCCTGGCCGACCCGCTGGTCCACTTGGTGCGCAACGCCGTCGACCACGGCGTGGAAACCCCGGAAGAACGCGAAGCCGCGGGCAAGTCCCGTAACGGCAAGGTGATTCTGGCGGCGGAACAAGAGGGTGACCATATCCTGCTGTCGATCACCGATGACGGCAAAGGCATGGACCCGGCGATCCTGCGCGGTATCGCCGTCAAGCGTGGCGTGATGGACAAGGATGCCGCCGACCGCTTGACCGAGACCGAGTGCTACAACCTGATTTTCGCGCCGGGCTTCTCGACCAAGACCGAGATTTCCGACGTGTCGGGCCGTGGCGTGGGCATGGACGTGGTGAAAACCAAGATCAGCCAGCTCAACGGTTCGATCAATATCTACTCGACCAAGGGCCTGGGCTCGAAGATCGTCATCAAGGTGCCGTTGACCCTGGCGATCATGCCGACCCTGATGGTGATGCTGGGCAACCAGGCCTTCGCCTTCCCGCTGGTCAACGTCAACGAGATCTTCCACCTCGACCTGTCGCGCACCAACGTGGTGGACGGCCAGGAAGTGGTGATCGTGCGCGACAAAGCGTTGCCACTGTTCTACCTCAAGCGCTGGCTGGTCGCCTCGGCCGCCCATGAAGAGCAGCGCGAAGGCCATGTGGTGATTCTCTCCGTGGGCACCCAGCGCATCGGCTTTGTCGTCGATCAACTGGTCGGCCAGGAAGAAGTGGTCATCAAGCCTTTGGGCAAAATGCTGCAGGGAACCCCGGGCATGTCGGGTGCGACCATCACCGGTGACGGTCGTATCGCATTGATTCTCGATGTTCCGAGCATGCTCAAGCGTTACGCCGCACGGCGTATTTGATTCTGGTGGGGCAGGGCGGTATTGCCTGCCCCGCCTAACGGAGTGTTTATGGTAGTCAAGGTCCTGGTGGTGGACGATTCGGGTTTCTTCCGCCGCCGCGTCTCGGAAATTCTTTCCGCCGATCCAACGATCCAGGTGGTCGGCACGGCCACCAACGGTAAAGAGGCGATTGATCAAGCCATTGCGTTGAAGCCGGACGTGATCACCATGGACTACGAGATGCCGATGATGGATGGCATCACCGCAGTCCGACACATCATGCAGCGCTGTCCGACCCCGGTATTGATGTTCTCCTCGCTGACCCACGAAGGCGCCCGGGTCACCCTGGATGCGCTGGACGCCGGTGCGGTGGACTTCCTGCCGAAGAATTTCGAAGACATCTCGCGCAACCCCGAGAAGGTCAAGCAGATGCTGTGCGAGAAGGTCCACAGCATTTCGCGCAGCAACCGTCGCAGCCTGTTCAGCGCCCCGGCGCCTGCGCCGGTCGCGGCTCCGGCGGCGCCCACCAGCACGGCGTTCGGCCGCCCGGCGCCGGCAGCGGTTGCCCGGCCTGCCGCGGCCCCCGCGCGGGCACCTGCGCCAAGCGCCCATTCGCCGGCGCCGAAACGCAAGGCCTACAAGCTGGTTGCCATTGGTACTTCGACCGGCGGCCCGGTTGCCCTGCAGCGGGTTTTGACCCAACTGCCGGCCAACTTCCCGGCGCCGATCGTGCTGATCCAGCACATGCCCGCCGCGTTCACCAAGGCCTTCGCCGAGCGCCTGGACAAGCTGTGCCGCATCAGCGTCAAGGAAGCCGAGGATGGCGACATCCTGCGTCCTGGCCTGGCGCTGCTGGCGCCTGGGGGCAAGCAGATGATGGTCGATGGCCGTGGCGCGATCAAAATCCTGCCGGGCGATGAGCGCCTCAACTACAAGCCCTGCGTGGATATCACCTTCGGTTCGGCAGCCAAGTCCTACGGCGACAAAGTTCTGGCGGTGGTGCTCACCGGCATGGGCGCCGACGGTCGCGAAGGCGCGCGCCTGCTCAAGCAGGGCGGCAGTGCGATCTGGGCCCAGGACGAAGCCAGTTGCGTGATTTATGGCATGCCGATGGCCATCGTCAAGGCTGAGTTGGCCGACGCGATCTACAGCCTGGACGATATCGGCAGGCATTTGGTGGAGGCCTGCCTCTGATGGATGTACTGAGTCTGATCGGTATCACCATGGCGTTTGTCGCGATCATCGGCGGCAACTACCTCGAAGGCGGGCACCTCGGCGCCCTGGCCAACGGCCCGGCGGCGCTGATCGTGATCGGTGGCACCGTCGGCGCGGCATTGCTGCAGTCGCCCTTGAGTTCGTTCAAGCGTGCCATGCAGATCCTGATCTGGATTATTTTCCCGCCGCGCGTCGACCTGGCCGGCGGCATCGACCGCGTGGTCAACTGGAGCCTCACCGCACGCAAGGAAGGCCTGCTGGGCCTGGAAGGCGTGGCCGATGCCGAGCCCGACAGCTACGCGCGCAAAGGCCTGCAATTGCTGGTGGACGGCGCCGAGCCGGAGGCGATCCGCAGCATCCTGGAAGTGGATTTCTACACCCAGGAAAGCCGCGATATCAACGCCGCCAAAGTCTTTGAAAGCATGGGCGGCTACGCGCCGACCATCGGCATCATCGGCGCGGTGATGGGCCTGATCCACGTGATGGGCAACCTCGCCGATCCGTCGCAACTGGGCAGCGGCATTGCCGTGGCGTTTGTCGCCACCATCTACGGTGTGGCGAGTGCCAACCTGGTGCTGTTGCCGGTGGCCAGCAAGCTCAAGTCGATTGCCCTGCGCCAGTCGCGTTACCGTGAAATGTTGCTCGAAGGCATCCTGTCGATTGCCGAGGGCGAGAACCCGCGCTCCATCGAATTGAAGCTCCAGGGCTTCATGGATTGATGTACATGAAACGTGTAGGAGCGAGCTTGTTCGCGAAAATCGTCAACGATGACGCGGGCATCCTGGATGAACGCGTTGCTCTCGGATTTTTCGCGAGCAAGCCCGCTCCTGCAGGTGATTCGTTTTGCGGAGGTAATCGTCTGTGAGCCGTCGCCGTCGCGAGCCTGAAGAACACGTCAACCATGAACGCTGGCTGGTGTCCTACGCGGACTTCATCACCTTGCTGTTCGCGTTTTTCGTGGTGATGTACTCCATCTCGTCGATCAACGAAGGCAAGTACAAAGTCATTTCCCAAGCGCTGATCGGCGTGTTCAACGACGCCGATCGTTCGCTCAAGCCGATCCCGATCGGCGAAGAGCGGCCCAAGACCGTGACCCCGGCCAAGCCGCTGGTCAACGACAGCGATGAGACCTCCGCCGGCATGGGCGGCACCGGCGACCCGCTGAAAAGCATCGCCGACGATATCAGTGCCGCGTTCGGCGACCTGATCAGCTCCAACCAGATGACCGTGCGCGGCAATGAGTTGTGGGTGGAGATCGAGCTCAATTCGAGCCTGCTGTTCGCCAGCGCCGATGCCATGCCCAGCGACCAGGCGTTCACCATCATCGACAAGGTGGCGGCGATCCTCAAGCCGTTTGAAAACCCGATCCACGTCGAAGGCTTTACCGACAATATCCCCATCAGTACCGCGCAGTACCCGACCAACTGGGAGCTGTCGTCGGCCCGGGCGGCCAGCATCGTGCGGATGCTCGCGATGCAGGGCGTGAACCCCGGTCGCCTGGCGTCGGTCGGCTACGGCGAGTTCCAGCCGGTGGCCAATAACGCCACGGCGGAAGGCCGCGCCCGCAACCGCCGGGTGGTGCTGGTGGTCTCGCGCAACCTGGATGTGCGCCGCAGCCTGACCGGCACCGGCACGGCAAATGCAACCCCGGACGCGGCATTGAAGCGGGCTGGCACACAAACTGCACCGGCCCTTGCAAAGCCGCCGGTACGGCAAAGCTCCGTCAATTCTCCGTCACCGGCTCAATAACCTATGCACTGTCTCGGTCGCGCCTGTGCCCGCCGGGAGGAATCAACCGAATGAGAGTCTGGGCAGTTGCCAATCAAAAAGGTGGAGTCGGCAAGACCACCACCTCCATCGCCTTAGCCGGCTTGCTGGCCGAGGCGGGCAAGCGCGTGGTCGTGGTCGACCTGGACCCCCACGGCTCGATGACCAGCTATTTCGGCTACGACCCGGACGCGCTGGAGCACAGCTGCTACGACCTGTTCCTGCACAAGGGCAGCGTGCCGAGCGATCTGCCCGGGCAACTGCTGCTGCCCACCAGCAATGAAAGCATTTCCCTGCTGCCGTCGAGCACCGCCCTGGCCACCCTTGAGCGCCAGTCGCCGGGGCAGAGCGGCCTGGGCCTGGTGATCGCCAAGACCCTGGCGCAACTGTGGCAGGACTTCGACTACGCGATCATCGACAGCCCGCCGTTGCTCGGCGTGCTGATGGTCAACGCCCTGGCGGCCAGCCAGCAGTTGGTGATCCCGGTGCAGACCGAGCACCTCGCGGTCAAGGGCCTGGAACGCATGGTCAGCACCCTGGCGATGATCAACCGCTCACGCAAACAGGCGCTGCCGTTCAGCATCGTGCCGACGTTGTTCGACCGCCGCACCCAAGCGTCCCTCGGCACCTTGCGCGTACTGCGCGATGCCTACCCGGACACCATCTGGCAAGGCTATATCCCGGTGGACACGCGCCTGCGCGACGCCAGCCGCGCCGGCCTGACCCCTTCGCAGTTCGACGGTAAAAGTCGCGGCGTGCTGGCGTACCGCGCGCTGCTCAAGCACCTGCTGTCGCAACAGCTTGTGGCGCAGGTGGCGTGATGAACCGTCCTGTCGAACTCAAGGTCAAGACGCGGCCGCAACTGGCACTGGAATCCTACCTGGATGCCTTGCTGCAGGACGCGACCGAGGAAGAACTGCCGGAACCGCTGCTGGTCCTCGAACCCGCCGTAGACGCACAAAGCACACTGGATGAGTTCCAGTTGGCGGTGCTGGAAGAACAGGCGCGTGATGCGCAGGTGATGGTGCCGAGTCCACCGGTCGTGGTTGCGCCTGTAGTGGTTGCGCCTGTGCCGGTCGCACCCGTGGTGGTCGAGCCGGTGGTTGAAGTCCACCTGCCGCCGAGCATCACGCCGCCGCCGGTCACCGGCGACGGCCGCCCGGCGTGGGCCGCCGAGCCGTTCGAATGCCTGCTGTTCGACGTCGCCGGGTTGACCCTGGCGGTGCCGCTGGTGTGCCTGGGCTCGATCTATTCCCTGGAAGGCCAGGAGCTGACACCGCTGTTCGGGCAACCGGAGTGGTTCCTCGGCATCCTGCCCAGCCAGGCCGGCAACCTCAAGGTGCTGGACACCGCGCGCTGGGTGATGCCCGACCGCTACCGCGATGATTTCCGCCAGGGCTTGCAATACGTGATTTCGGTGCAAGGCTACGAGTGGGGGCTGGCCGTGCATCAAGTCAGCCGCTCGTTGCGCCTGGACCCGAATGAAATCAAATGGCGCAGCCAACGGGGCCAGCGCCCTTGGTTGGCGGGCACCGTGATCGAACACATGTGCGCGTTGCTCGACGTCGCCGAACTGGCCGAGTTGATCGCCAGCGGTGCGGTCAAGTCGATGCCGGGCCAGCAACGCAGTTAATTGAACAAGATCGGCCGCACGGTTGTGCGGCCAAAGAAGCACACACGCCGTGTCCAACGGCATTTGAAGGGGTCAGGGGTATGAATAAGTCAGCGTCCGCACAAGGTTTGGATGATCCGATCCTGCAATGGGTTACCTTCAAACTGGACAACGAGTCCTACGGCATCAACGTCATGCGCGTGCAGGAAGTGCTGCGCTACACCGAAATCGCTCCGGTTCCGGGTGCGCCAAGCTACGTGCTGGGCATCATCAACCTGCGCGGCAACGTGGTGACGGTGATCGACACCCGCCAGCGTTTCGGTCTGATACCGACCGAAGTCAACGACAACACCCGCATCGTCATCATCGAGGCCGACAAGCAAGTGGTCGGGATCATGGTCGACAGCGTGGCCGAAGTGGTTTACCTGCGCCAATCGGAAGTGGAAACCGCGCCGAACGTGGGTAACGAAGAGTCGGCCAAGTTCATCCAGGGCGTCTGCAACAAGAACGGCGAACTGCTGATTCTGGTCGAGCTGGACAAAATGATGAGCGAAGAAGAATGGTCGGATCTGGAGAACATCTGATTGTTCCTTGAAGCAGCGGTGATCGTCCTGGCCCTGTTGTGGGCCGGGACGTTGGCGTTTTTGCTGCGCTATGTGCGCCAGCAACGCGAGTGGGCGGTGCAACAGGCCGAACGCGATGCCGTGCGTGACCGGCGCGTGGTCGAGTTGGCCAAGCGCGTCGATCACTTCCAGCAGAGTGCGGTGCGGGTCGGAGATGAGGTGCATGAACTGCGCGCGATCCTCGGGCCGTTGCCGGACAAGCTGGCGCAGATTGAACAGCGCGATCCGTCCAGCCTGTCTTTTGCCCAGGCGGCGAAGCTGGTCGGCATGGGCGCGACCGTGGATGAGCTGACGCAGTCGTGCGGCTTGACCCAGGCTGAGGCGCAGTTGATGAGTAAGTTGCACAAAAGCTGATTGCGCGCTGATGGGTATCTAGCGATCCAACTGTAGGCGCTGGCTTGCCCGCGCTTACAGGAAAGCGGCCTGGCCTCGCCCCTGGCCAATTAAATTGCAAACCCGATGGCTTTTTTTATCTCCTCAAGGGTCAACATCCTTCAAGCACCTTTGACCCCAGGAGAGCTCCCCCCATGACCACCCACAAAGCCCTGTTGATCCTCCACGGCAAGCAAGCCCTCAACGAGGACGTGCGCGCTGCGGTGCTGGCTCGGCGTGAGCAGGGCTGGGAGCTGGCGGTGCGGGTGACGTGGGAGGGCGGCGACGCGCAGCGGCTGGTCAACGAGGCCCTGGACGGCGGGTACACGCACATCATTGCCGGCGGCGGTGACGGCACCTTGCGCGATGTGGCCGAGGCGATGGCCCAGGCCGGGACCGACGCGAGCCTGGTGCTGATGCCGTTGGGCACCGCCAATGATTTTGCCCGCGCCGCCGGTGTGCCGCTGCAGCCCGACCAGGCCCTGGCGTTGCTGGATGTGCCGGCCAGGGCGATCGACCTCGGCCGCGTCGGCGGGCAAGTATTCCTCAACATGGCCACCGGCGGCTTCGGCAGCCAGGTCACCGCCAATACCTCCGAAGAACTGAAGAAAGTGCTGGGCGGCGCGGCCTATCTGTTCACCGGCTTGTCGCGCTTCAGTGAGTTGAAGGCCGCGTATGGCGAGCTGGAAGGCCCGGATTTCCATTGGAAAGGCGAGCTGCTCGCGCTGGGCATCGGCAATGGCCGCCAGGCGGGCGGTGGGCATGCGCTGTGTCCCGACGCACTGGCGGACGATGGGCTGCTGGACATCAGCATTTTGCCGGCCCCCCAGGAAGTGGTCGGCACCCTGCGTGAACTGATGAACAATGGCTGGGGCCTGGACACCATGTTTGTCCGCGCGCGCCTGCCGTGGGTCAAGATCAAGGTCGCGCAAGGTTTGTATATCAACCTGGATGGCGAACCGCTGCAAGGCGATGACCTGCATTTCGAGGTCGTGCCCAAGGCCCTGCGCGTCCACCTGCCGCCGGGTTCGCCCTTAGTCGTCCAGGCTGATGATCTGCTCGCGCACGGCAAATAACACCAGGCCCGCCACATCGAAAATCTGCAGGCGCTTCATGATTTGCGAGCGATGGGCTTCCACGGTCTTGATGCTCAACCCGAGGCCGTGGGCGATTTCCCGGGTGGATTTGCCACGCACGACCAGGCGCAGGATTTCCAACTGGCGAGCGGTGAGGTTGTGGTTGTGGACGACCGGGGGGGACGGGGCCTGGTTGCGTACCAGCGCCTGGCTGATCACGGTGTGGGCAATCGCCGGGCTCAGGTAGCGCTCGTCATTGCTCAGCGCCAGCAGTGCCTGCTCCAGTTCGTTGGCGCTGGTGTCCTTGAGCAGGTAGCCATGGGCGCCGGCCTCCAGGGCTCGCATGATCAGCTCCGGGTCGGTGTGCATCGACAGGATCAGCACCTTGCTTTTGGGGTAGGCCGTCTTGAGCTGGTGCAACGCATCCAGGCCGCCGGTGTGTTTCATCGACAGGTCCAGCAGCACGATATCCGGCAGCAGGGCGCTGAATGTTTCCAGCACCTGCGCGCCATCGCTGGCTTCGCCAATCACCGTGTAGCCGGGAATGTCCAGGACCAGCGCGCGGACGCCGGCCCTGATCAGTGCGTGGTCATCCACCAGGAGTAAAGTGCGGGTCACTCGAGAACCTTCAGGGGACTGGCCCGTTCGAGGGCGCGCGGCGCCCAGGGGAAAAGCGCGTCGATCCGGGTGCCTTTGCCTGGCTGGCTGCTGACGGACAAGGTGCCTCCCAGTTGATCAATCCGCTCGGACATGCCCGCCATGCCCCGTTGGCCTTCCAGGCCTGGGTTGCTGGCGGGCGAAAAGCCCTGGCCGTCATCACTGATAAACAGCGACAGGCCCTGGGGCAGGCGTTGCAGGCGAACCAGCAGGTTTTGCGCCTGGGCATGGCGCAGCATGTTGGTCACCGCTTCCTGGGTGATGCGAAAAGCGGCCACGGCCATTTCTTCGGGAATGCCGGTCAGCCGTTGCTGGCATTCCAGGCTCCAATGAATCGAGGTGTTTCCCAGGGTCTTGAGCAGGTGCGCGCGCAGGCTGGCTTCCAGGCCCAGGCTGGCCAACTGACGCGGGTTGAGAATGGCGGACACGTCGCGCACCTTGGCCAAGGTCTCGTTCAGGGTGTTGCACAGCACTGTGCATTGGCCCTGCAGGTCTTCCGGCAGGCGGCGCTTGAGCCATTCGCTTTGCAGCTTGGCGGCGGTGAGCAATTGGCCGATATCGTCGTGCAGCTCACGGCTGAGGCGGTGCCGCTCGTTTTCCTGGACTTGCAACAGGCGATCGGCCAGTTCCTGGGGCTGGAACTTGATCGATTTACGTGAGCTCCACTGGCGCAGGCCCATCAGCACCAGGGTGGCCACGTTGATCAGCAACACCATCAATGGCAAGGGCGCGGAGTGAGCGTAGGCCCACAGCCCCAGCAGCAGTGAGCACAGGCACAACACGAGAACCAGTCGACGGGCATTGCTGCGGGAAGCGGATTTGACGAGGAGTGACTTGAGGCTGGCGTACATAGCGGATGCTTTTCACGTTTTATGCATCATGACGTTAGGTCACTTCGAGGGCGGCATGGTAACACTTTGCTTACCGTTGGTCGCCAGGCGTCATTTGCACGGAGTGGGGGCATGCCTATTAAGAATAGTTATATGTTGGCGGTTGTTTTGTATGGGTTGGCTTTATAGCGCGGGCAACTTGGTTGTCGCCACTTATTGCAGGACACATTAGTTATTCTTGTCGTTTTTGGGCAAGACGCTGGATGAAAGCGACACCTTAGCGGTTAACGGCGCAGTCTTTCATGAAACATGGTGCAGACGCTGCTGAGGCTTGTTGGCGAAGTCCTTTTGCGGGATCTGGAGAGTGACCGTCGCAATCAGTGAAGTTTGTTCACTTTCGTCCAAACTCAGTTCACCGGTGCGGGTGTCGATCAGCTCCAGTTGCCACGCCAGTAATGTCAGACAATTGTGCAAGGCATCGAGGGCCTGATCGTGCAGTTGCAGCGGGTTCGCCGCGTTGGCAATCAGGTACTGGATATGCCGCGAAAACTCGCTGATCGCCCGCAGCGCCAGATCGTCGGCCTTTTCGGCGAGCGTCGCGAGGCTGAAGTTCATGCATTCGATGGCATCGCTGTCGTTACGAATCAAATGCAGATGGCTCAGGCACTCCTCCGACTTGTTCAGCAGCTTTTCGGCCTCGAGCAAGAATTCGGGAAGTGCAGCTTGCCACTCGTTCGCGCTATTCATCATGCAAGTCTCCGCAACATAAGGTCGGGTGATGAGATGTCGCACTGCGTGAATAGCGTAAAACTACCGCTGAAAGATGACTGAAATCTGTAGGGCGCTTCTGAGACTTTAGTAGGACGTTTATTTGAATGATCATGCGAGGCGCACACTGCCCTCGTCATCGGGGCCGATTGCGCAACTTCGATTGCCGACAGGTGAGTGTCTTGAAGACCCGTGGGCCGTGGGCTTGCGATGGCAAACAAAAGCCTGACTCCATTCATGCAATGAGAATGGCGTCACATTAATGGCAATTAGATATCGCGAATATCAGGTTGGGCCTGATTGTGCCTAGGGGAATCCCTTATATAGCGGAACCTTGCGTCGATGTGAGTGTCGCGCAATGTCGCTATTCTGCCGAATTAAGAGGCCAGCGAAGTAAAGCATGATGTCAGTGTGACATCAATGGATTTACGTGGCATTTTACAGGGGTCAAGGTCTGGCGCTTGCCGCCGATAACAAGCCTAGTGAACTGCATAATCCCTTAGCGCGACTTGCGCGCATATCAGGAGCTTTTTAATGGCCGGCATTCTCGACACGGTAGATCAACGCACGCAATTGGTGGGTGAGAATCGCCTGGAGATTCTCATGTTTCGCCTGGCCGGGCGGCAGCTGTTCGCGATCAACGTGTTCAAGGTGCAGGAGGTCTTGCAACTGCCCAAGCTGACCCTGATGCCTCAGCGCCACCCGTTTGTGTGCGGCGTGGTCAACCTGCGCGGCCAGACCCTGCCGGTGATCGACCTGTCCCAGGCCATCGGCATGCGCCCGCTGGTGCCGGGGCCCAACAGCACCATCATCGTCACCGAGTACAACCGCTCGGTGCAGGCGTTCCTGGTGGGCGGCGTCGATCGCATCGTCAACATGAACTGGGAAGCCATCCTGCCGCCGCCGACCAGCGCCGGGCGCCAGCACTACCTCACGGCCATCAGCAAGGTCGATGACCAGTTGGTGGAAATCATCGATGTGGAAAAAGTCCTCGCCGAGATCGTGCCATACAACGCCAAGGTCTCCCGCGATAAACTCGATGACCCGATACTGGAGCGCGCCCGTGGCCGTGAAGTGCTGCTGGTGGACGACTCCAATGTCGCGCTGTCGCAGTTGCGCGACACCCTGGGCCAGTTGGGCGTGAAGATGCACATCGCCAGTGACGGCCTCAAGGCGCTGAACATGCTCAAGGCCTGGGCCGACAGCGGCCAGGTGATGACCGACAAATTGCTGATGATCTTCACCGACGCCGAAATGCCTGAGATGGACGGCTACCGCCTGACCACCGAGATCCGCAATGACCCACGCCTGCGTGAGCTGTACGTGGTGCTGCACACCTCGCTGTCGGGCAGTTTCAACGAGTCGATGGTGAA
Organism: Pseudomonas sp. K8; assembly: GCF_014889455.1. NCBI lineage: Bacteria > Pseudomonadati > Pseudomonadota > Gammaproteobacteria > Pseudomonadales > Pseudomonadaceae > Pseudomonas > Pseudomonas sp. K8. Next base: position 20,773 of record NZ_VJWO01000044.1, read on the forward strand.
GAAGGTCGGGTGCGATAACTTCCTGTCCAAATTCCAGCCGGACAAGCTGGTGGATGTGGTGCGTCAGCGACTGATGCTGGACGAAGCGTCGGCTTGACCTTAGGGTGACGGTTTTGCCCCTCAGGAATGCAGGCTCATGCTCCGTCTCAGCGCGCTGTACCGTTACCCTTTGAAATCCGGCAAGGCCGAAACGTTGCAGCAGATCGGCCTGGACAAGCTCGGGTTGGATGGCGATCGACGCTGGATGCTGGTGGACGAAGCCAGCGGGCGTTTCTTGACGCAGCGCGCCGTGGCGACGATGAGCCAGCTGTCTGCGCTGTGGAACCGCAGCGGTGGCCTGACCCTCAGTTCGCCTGGCTACGCAGCGCTGGACGTGGCGTTGCCCGGCAGCGAGGCTGAACTGCGCGGTGTGACCATCTGGCGCGACACCTTGCGCGTGCCGGATGCGGGCGATGCCGCCGCCGCCTGGGTCAGCGACTTTATCGGCAAGCCAACGCGGCTGGTCCACATCCCGCTGGAGCGCGCGCGCACCACACAAGCCGGTTATGGCAAGGACGATGATCAGGTCGCGTTCGCCGACGGTTACCCGTTGCTGCTGATCGGCCAGGCCTCCCTGGACGACCTGTCCCGGCACGTCGGTCGGCCCATGGAAATGCTGCGCTTTCGCCCCAACCTGGTGATCGACGGTGGCGATGCGTTCGCCGAAGACGGCTGGAAACGCCTGCGCATCGGCGATGTCGAGTTTCGCGTGGTCAAGCCGTGCTCACGCTGCATTCTGACCACCATCGACCCGCAGACCGGCGAGCGCAGTGCCGACCGCGAACCCTTCGTGACGCTGGAGGCCTATCGCAAGACCGAAGACGGCGCGATGTTCGGCCAGAACCTGGTCAACGATGGCGTGGGCCGCCTGGAAGTGGGCATGCCGGTGACTGTCCTCGAATAATGCGTCCCCAAAAAAAATGCCCGTCTCCTGCGAGACGGGCATTTTTTTCGCGCGGGAATTGCTTAGCCGCGGTATTCGCACAGGTAAGCGGTGTCCACGGCGACCTTCAGCTGGAACTTGCTGTTGGCCGGAACGTGGAACAGGCTGCCGGCGGCGAAGGTTTCCCAGGTGCTGCTGTCGGGCAGCTTGACGGTCAGGGCGCCGGATACCACGTGCATGATTTCACGCTGGGCGGTGCCGAATTCGTATTCACCCGGGGCCATGACGCCGATGGTCGCCGGACCTTCTGCGGTGCCGAAAGCGATCGACTTGACGGTGCCGTCGAAGTACTCGTTGACTTTAAACATGGGCGAATCCTCGGAAAAAGGGTCTGGAAAGGTCGGCCAGTATGCCCAAGGGCAAGGGAGCTGCCTAGACCGGCAAAATCAGCGGTAACAGGCGTGCGGTGTTGCGCGCATCTTCCAGCGCCCGGTGTTGCTGGCCATTGAACTGCATTCCCGCCAATTGCAGGGCGCTATTGAGCCCCGTTGGCTTGTCCAGGCGCCGGGCCTTGGCGAAGCGTTGCTTGAGGTTGATATGGGGCGTTTGGGCCAGCGCGCTGCTCAGGCCATGGCGCTGCCACTCCAGCTCGAGCTGCTGGCGATCGTAGTCGCCCCAGCTGGCCCAACCTTCCAGGTGTGCCTGATGCTGGCCCAGCCAGCGCTCGAACAGCGCCCACACATCGCCGAAGGGCGCGGCGCTGTCCATGTTCGCCTGGCTGATATGGGTCAGCTTGCGGCAGAAGGGCGTCAGCAATGGACGCCGCTGCGGTCGCACAAAACGCTGGAAATGATCCAACTCGCGGCCCTGGCGGTTGACCAGGCTTGCGCCGATCTCGATGACTTCCATCTCCGTCACGGGCCAGCCGCCGTCATCCGTTGTGGCTTCAAGGTCAATAATCAGCCAATGAGGCATCGTGCAGATTCCCGTACTCTTCCCGTCCTGATGGGGATAGAGCGTAGCCCGGCCGCGTAGTTCCGCCCAGGCTTTATTCGATCTCCAGCAACACCTGGCGATTGCGCACCTGATCGCCGGCCATGACCTGCACGGCCTTGACCACACCGTCGATGCCGGCCTTCAGCGGATGCTCCATTTTCATCGCTTCGAGCACCAGCAGCAGTTGCCCCTGGGTGACGCGTTCACCGGCGCGCACGCGCACATCGACGATGGCGCCGTCCATCGGCGCCTCGACCCTGCCGCCGCCGGCCGGGGGCTGGCGGTTGGCGACGTGGTGGGTGCGGTTGGTCACGCTCACGCCCGGTAGCCACAGTTGGGCACCGTCGAGGTGGTAGGCACTGCGGCGGCGGATGCCGTTGATCACTGCGGTGGCCCAGCGGCCGTCGCTGCTGAGGTGGCGGATGTCGATGCCGTTGGCCTGCAGGTGATGGTCGGCGAGGACGCTGACCGTGATGTCCTGGACCGCATCGTCGACGGCCAACTGATAGCTCCACGGCACGTCAGCGCCGTTGCGCCACCCTGATAAGGCCGGGGCATGGGCCTGAGCGCTGTGTTGATAAAACAGCGCGGCGGCCAGGGCCAACTGTTCGGCGGATGCGCGGGGGCGGTGGATCTCGCTGAAGTGTTCGGCGATCAACGCGGTGCTGAAGTCGCCGTGGATAAACTTCGGGTGCTTGAGCAGGTCGGTCAACAGCTGCTGGTTGCTCGCCACGCCCAGCAGCACCGTGTCCTCCACGGCGCGCAGCAGCTTGCGCCGCGCCTCCTCGCGGGTGGCGCCATGGGCGACGATCTTGCCGAGCAGCGGGTCATAGAACGGGCTGATGCGCTGACCTTCGAGAACGCCGTGGTCGACCCGCACGCCCGCGGCCGGTTCCCAGCGCAGCACCGCACCGGTTTGCGGCAGAAAGCCCTGGGCCGGGTCTTCGGCGTACAGGCGCACTTCCATGGCGTGGCCGCTGAGGCTGACCTGCGCTTGCTGTAACGGCAGCGGTTGGCCTGCGGCAATTTGCAGTTGCCAGTCGACCAGATCGAGGCCGCTGATCAGTTCGGTGACCGGGTGTTCGACTTGCAGGCGAGTGTTCATCTCCAGGAAGTAGAACCGGCCGTCGCGGTCGAGCAGGAACTCCACCGTGCCGGCGCCGACGTAATTCACCGCACGCCCGGCCTTGAGCGCCGCCTCGCCCATGGCCTGGCGCAGGGCCGGGGTCATCACCGGGCAGGGCGCCTCTTCAATGATTTTCTGATGGCGGCGCTGGACCGAGCAGTCGCGTTCGCCGAGGTGGATCAGATTGCCGTGGCTGTCGCCGAACAGCTGGATTTCGACGTGGCGCGGCTCGATCAGCGCCTGTTCCAGGATCAGTTCGTCGCTGCCGAACGCATTCAGGGCTTCGGAGCGGGCGCTGCGCAGTTGCTCTTGCAGGTGTTCGCGCTGATGCACCAGGCGCATACCTCGGCCGCCGCCGCCGGCACTGGCCTTGATCATCAGCGGGAAGCCGATGCGTTCAGCTTCTATTTGCAACGTGGCGTCGTCCTGGGCGCTGCCTTGATAGCCGGCGACGCACGGGACACCGGCCTCGAGCATGGCGAGTTTGGACCGGCGCTTGCTGCCCATCAGTTCGATGGCCTCGACGCTGGGGCCGATGAAGGTCAGCCCGGCGTTTATGCAGGCGCGGGCGAAATCGGGGTTTTCAGAGAGAAAGCCATAACCGGGGTGGACCGCGTCGGCACCCGTGCGTTGAGCTGCGCTGAGAATCGCCGGGATATTCAGGTAGGACTGCTGCACCGGTGCCGGGCCGATATTCACGGCTTCGTCGGCCATCTGCACGTGCGCGGCCTGGGCGTCGGCGTCGCTGTAGACCGCTACGGTGCGGTAGCCCAAGGCCTGGGCGGTGCGCTGGATGCGGCAGGCGATTTCGCCGCGGTTGGCGATCAGGATCTTGTTCATTCGGCCCACCGTGGCTTGCGCTGTTGCACAAAGGCCTGGGTGCCTTCGATCCCTTCTTCGCCCGTCGCCGCCTCGGCGAACCACGCGGCGGCCTGATCCAGCAACGGCCCCAGCGGTTGCTCCGCGCTGGCCAGCAGCAAGGCCTTGGTCCGCCCATTCGCCCCCGGCGCGCAACGCAATACCTGGCCCAGCACTTCATCCAGGCGTTCGGCCAATGCCTGCGGATCGCGCTCGACAAAATGCACCACGCCCAAGCGCTCAGCCTCGACCCCGTCGAACCGCGCCGCCGTCAGCGCCAGCCGGCGCGCGTGCGTCAGACCGATGCGCTTGACCACAAACGGCGCGATCTGCGCCGGCAGCAAGCCCAGGCTGGTCTCGGGCAAGCCGAACTGCGCCTGGTGATCGGCCAGCGCAATATCACTGACGCACGCCAAACCAAAGCCACCGCCCAGCACCGCGCCTTGCAGCACCACGATCACCACCTGGGGCGCGGCTTCAACTTCCTGCAGCAAGGTGCCGAACGCGCGGTTCAGCGCCTGCAATTGCGCCTTGTCGCTGGCGCCGAGCAGGTCTTTCACGTCCGCCCCGGCACAGAAATGCCCGGCCGCGCCGCTGATCACCAGCGCGCGCACCTGATCGTCCAACTGCGCCAGCACCGCGCGCAGTTCATTGACCATCTCCAGGCTCATCGCGTTGCGGCTTTGCGGACGGTTGAGGGTGATGTGCAGCACACCGTTATGGGGTTCGAGCAGCAGGGTGTTCATGGTTTTTTCCCCGGCAGGGTGCCCATCAGTTTGCAGATGATGCCCAGCATGATTTCGTCGGCGCCGCCGCCAATCGACACCAGGCGCATATCGCGATAGGCGCGGGCCACCGGGTTGTCCCACATAAAGCCCATGCCGCCCCAGTATTGCAGGCAACTGTCGCTGACTTCGCGGCCCAGCCGCCCGGCCTTGAGCTTGGCCATGGAGGCCAGGCGCGTCACATCCTGGCCTTTGATGTACTGCTCGGTGGCCTGGTAGACCAGGGCGCGCAGGCATTCGATTTCGGTGGCCAGTTCGGCCAGGCGAAAGTGAATCACCTGATTGTCGATCAGCGCTTTGCCGAAGGTCTGGCGCTCCTTGCAGTATTCGATCGTGCTGTCGATGCAGGACTCCAGGCTCTTGATCATATTGGCCGCGCCAAACAGGCGTTCTTCCTGGAATTGCAGCATCTGCATCATGAACCCCGCACCTTCATGGCCGATGCGGTTGCGTTGCGGCACACGCACGCCGTCGAAGAACACCTGGGCGGTCTCGGAGCTGTGCATGCCGAGTTTTTCCAAGGGCGGGCTGACGCTGATCCCCGGTGTGTTCATCGGCACCATGATCAGCGACTTGTTGAGGTGCGGCTTGTCGTCGGAGGTGTTGGCCAGCAGGCACATGAAGTCGGCGCTCGGCGAGTTGGTGATCCACATTTTGCTGCCGTCGATCACGTAGTCGTCGCCGTCCTTGCGTGCCTGGGTCTTCAGCCCGGCCACATCGGAACCGGCGCCGGCTTCCGAGACGCCGATGCAACCGACTTGCGCGCCGCTGATGGCCGGGCGCAGGAATTCTTCGCGCAGTGCGTCGCAGCCGAAGCGGGCGAGGGCGGGGGTACACATGTCGGTCTGTACGCCGATGGACATGGGGATGCCGCCGCAGCGGATGCTGCCGAATTCTTCGGCGGCGACGATGGAGTAGCTGTAGTCCAGGCCCATGCCGCCGAATTGCTTGGGTTTGGAGATGCCCAGCAGGCCGAGGTCGCCGGCCTTGCGCAAGATATCGTGGATGGGGAAGCGGCCGGCTTTTTCCCATTCGTCGACGTGGGGGTTGATCTCGCGGTCGACGAAGGCGCGGACGGTGCGGCGCAGTGCCTGGTGTTCCTGGGTGAAGATCATTTTTTATTGTTCTCCGTGTGGGCGTTCTTCGGGTGTGCATGGCTCCATCTGTGGGAGCTGGTTTGCTGGCGGTCTTACAGCGGGTAGATATCCAATGGGCTCACCTCGCTCGAAATTGGGCTCACCTAGCTCCAAATGTGGGAGGGGGCTTGCCCCCGATGGCGGCCTCTGGGCCGACCATTTTTTTGGGTTGAGTACATATCCGTTTCTTTGGTAACGGCTGCTATGGGTTCCGCTCTTACAGCGGGTCACTTTTGGAAAAGAGCCCCAAAAGTAACCAAAAGGGCTCTTGCCCCACCACTCGGCACCTCGCCTAGGCTCGGTGTGCCCGAACGCAGGCTTGAATCCGTGGGCCGCCGTCATGGGCCATCCCTGGCCCAGGACGGCTAACCCGGCGTCCTGCCGGGTTACCCACGGATTCAAACCTGCGTTCGGCCAGCGTGGTTTAACGGGGCGCCTAAGATCAAAAGCAGAGCAAGAGCAAGAGCAAAGCAAAAGCACGTGCTATGCGCTTATTGTCCGGCCTCCAGCATGTTTTCCGGGCGTACCCATTGGTCGAACTGTTCGTCGGTGAGGTAGCCCAGGGCCAGTGCGGCTTCCCTCAGGGTCAGGCCTTCGGCGTAAGCCTTTTTGGCGATCTGCGCCGATTTGTCGTAGCCGATGTGCGGGTTGAGCGCGGTCACCAGCATCAGCCCGCGCTCCAGGTGCGCGGCCATTTGTTCGGCGTCGGGCTCGAGGCCGGTGATGCAGTGTTCCTGGAAGTTGTTGCAGCCGTCGGCCAGCAAGCGGATCGATTCCAGCAGGTTGTGGATGATCACCGGTTTGTACACGTTCAACTGCAAATGCCCCTGGCTGGCGGCAATGCCGATGGTCACGTCGTTGCCCAGGACCTGGCAGGCGAGCATCGACAGCGCTTCGCACTGGGTCGGGTTGACCTTGCCGGGCATGATCGAGCTGCCCGGTTCGTTGGCCGGCAGTTTGACTTCCGCCAGCCCGGCGCGCGGGCCGGAGCCGAGCAGGCGCAGGTCGTTGGCGATTTTCATCAGGGCCACGGCCAGGGTTTTCAGGGCGCCGTGCAGCGTCACCAGCGGTTCGTGGCCGGAGAGGGCGGCGAATTTGTTGGGTGCGGTCACGAACGGCAAACCCGACAAGGCTGCCAGCTCGGCGGCAATCGCCTCGCCAAAGCCGTGGGGCGAATTGAGCCCGGTGCCGACGGCGGTGCCGCCCTGGGCCAGCTCGCACACCTGGGGCAGGGCGCTGCGGATCGCGCGTTCGGCGTAATCGAGCTGGGCGATGAACGCCGAGAGTTCCTGGCCAAAGGTGATCGGCGTGGCATCCATCATGTGGGTGCGACCGGTCTTCACCAGCTTCATATGCCGCGCCGACAATTCCGCCAGCCCGCCGGACAGGTGCGTGATCGCTGGCAACAGTCGCTGGTTGACCGCCTGCACCGCCGCGATGTTCATCGCGGTGGGGAAGCAGTCGTTGGAACTCTGGGAGCGGTTCACATGGTCGTTCGGATGCACCGGGCTCTTGCCGCCGCGCGTCTTGCCCGACAGCTCGTTGGCACGCCCGGCGATCACTTCGTTGGCGTTCATGTTGCTCTGGGTGCCGCTGCCGGTCTGCCACACCACCAGCGGGAACTGGTCGTCATGCTGGCCGTCGAGTACTTCGTCGGCGGCCTGTTCGATCAGGCGCGCAATGTCGGCGGGCAGGTCGCCGTTGCGGCTGTTGACCCGGGCGGCGGCTTTCTTGATCAGGGCCAGGGCGTGCAACACCGCCAGGGGCATGCGCTGCTCACCGATGGCGAAGTTCACCAGCGAGCGTTGGGTCTGCGCGCCCCAGTAAGCGTCATCCGGGACTTGGACTTCTCCCAGGCTGTCGGTTTCGATACGGCTCATCGGGCACACTCCTTCAGGTTCGTTTGCGCAGTTTAGGCCGTGATCGGCCCTTGGGGTTCCATAAAAGCCGTTTCATCGGATTCATCCACCGCAAATCCATGCCTGACAAGCGGTGGGGTTGAGCCATGGCGTTTTTTAGGCGCAGAATGGGCGCCCTTGGGGTCTTACCTCGCCTGCTAGAAAAGGAAACTTGATGACTCGTCTTCGTGCCATCTGTACCGCGGTTGCTCTGGTTTGCGCCAGCGGCCAGGTTTTTGCCGATACCGCCAGCCACAACGCCAGTGCCGAAGCCTTCCTTACCCTGGCCCACGCTGACAAGCTGGGGACCCCGGTGTACATGCAAGTGCAGCAAATGTTCGCCCAGCGTTTCGAACAGACCAAAGCGCCTGCCGCCAAGCAGTCCGTACTGGACAGCTACCAGGCCAAGGCCAACGCCGCCCTGGACCAGGCCATCGGCTGGCCAAAACTGAAACCGGACATGGTCAAGCTCTACACCAGCAACTTCAGCGAATCCGAACTCAAGGATCTGGTTGCCTTCTACCAGTCGCCGCTGGGCAAGAAAGTCCTGGAAAAAATGCCGCAACTGACCCAGCAATCGGCCCAGATGACCCAGGCCAAGCTGGAAAGCGCCGTGCCGGTGGTGAACAAGTTGTTGGAAGACATGACCAACGAGCTGACACCTAAAGCCGCCGCACCGGCCAAGAAGAAGTAAGCAGGAATGACCATGCAACAGCGTATCGAAACGGCGCTTGCCGCCCTGGGCCCGGACCACCTGAGCGTGCTGGACGAAAGCCACATGCACAGCCGTGGGTTGCAGACCCACTTCAAGGCCGTGCTGGTCAGCCAGCAGTTCGAAGGGCTTAACCGCGTCAAGCGCCACCAGAAGGTCTACGCCAGCCTGGGTGACCTGATGAGCGAGTTTCATGCGCTGGCGCTGCATACCTATACGCCTGAGGAATGGGCGAAAACCGACGCAGCCCCGGCCTCGCCGACCTGCGCTGGCGGCCATTGACGGGTTGATGTTGAATCTACTGTAGGAGCGAGCTTGCTCGCGAAAAAACTCAGAGCGCCGCTGGGCGTCAGGTTATCCGTGTCATCGTTCACGACCTTCGCGAGCAAGCTCGCTCCTACAGTTAACGGTTCATCCCTGATAGAATCCGCAACGCGCCGCTTAGCCGGCGCGTTTTTTTTGCATCCGGTTCACCCCTTACGAGGGTAGCCACCTGGAGAGAACACCCATGACTCAACCGATTGTCGTGGCGGCACTGTATAAGTTCGTCACCCTCGAAGATTACGTCGCCCTGCGCGAGCCCTTGCTGCAGGCGATGGTCGACAACGGCATCAAAGGCACCTTGCTGATCGCCGAAGAAGGCATCAACGGCACCGTTTCCGGCAGCCGCGAAGGCATTGATGGCTTGATGGCCTGGCTGAAGAACGACCCGCGCATGGTCGATATCGACCACAAAGAGTCGTACTGCGACGAGCAGCCGTTCTATCGCACCAAGGTCAAGCTCAAGAAAGAGATCGTGACCCTGGGCATCGAAGGCGTCGACCCGAACAAAAAAGTCGGTACCTATGTCGAGCCGCAGGACTGGAACGCGCTGATCAGCGACCCGCAAGTGCTGTTGATCGATACGCGTAACGACTATGAAGTGTCCATCGGCACCTTTGAAGGCGCGATCGACCCGAAAACCACCAGTTTTCGCGAATTTCCCGACTACATCAAAGCCAACTTCGATCCGGCCAAGCACAAGAAAGTCGCCATGTTCTGCACCGGCGGCATTCGTTGCGAGAAGGCCTCCAGCTATATGCTCAGCGAAGGCTTCGATGAGGTCTACCACCTCAAGGGCGGCATCCTGAAGTACCTCGAAGAGGTGCCGCAGGCCGAGACCAAATGGCAGGGCGACTGCTTTGTGTTCGACAACCGCGTCACTGTGCGCCACGACTTGAGCGAAGGCGACTACGATCAATGTCATGCCTGTCGCACACCGGTTAGTGTGGAAGACCGCGCATCCGAGCACTACGTGGCGGGCATCAGTTGCCCGCATTGCTGGGATAAGCTGCCGGAGAAAACCCGTCGCAGCGCGATCGACCGGCAAAAGCAGATTGAACTGGCCAAGGCTCGCAATATGCCGCACCCGATTGGCTACAACTACAAGCAAACCCCTTCCGAGGCCTGAACCATGTCCGCGCGCCTGCTCTACATAATGGACCCGATGTGTTCCTGGTGCTGGGGCTTTGCTCCGGTAGCCGAGGCGTTGGTCGAGCAGGCCCGGGCGGCCGGCGTGGAGCTGCACCTGGTGGTGGGCGGCTTGCGCACCGGCAGCGGCGCGGCGCTGGACCCGTCGACCCGGCGCTATATCCTGGAACACTGGCAGGCGGTCACCGACGCCACCGGGCAGACGTTCAAGCATGAAGGCGCGCTGCCCGACGGTTTTGTCTACGACACTGAGCCGGCGTGCCGCGCCATCGTCACCGCACGCAGCCTGGCGCCGGATTGCGCGTGGAAGCTGCTGGGGCTGATCCAGCATGCGTTTTATGTCGAGGGGCGCGACGTGACCCTCGCCAGTATTCTGGTGGAGCTGGCGGAAAAAGCCGGCATACCGCGTATCGAGTTCGCCGGGGCGTTTGACCGTGCTGAGCAGCACGCCGCCACCGCCGCCGATTTCACCTGGGTGCAGGATTTGGGGATCGCCGGTTTTCCGACGTTGCTGGCCGAGCGCAATGGCCAGTTGGCCTTGCTGACCAATGGCTACCAGCCGCTGTCCGAGCTGTCACCGCTGCTCGGCCGCTGGCTGGAGCGAGCCGCCTGTGCCTGATCAGCCTGACACAGAGCCCTCCCACCGCGTCGATCGACTGACCTGGGCGGAAATCCGCCGCCTGGCCTTGCGTCATAAGAAATCCCTGTGGATCGCCAATGGTGTCGCCGTACTGGCGACCCTCTGCAGCGTGCCCATCCCCCTGTTGTTGCCCTTGCTGGTCGACGAAGTGCTGCTGGGCCATGGCGATGCCGCGCTCAAGGTAATGAACCACGCGCTGCCCCTGGGCTGGCAGAAAGCCGCCGGTTATATCGGCCTGATGCTGCTGGTGACGCTGGCCCTGCGCTGTGGTGCGCTGGTGTTCAACGTGGTGCAGGCGCGCTTGTTTGCGCGGCTGGCCAAGGACATCGTCTACCGCATCCGCGTGCGTCTGATCGAGCGGCTCAAGCGTATTTCCCTCGGCGAGTACGAAAGCCTCGGCAGCGGCACCGTCACCACGCACCTGGTCACCGACCTGGACACGCTGGACAAATTCGTCGGCGAAACCCTCAGCCGTTTCCTGGTGGCCATGCTGACCCTGGTCGGCACCTCGGCGATTCTGGTGTGGATGCACTGGCAACTGGCGTTGCTGATCCTGCTGTTCAACCCGCTGGTGATCTATGCCACGGTGCAGTTGGGCAAGCGCGTCAAACACCTGAAAAAACTGGAAAACGACAGCACTTCGCGCTTCACCCAGGCGTTGACCGAAACCCTCGACGCCATCCAGGAAGTGCGTGCCGGCAATCGCCAGGGCTTTTTCCTCGGGCGCCTCGGCCAGCGCGCCCAGGAAGTGCGTGACTATGCGATCCACTCCCAATGGAAAACCGACGCCTCCAGCCGCGCCAGCGGTTTGCTGTTCCAGTTCGGCATCGATATTTTTCGCGCGGCGGCCATGCTCACCGTGCTGTTTTCCGACCTGTCCATTGGCCAGATGCTCGCCGTGTTCAGCTACCTGTGGTTCATGATCGGCCCGGTGGAGCAGTTGTTGAACCTGCAATATGCCTACTACGCGGCGGGCGGGGCGCTGACGCGGATCAACGAGCTGCTCGCCCGTGCCGATGAGCCGCAATATGTCGGCGGCGCAGACCCGTTCACTGGGCGCGAAACGGTCGGTATCGACGTGCGTGGCCTGACGTTCGGCTATGGCGAAGAGCGGGTGCTCGACCAGTTGAACCTCAGCATCGAACCTGGTGAGAAGGTCGCGATTGTCGGCGCCAGCGGCGGCGGTAAAAGTACCCTGGTGCAACTGCTGCTGGGGCTGTACACACCGCAGGCCGGCAGTATTCGTTTCGGTGGTGCAACCCAGCAGGAAATCGGCCTGGAGACCATCCGCGAGCACGTCGCGGTGGTGCTGCAACACCCCGCGCTGTTCAACGATACCGTGCGTGCCAACCTGACCATGGGCCGCAACCGCAGTGACCAGGCGTGTTGGCAGGCCCTGGAAATCGCCCAGTTGGAGGCGACCGTCAAGGCGTTGCCCCTGGGCCTGGACAGTGTGGTGGGGCGCTCTGGCGTGCGCTTTTCCGGCGGCCAGCGCCAACGGCTGGCGATTGCGCGCATGGTCTTGGCCGAGCCGAAGGTGGTGATCCTGGATGAGGCAACCTCGGCCTTGGACGCCGCCACCGAGTACAACCTGCACCAGGCGTTGGCGCGGTTTCTCAGTGGGCGGACTACACTGATCATTGCCCATCGGCTTTCGGCGGTGAAACAAGCTGATCGGGTGCTGGTGTTCGACGGTGGGCATATCGCCGAGGACGGCGACCATCAGCAACTGATCGCGGAGGGTGGCTTGTACGCCAAACTTTACGGGCACTTGCAACAAGTGCGTTGATTTAGCCTACGCTGTGCTATTAGGAGCGGATGTTCGCGTGCGTATTCAGCTGTGCATGTGCAAGGGACTTCATGAAGCAGAAGCGGACTCTCGGAACGCCAAGGTTGTTGGGCATTGTCTGGCCCTTTATTGCCGTCGTATTGTTCCAGGCATTATTAGGCTGTGTCAGTCTGTATGTGCTTTCAGCGGTGCGTGTCTATGTGGGCGGCGAAAGCCTGTGGTCCAAGGGCCAGAAAGACGCCATCTACTATCTGACGCTGTACGCCGATAATCGCGACGAAGCCACCTACCTCAAATACCAGCAAGCCATTGCCGTGCCCCAGGGCGGGCATGAACTGCGTGTCGCCCTGGACCATCCAGCCCCCGACCTCAAGGCGGCGCGCCTGGGGATCATCAAGGGTGGCAACCACCCGGACGACGTCTCCAGCGTGATCTGGCTGTACCTCAACTTTCGCCATTTCAGCTACCTGGAAAAAGCCATCGAACTGTGGACCGTGGGCGATGGCTACCTGGTCCAGCTGGATGATTTGGCCCGGTCGATGCACCGGGCGATCACCGCGGGTCAGGTCCATGACGACGATGTGCGGCAATGGAAGGCGCATATCTTTGCCATCAACGACGGCGTGACGCCGGCGGCCAAGGCGTTCAGCGATGCCTTGGGTGAAGGCTCGCGCGTCGTCCTGCGGCTGTTGCTGATCACCAACCTGGCCACGGCCTTGTGCCTGATCGCCCTGGCGCTGCTGCGTACCCACAAGTTGTTGGCGCAGCGGCACGCGTTCGCCGATGCCCTGCAAGTGGAGAAGGAGCGGGCACAGATCACCCTGGAGTCGATCGGCGATGGGGTGATCACCACCGATGTCGATGGCGCCATTGCCTACATGAACCCGGCCGCCGAGGCCCTGACTCGCTGGACGTCGGCCCATGCCCAGGGCCTGCCCCTGGCGGCACTGTTCAACCTGCTGGATGAAAATGCTCAGCCCGATGGTTTTGCGCTGATCGAGCACATCACCAAGGGCCGCTTGAGCGGCGGCAGCGAACACTCCAAAACCATCCAGCGTCTGGATGGCAGCACTGTTTCGGTGACCCTGGTGGGCGCGCCGATCCGCAGCGCCGGCAAAGTCAGCGGCGCGGTGCTGGTTCTGCACGACATGACCCAGGAACGTCAGTACATCGCCAACCTGTCGTGGCAAGCGACCCATGACGCGTTGACCGGCCTGGCCAACCGTCGCGAGTTCGAGTTCCGCCTGGAACAGGTGCTGCAACAAGTCGCGCGTGAGCACAGCGGGCGGCATGCCTTGATGTTCCTCGACCTGGACCAGTTCAAGCTGGTCAACGACACCTGCGGCCATGCGGCAGGCGACGAGCTGTTGCGGCATATCTGCGCACTGTTGCAATCGGATCTGCGTGAAGGTGACACCCTGGCGCGACTGGGGGGCGACGAGTTCGGCATCCTGTTGGAGAACTGCCCGGCGTCGGTGGCGGAAAAAATCGCCGAAAGCCTGCGCCACACGGTGCAGAACCTGCATTTCGTGTGGAAGGGCCGGCCGTTCATGACCACCGTCAGCATTGGCCTGGTGCATATCTCCCAGGTGCCGACCACCCTGGAAACATCGCTGCGCGCCGCCGACATGGCCTGCTATATGGCCAAGGAAAAGGGCCGCAACCGCGTGCAGGTCTACCACGCGGACGACTCCGAGCTGTCCTTGCGCTTTGGCGAGATGGCCTGGGTGCAGCGCCTGCACATGGCCCTGGAAGAAAACCGCTTTTGCCTGTACTCCCAGGAAATCGCGCCCCTGGGGCCCACCGACGCCGACAATGGGCACATTGAAATCCTCCTGCGCCTGCATGACGAGGCCGGCCGCATCATTCTGCCCGACAGTTTCATTCCGGCCGCCGAACGTTACGGGTTGATGAGTTCCCTGGATCGCTGGGTGGTGGACAACGTGTTCAACCTGATTGCCCGTTGCATGCATGAGCGCCCGGGCCGGCCCATGGCAATGTGTGCGATTAATCTGTCAGGCATAACGATTGGTGATGACGCTTTTCTCGGTTTTTTGCGCGAGAAGTTCGCGGCTTACAGTGTTCCGCCAGAAATGATTTGTTTTGAAATAACTGAGACCTGCGCTATTGCCAATTTGGGCAGTGCGATTCGCTTTATTAATGAACTCAAAGCCTTAGGTTGCCATTTCTCACTGGATGACTTCTGCGCCGGAATGTCCTCATTCGCTTATCTGAAACATTTACCTGTAGACTTCCTGAAGATCGATGGAAGTTTCGTAAAGGATATGCTGGACGACCCGATTAACCGCGCCATGGTCGAAGTGATCAACCACATCGGCCACGTCATGGGTAAGCGCACAATTGCTGAGTTTGTTGAAACGCCGCACATCGAACAGGCATTGCTTGAGATTGGTGTGGATTACGCTCAGGGCTATGTGATTGAACGCCCGCAATTGTTTACCTTTGATAGTTTGCAGTGTCGACCTGTGCGGCCGCAGCCTCTGTTATTCAAGGCGCCCGGCACATTCCGCTGAAACATTTGCTGGTCTGTACAATCACACTTAAAAAGGAGCCTTACAGTGATCGACACCTTCAACCGAACCGGCCCGCTTATGGAAGCCTCGAGTTACCCCGCCTGGGCTCAGCAATTGATCCAGGACTGTAGCGAGAGCAAGCGCCGAGTTGTCGAACACGAACTGTATCAGCGCATGCGTGATAACACGCTGAGCGCCAAGACCATGCGCCAATACCTGATCGGTGGCTGGCCGGTGGTCGAACAGTTTGCCTTATATATGGCACAGAACCTCACCAAGACCAAGTTTGCCCGTCATCCTGGCGAGGATATGGCGCGGCGTTGGCTGATGCGCAATATTCGGGTGGAATTGAACCACGCCGATTACTGGCTGCATTGGGCCCGCGCCCACGGCGTCAGCCTCGAAGACCTGCAAGCACAGAACGTACCCCCGGAATTGCATGCACTGAGCCATTGGTGCTGGCACACCAGTTCGGCCGATTCGTTGATCGTTGCGATCGCCGCCACCAACTATGCTATCGAGGGCGCGACGGGGGAGTGGTCCGCGTTGGTGTGCTCCACCGGCGTTTATGCGGCAGCCTTCCCCGAGGAAGACCGCAAGCGCGCGATGAAGTGGCTGAAGATGCATGCCCAGTACGACGACGCCCACCCTTGGGAAGCGCTGGAAATCGTCTGCACCCTGGCCGGTACGAACCCCAGCCGACAACTGCAGGCAGAGCTGCGCCAGGCCGTGTGCAAGAGCTACAACTACATGTACCTGTTCCTGGAAAACTGCATGCGCCTGGAGAAAGACAAACCGGCGGCCGCGCCTGTTCGCGAGCGCCTGGTGCGCGTCGCCAGCGAAGCGTGATGTGAAACGCGTGGCGGGGGTTTACCCCGCCATTGCCAAGCGGTTGCGACCTTCGCGCTTGGCCACATACAAGGCGCTGTCGGCCCGACGCAACAGGCTTTCGGCAGACTCGGCAGGCAACAACGTCGAGCAGCCCAGGCTCACCGTCAGATCGATGCGTATGTCATCCGCCCAATATTCCTGGGCCTGTGCCGCCTGGCGCAGGCGCTCGCCGACGACCGCCGCCGCATCCCGGCCGGTGTTGGAGAGCAGGATCAGGAACTCTTCCCCGCCAAAGCGGAACACCATGTCCACATTGCGCAACTGGCCCTTGATCGACGCAGCCACGGCGCGCAGTACCTTGTCGCCGGCCGCGTGGCCGTGAGTGTCGTTGATGCGTTTGAAGTGATCGATGTCGAGCATCAGCAGGGACAACGGGGTCGAGTGTCGCCGCGCCATGTCGATTTCCCGCTGCAGGGTCTGGTCCATGGCGATGCGGTTGCCGGTTTCGGTCAACGGGTCACGCAGGGCGCTGCGGGTCGCGGCGCGATAGAGCAGGGCGTTACGCATCGGGTAGAGCAGGGTGGCCAGCAGCGATTCGAGTTGACTCAGTTCTTCTTCCATCAAGCGTTGGTTGCGACGGAATACCAGCTCGCCCAGATGTTCGCCTTCATGGCTCAAGGCGTAGCTCACCGAATGATGGCCGCGATGGCCGAATTCCAGGCGCAGGTCACTGGCCTGATGGCTGTAGTGCAGAGCGTCCAGGGGCACCAGGCGCTGGATCTCGCGAAAGAACAGACCGAGGATGCGTTGCGGTTCCAGGCTGGTCTGCAGTTGCAGGCCCAGTTGTTGGCGCAGTTGAGCAACCGTGGTGGGGCGGTGCGAGAGAGGGGATGACTGACTAAAGCCCAGGCGTTGCAATTTGGCACTGTCGAAGTCAATTGCGTGGAGCTGGGGCGGGTTTTTCATAAGCAGTCGGCCTCTAAGCACTTAGCTGTCTTACAGGCTCGATGAGAGTGGCGAGTGCCAAGCGTCTTACTGTTCCTTCAGTTCCGTAAAACATTGGAAACAGTTTAAACCGCTTTGCCAGGGGTTATAACCCTTGGGTACTGCCACACGTCTTGTCATCGCTTAACCTGCTTGAAAGGGCTAGAGCGAGATTCATGCCACTTTGTTTTATTTTGAATAAAATCCTTATAAATCAAAGGCTGTTTATGGGGTAAAAAACAGCCATGGCGAAAGGATGTCAGTTATTTGGCAGGTGACGGCGGTTTTACCCGCCGTACTGAACCAGCGTGGTGGCGTCGATCTGCTCGATCGACGTCACGCCGGTCAGCGTCATGGCCACACGCATTTCCTTGGCGAAGATATCCAACAGGTTTTCCACCCCGTGCTGGCCATCGGCGGCCAACGCATAGGCGGTCGAACGTCCCAACAGGCATGCCTTGGCGCCCAGGGCGAGCATGCGTACCACGTCGAGCCCGGAGCGGATGCCGGAGTCCACCAGCACCGTCAGGTCATCGCCGACTGCCTGGGCAATGGGCGGCAGTGCCTTGGCGGTGGAGAGCACGCCGTCCAACTGGCGGCCGCCATGGTTGGAGACCACGATACCATCGGCGCCGAAGCTCACTGCGTCCTTGGCGTCCTGCGGGTCGAGGATGCCCTTGATGATCATCGGGCCTTTCCAGAACTCGCGTATCCACTCCAAGTCTTTCCAACTGATCGACGGGTCGAAGTTGTTGGCCAGCCAACCGACGTAATCTTCGAGGGTGGTGGGCTTGCCCAGGTACTTGGAGATATTGCCCAGGTCGTGCGGGCGGCCCAGCACGCCGACATCCCAGGCCCATTGTGGCTTGGTGACGGCTTGCAGCATCCGGCGCGCCGAGGCATACGGCCCGGACATGCCCGAGTGTGCGTCGCGGTAACGCGCGCCCGGCGTCGGCATATCGACGGTGAACACCAGCGTCGTCACCCCGGCGGCCTGCGCCCGTTCCAGCGCGTTACGCATAAAGCCGCGGTCCTTGAGCACATAGAGCTGGAACCAGATCGACTGCGCGCTTTGCGACGCCACTTCCTCGATCGAACACACCGACACCGTCGACAGACAGAAGGGAATCCCCTTGTTGGCCGCCGCCTTGGCCGCCTGCACCTCGCCGCGCCGTGCGTACATACCGGTCAAGCCAACGGGGCTGAGGATGATCGGCATGGCATGTTCCTGACTGAACAGCGTGGTCTTCAAACTCAGGCTATCCACGTTGCGCAGAATGCGTTGGCGCAGGCTGATCTCGGCCAGGTCCGAACTGTTGGCACGCATCGTGTGTTCGGCGTAGGCGCCACCGTCGATGTAGTCGAACAGGAAGCGCGGCAGCTTGCGCTTGGCGGCGGCACGGTAATCGGATGCCGACGAAATGATCATGAGCAGTGACTCCACAGGGCAAAGGGGGGTTACGGTAAGCAAACTTCTGGCATGATAAAAACAACTTTTATCGCTAATGCCCAGTCGCAAAAGGAATACCGATGAACCTGAGAACACTGCGTGTCTTCGTCGAGGTGGTGCGCCAGGGCGGGTTTTCCCAGGCGGCGCAGGTGGTGTCGCTGACCCAGTCCACGGTGAGCAAGGCCGTCAAGACCCTGGAAGAAGAACTGGGCGCGCCGCTGCTTAATCGTCTTGGGCATAAGAACGAACTTACCGCCGCAGGCGAAATTGCCTACCGCCGCGCCCTGGTGCTGCTCGCCGAACGCAGCGATCTGGTCGCCGAGATCAACGACCTGCGCGACCTCAAGCGCGGCGTGCTGCGCATCGGCCTGCCGCCGGTGGGATGCGGCGTGTTGTTCGCGTCTATGTTCGCCACCTACCGCAACCGCTACCCGGACATCGATATCGAACTCACCGAGCACGGCAGCAAAAAACTGCATGAATGTCTGGAAGCCGGGGAGGTCGACCTGGCGGCCCTGTTGCTGCCGGTAGACGATGGCTTCGACTACCAGCCCGTGCGCAATGAGCCGCTGATGGCCGTGCTGCCCATGAGCCATGCGCTCGCGCGGCGCAAGCGCATCGACTTCACCGACCTCGCGGATTCACCGTTCATTCTGTTCGAAGCCGGTTTTGCCCTGAACGCATTAATCCTCGCCGCCTGCGAACGCAAGGGCGTGACGCCCCGCGTCACCGCCCGTAGTGGGCAGATCGACTTCATCGTCGACCTGGTGGCGGCAGGGCTGGGCGTCGCCTTCCTGCCACGCATGCTCGCGCACAAGCACCAGCACGCCGGCATCGCCCTGATCCCCTTGGACGAACCCCACACCGACTGGCACATCGCCCTGGCCTGGCGCGCCAGCGCTCACCTGCCACCTGCAGCGCGCGCCTGGCTGGACCTGGCCAAGGAAATGGCCCACGCAGGGTAAAAGCCGAACGGGTTATCCGATTGCGTTCGGCAATGCCAGGTAGTGCTTGACTTGTCCTTTTTAATCAGTAACATACGGTGAATTCCGCGATAGCTCAGTTGGTAGAGCAAATGACTGTTAATCATTGGGTCCCTGGTTCGAGTCCAGGTCGTGGAGCCAGACAAGGTTCCAGAGAAGGCTTTCAAAATCTCTGAACCACCCGAAAAACCCGCCCTCTGGCGGGTTTTTTCGTTTTGGCGTTCCGTCGGATTCCGGTGGGTACCAGCCGTTTTAAGGGTAGAGTTTGGGATAAAGGTCAGTTCGATAATAGGGAGTACCCTTATGTCGCGCACCACTGCTCCACTCTCCGATTCCGCTTGCCGTTCGGCCAAGCCCACAGACCGCGCCTACAAGCTTTTCGACGGCGACGGCCTTTACCTTCTCGTCCAACCCAATGGCCGCAAAGGCTGGCGTCTCAGATACGTTAAACCTGATGGCCGGGAAGGACTGACCTCATTCGGCAACTATCCCATCGTTAGCCTCGCAGATGCGCGCCGCAAGCGCTTGGAGGTCAAGCGAATGCTGGCGGATGGCATTGATCCCATAGGAGCCAAGAACCAAGCCAAGACGCAAGCCCTGATCAAAGGCCGCACCTTTGAAAGCGTTGCCCTCGGCTGGCACACGGAAATGTCAGCCAAGTGGGCACCAGACTATTCCAAGACAGTGATGAGCCGCCTCAAAACCCATCTCTTCCCGCTAATCGGCGCCCGCGCCATTGTCGACCTAGACACCCACGACCTTATGCAGCCCTTGGAAGCGATCAAGAAGCGCGGAACGATAGACATTGCTTTAAGGGTACAAAACTACCTGCAGAGCATCATGCGCGAAGCAAAGCGCCTCCGGCTTATCACCGTGAACCCTGCGTATGACCTCGTAGGCTCGATCAAAGCCTCGCGAGTCGTCCACCGCCCCGCTTTATCCTTATCGCGCTTGCCTGAATTGCAGGAACGGATCGACACCTATAAAGGCCGCGCACTTACCCGGCTGACGGTCTTACTCTCGCTGCACGTGTTTGTACGCTCCAGCGAGCTGCGCTTCGCCCGCTGGAGCGAGTTCGACCTCAAGCGTGGCGTCTGGGAAATACCCGACACGCGACCAGCGTTGGAAGGCGTACCCTTTTCCACAAGGGGTACGAAGATGGCCGGGGACATCCACCTTGTACCCTTATCACCGCAAGCGGTCGCCCTACTCGAGCAGATCCACGCAATCACAGGCAAATTTGACTTGGTGTTCGCAGGCGATACCAAGTCTTGGAAACCGATGTCCGAAAACACTGTGAACAGCGCGCTTCGGAAGATGGGTTACGACACCAAAACTGAGATCTGCGGCCATGGCTTTCGTTCGATGGCCTGCAGCGCACTGATCGAGTCGGGTTTGTGGACGGATACAGCCATCGAGCGGCAGATGAGCCACAAGGAGCGCAACAACGTCCGAGCGGCCTACATCCACAAGGCCGAGTTCATCGAGGAGCGCAGGCTGATCATGAACTGGTGGAGTCGCTACCTTGAGGCTAATCAGCAGGAGCATGTCAGCCCACGCGAATTCGCCAATCAGACGGGTGTGAACGTCACTCGACTAAAAGCAAAACATGGCGCAACCGAGTAAGCGATCGGTCTTCATATCTCGGTGATCCGCTTGTCCACGCAGGTCCATCCAAAGAGGGCTGCAAAGCCGCCCTCTTTGGATGGACCTCACTTAAAAAATCTTAAAACTCCCGCAATCGTCTTTTGGAAACCACGAACTTCCATAGACGGCTAATGCCATTTTCAGCCGCAGAGTTCTCGGAAAATCGAGCCTTGACCCTGTCTATCCGTGGGCGTAGAAAAGATCGTACAAGTGCTGTCGTTGACAGCAACCCAGGTAGCCAGAACCTTTGAGGCTACGCCACTCAGTGGTGGTTCTCCCCCAAGTGCGATTAGCGTCCGGCGGCTCGCACAGTCACAGCGATGTGATGGATGCCTACTTCTACCAGAGTGCCCACTGCGGCAACTCATACCTCTACATTCCTGCCCTGCAGCAACCTATCCGCTTGGCCATTTCACTGCGCCAACCTGCGTTCGTCTCTTACTTCCTGGAAGAGACGAACGCTCCTACCGCTGCTGCAGCCCAACTCGTACAAGGCTTTGCGGCATTCCCCCTCGTGACAATCGGCGTGACAAACACCGAAGTCACCAGCAACAGCGATGCAGATGATGGTGCCGCAGCCCACGGAATGGACTGCACCTGACTGACAGTCAGGCATGCCCCGGTCATCGCATCACTGCCTTCACCCGACTCAGGATCTCGCGGCGCTTGGTCTCGTCAGTCAGTGCAGCCTCCACCCGCCCACTTCTTCGGAAGTGCTCAGGAGGCCAGATCATGAGATGCCCATGCTCCCGGTCGTAAGGAGCCGCCAGTCCCGCGTTAGTGGACAACCCTCACAGGTCGCAGGGGCCTTGATCCCTGATAACACTCAACTTCCGTGGCGGGATGACGTGGGGAAGGTTTTAAGGGTTTGGCTTCGAGAGGAGTTTGATCATGGCATTGGTCGGTAGACGGGATGGGCGCAATTTCGGCTATGGCCGGCAGCTGAGCTATGCCGGGCCGCAGGCACTGCGTGATCTTTTTGGCGGCGGTCATTATGGCACGGTCAAAGCGCACAGTGATCGGTGGCAGGCGTTTGTACGCTGGTGTCGGTCGGAGGATGGTCCCGGGTTTAACGATGCGCGAAAAATTGATCGGCAGACCTTGCTAAACTACGCCGGACATCTGCGGCAGCAAGTTGAACAAGGGGCTATCTGCATCGCCACCGCGCAAAATCGGTTGTCCAGCGTGAACCGAACCATGGCCGCGCTTCGCGGTGATCAGTATGTGAAGGTGCCGAGTCCGAGCAAGGCCCTGGGAATGCGGCGCACCAGTGTTCGTCGTTCGGTGCCGCAAGGCCAAGACCGCGAACACGTGAAGCGGATCGTCGACGTGCTCTGCGAACACCAAATGCCGCGCGCCGCGGCCATCGCTCAGTTGGCGCGAGCAACCGGTATGCGCTTGCGCGAGACCATCTTGGCCGACCTTCCGCGCCTCAAACGTGAGGCCGAACAATACGGAAAAATCAACATCCAGAATGGCACTAAGGGTGGCCGTTCAGGTGCGTCGGCACCCCGCTGGATCACAGTAGATGATCATATTCGTGATGCGCTGAGATTTGCCGAACAGGTCTCGCCTGGCGGTAGCCACAACCTGCTTGCACAAAACGAGAGCTACCTCGATTTTCAACGGGAAATCGTCCGCCCTGCCCGGGACATCCTCCATCAGCACAACCTCAATGGCTTCCACGAATTACGGGCGGCCTATGCGTGCGAACGCTATGAGCAGATCACCCATTACCTAGCGCCCATCAACGGTGGCAGGTGCAGGCACCTCGATCCGCGCCTTGATCGAGAGGCACGTTTACAAATCAGCTATGAGCTGGGGCACGGCCGCATCGGCGTGGTATCGGCGTATATTGGTGGTCGAGCATGAGCACGGCATTCGATATGGAACTCTTCCTGGCGAGCGTCTTGACTGGGTCACATACCACACGCCAACGCCACCTGCGTCAGGCGAAGACTATCCAAACAGCAGTCGCTGAGCGCTGGCAACGCGACAATCCATGGACTTGGCAGAGAAAACACCTTGCGTGGTTTTTGACTCACCACCTAAACCAGCGCACTGAATCGACGCTCTATTACTATTTGCTGACCATGCAATTACTCACTTATCGCCTAGGAAAATCCTGGCAGTTCAACCGCTAGGCGAAGGTCATAAATCACCAAAAGCAGACATTTTCGATCTGCCGCCGATCGCTATACGAATGGAAAACTCAGCGTTCATGCCGCAGCGCATCAACCACGACGCCGAACGCTGACGACTGCTCACGCCGGTTGGGGTAGTAGAGATGGTAGCCAGGAAATGGCTGACACCAATCCTCCATCACCCGAACCAACGCTCCCTCGGCAATTTCCTTCGCTACCATGTCTTCCGGCAAAAAAGCCAAACCACAGCCAGCTACCGCCGCGCGCAAAATCGGCACGCTGCTATTGAATGTCCATTGACCTTCGACACGTGCTTTGAGCTCGTGGCCGCCCTTTTCAAAGTCCCATTGCAGCAGGCTACCGTGGGTTGGCAAGCGCAGGTTGATGCAGTTGTGTGCCGCTAAATCTGCAGGGGCTTCAGGTGGGGTGTACTTGCGGAAGTATTCGGGTGATGCCACTACCGCCATGTGCAGCCGAGGGCCGATAGGTACGGCGATCATATCCTTTGCCACTTGGTCGCCCAGTCGTACGCCAGCATCGTAGCGCTGGGCGACGATGTCGGAGAGGGCGTAGTCCACGGTGATTTCCACGTGGATATCCGGATAGCCAGGAAGCACCTTCAACAGCTTTGGCCAGAGAATGTTGTTGGCTGCATGTTCGGACGCTGAAATGCGTACGGTGCCCGACGGGGTATCGCGAAACTCGCTGACTGCCGCCAATTCCAATTCGATCTCTTCGAACCGTGGAGCCATGGACTTGTACAAGCGCAAACCCGCTTCAGTGGGCGATACACTGCGCGTTGTCCGAGTCAGCAGGCGCACACCAAGGCGCGATTCAAGGGCGCGCATGGTGTGGCTAATTGCAGATTGCGAAACGCCTAGCTGAGCAGCAGCGCGGGTAAAGCTGCCTTCGCGAGCGATGATCACGAAGGCTTGCAGATCGTTGAGATTGGCGCGGGACATTGATGAGGACCCTTCATAAAGGTGCGCTGAATTGTCCTATCTAACCATGTCTCGAGTGCTTCGAGACAGTTGCAATCCTCTCAACATGTATCAATGATTACTTCGCGAGGGTTCTTGCGTAAAACGGCGTGAGTTTGCTCAGTGCGGCGTCGACGTATTTGGGTACCCAGTAGGTTTCGATATGGGTTGCGCCTTCAATCTTGAAGAACTCTTTGTCCTTGGTGCCAGTGGCTTTGGCGAATGCATCCTCAGTCATGTACAGGCTATCGGCCTTGGTGCCGGCGATCATCAACAATGGCTGGCCAATCAGTTCGATTTGGTTGGTAGCGTCGAAGCGCATCAGGTCGAGCAAGCTGCTGGTGGTGTACTTGAAGGTCGAGTTCGGGTGCGCGTGGGTTTTCCAGTAGTACTCGTAACCTTGGCGGTAGAGATCAAACGGCAATTTGGCAATCTGCTCATCGGTCAGGTTGGCATCGCCCGAGTAACGAACCTCGCCACCGGCAGCTTCCAGGGCGCGTGCCTCAGACGCTTGCTTGAGGCGATCCTGTATGGTGTCCAGTTGGGAGTCGACGTAGCCGTTACGGCGCACACGGCCTGAGTTGAACATGCTGATTGTGGCAATCGATTTGAAGCGCTTGTCGGTCTCGGCAGCGGCCAGGGAGTAACCGCCCCCGCCGCAGATGCCGAGCAGGCCCAGACGCTGAGCATCAACTCCGGCGTACTGGGTAATGAAGTCCGCCATGCCGTGGATATCTTCGATACGGTTGGCTGGTTTGTCGACGCTGCGCGGTTGGCCGCCGCTGCCACCTTGATAGGCCGCATCGGCGGTAATAGTGATGTAGCCCTGTTCGGCCAGGCGCTGCGCGTACAGCCCCGCGACTTGCTCTTTCACACCGCCGTTAGGGTGCGCCACCACAACGGTGGGGTAGGCCTTTTTCGGGTCGTAGCTGGCCGGGGTGTAAACGTTGGCGACGATGTCCAGGCCGTTGAGCTTGTAGGTCACCGGATGGATGTTGACCTTGCCCGGCTCATTCTTGGTAATCGCACCGTCATAGACCAGCGTGAACGGGTTCTTCTTGTAGTCAGCCGCCATGCTCTTGCCGGCCGAAATGCCGATCATCGCGGCCATAAAAGTGGCTTTGAGAACAGTGTTTCTCATACGATTTCTCCAAACGATTAAAGTGTGAAGTAGCAGGTTTTTTTCTGATTCGGCAGGCCTGCATTCCAGATCAATTCAGATGTTTCTCGGCAAGGAACTTGGCCACCAAGTCCGCGATCTGAATGTTGTTCAGGTCTGACATAGGAAAGTGCGTGTTGCCCTTGATGCCAATTTCCGGAAGATGAATTAGCTTCACGTCACCGCCATGTTTGTTAACGCTGTCGCGCCACAGCCGCGCCATCGCGAGTCGGGCCCGCCAGCTGTCTTGGGCCGGTAGGTCGATGGCGTGATCAGGAATGTTGTCACCGTAGAGGATCAGGATCGGAATCCGCGTCAATGCCATGAACTGGCTCATCGGCACCTCAGCGCCTTGCACCGTGTCGAAAGCGCTGGGTATCGGTGCCGGAACCTCTCCTGAAGGAAAGACAAAGCTGCTACCCGGCTCGAACGCGACGATGGCTTTCACCTTGTCGTTCTTGATCGCGGTGAGCCAGCCGGGGCCGCCGCCCTGGGAGTGAGTGAATAAAATGCCGGGGCCGATCCGGTTGAACGCAGCGGATACTCCATCGGAAACCACGTCCATATCGAACGGACCTGTGTTGGGGGTCATGGCGCGAAAGAACTGGTCGCGTGTTTGCTCATCGCGCGCGACCTGCACGCCATCAAAGTAGTTGGGCCACAAACCGATGCGGAACTGGTTAAACCACAGCTGTTCGTCCGGCGTGGGCTTGAGCGTTGCCTCTACCATGCTGCGACCGGCGTTACCGCGGCGGGGTTGGTCGATCAGGTACACGCTAAACTGACGGCGCAGAAAAATGTTCTGGAAGCCTTCGCGGCCATCGGCTGTGGTTTCCCAGGTTTTGGAAAACTGGCCGGCACCGTGCCACATGACGATCGGCAGTTTTCGCGCGTTGACCGGCAATTGGTAAAACACATAGGCGTGATCGCCATGGTAGGTCTGGCCATCGGGCGCCATGGGTTTGCGCGGGTCGAACGTACCCGGTGCAGTGATCAGGGTGCCGCCGGCGGCGAAGCTGCCTTGCTCCTGAATCTGCAACGGCGCGGCGGTGTTGCCAGGGCTGCTGATAGGCGCCGCACAGGCGGCAAGTAGGCACGTGATAGCGAGGGTCAGAACGTTCCTTGTGCTCTTCATGTTCAACTACCCGACGCCGCAAGGGCTTGAGTCAGCGCCGCACTCGCACGCGTGGCGACTGCTTCGTCTGCGTGTTTGGCGAGTATTTCGGTCACCTGGCGCAGTTGGCCAGCACTCAGGCCGACCCGCATGCTCGCCAGCATATGGGAGCGCAGCTGTGGCTCGGCACCCGGCGTTGCAGCCAAAGCGCCGACGGTGGCCAGTTCACGGCTTTGCCAGTCCAGGTTGTCACGCTCGAAGATGTCGCCGAACAGATGGGCCTGCAGGTACTGGTTGATGACCGGCGCAAAGTCGAACACCGGACTTTTCACCGCTCCACCGGATATGCGGGTCTGGTTAACAGTACCGACCTCAACCAATTCCTGGCCCGTTGGGGCGGGCCGACTGGGTTCGCGTCCTGTTACATCCTGAATACCTCGCGCTTTGCGCGCATCAACGACCTTCATCAGTTCGCCCAGCGCATTCAGGCTGCGTGGGAAGCCCGCGTACGCATAGAGCTGCACCAGAATTTCCTTGGCCTCACTGATGGTCAGGCCCGCATCCAATCCTTGATTCAACGCCTGGTTGAGGCGGGGAATGTCGCTGGATGCCATAAACGCAGCGATCAATGGAATGGCCTGTTGTCTGCTCGACAATGCTTCGGAGGGCGGTGCTGTATTGGCTGGGGTAGACGGTGCCACGCTTTCTTGGGCGACAACGCCGGGAACGTCCCCCAAGCCAAGGCACAATGCCAGGAAAGCGGCAATGGAGCGGGTTTCGCGATATGTCAGGGCACGCAAGATCGATGCAGTCATTTTGGCGCGCCTCCGTACTCGGCATCGGAGACCTTGTCGCCCCAGGTCACGGCGCTGCCATCCAGGGATTCTGCCAACGCGATATGGGTCATAGCTGTGGTAGCGGTAGCCCCATGCCAGTGACGCACGTTGGCCGGAATCCATACGGTGTCGCCTGGGCGAATTTCCTGGCGGGGGCCGCCTGCCTGCTGCACATAGCCCACGCCAACGGTGACGATGAGCGTTTGACCCAGCGGATGGGTATGCCAAGCCGTGCGTGCTCCAGGCTCGAAGGTCACTGTACCGCCGCCAATGCGTGCGGGAGCATCGCCCTTGAATAGGCCATCAACCCGCACGGTGCCGGTGAAGTTGTCAGCAGGGCCTTGAACGGAAGGCTGAGTGCCAACACGGGTGACGCGAACTTCCTTGGTGTCCTCGGCTGTGGCTTCGCCAGCCATAAGCGAAAGGGCAACCAGTGGGGCGATCAGGGGGTTCATAGCCGTAACTCCTGGCAGGGAAGGGATCAAAGCCCAGTCATCTTCAGTACGGCCTCAGGCAGGCGTTCGCCGAGGACCTGGACCTGCGAGATCTGCTCACGGATCGCACGCTGCTCATCGCGGCTCAATTCCAGCTCGATAGCGCCAAGGTTTTCATCAAGGCGATGCTGTTTCGTGGTGCCGGGGATTGGCACGATCCAAGGCTTCTGTGCCAGCAGCCAAGCCAAGGCCACTTGGGCAGGCGTGGCATTTTTGCGCTGTGCGACTGCTTTCACCACCTCGACCAACGCCAGGTTGGCCTTGCGTGCCTCTACGGAGAAGCGCGGTACGAAGTTACGGAAGTCCGATGCATCAAACTGGGTGTTCTCATCGATCTTGCCGGTGAGAAAACCGGCGCCAAGTGGGCTGAACGGCACGAAGCCGATGCCCAACTCCTCCAGCACGGGCAGCAGCTCTTGCTCAGGGCCACGCCAGAACAACGAGTACTCGCTCTGCACCGCAGACAGCGGCTGCACCGCGTGTGCGCGGCGGATAGTCTCGACACCGGCTTCAGAGAGGCCAAAGTGTTTTACCTTGCCTTCAGCGATCAGGTCTTTGATTGTGCCCGCGACCTCTTCGATGGGCACCGCAGGATCGACACGGTGCTGGTAGAACAGATCGATACGGTCGGTGCGCAGGCGCTTCAACGCGGCGTCAGCCACTGCGCGGATATGCTCCGGTCGACTGTTGAGGCCAGCCCCTCGGGCGCCAGAAATCAAGTCGATGTCGAAACCGAATTTGGTGGCGATCACCACCTGGTCGCGGATTGGCTGCAGGGCCTCGCCGAGCAGCTCTTCATTGCTGAACGGTCCGTAGGCCTCGGCGGTGTCGAACAGGTTCACGCCACGTTCGTGGGCGGTGCGGATCAGTTTGATCATGTCCTGCTTGTCGGCGGCCGGGCCGTAGACCTGAGTCATGTTCATGCAGCCAAGACCGAGTGCGGACACTTCCAGGCCATTGCCCAAAATGCGGGTTTTCATTGGTGTCTCCTAGTTGGAAATGGGGGGGCGCAGCGGGTCGATGACTTGCGTCGCACGTTTAACGTTTGAAGTTGCTGTCGCTTATCCATTCGTTCACGCACTCCATGGTTTTGCGCTCTTGCTCGCCCTCCATCACGAACCCCACCAGCAACTTGGCCTTGGGTGCGTGACGGTCGAGCACGGCACGGCTGTTGCCTAAGCCATAGCCGCCATGGGTGTTGAATGGAATGATGGTCTTGCCCGCAAGGTCATGTGCCGAAAGAAACGCGCGCACCACTGGGGGCATGGTTTCACCCCAGATGGGAAAGCCGAGAAACAGGGTGTCGTACGCGTCCAAGTTGTGGACCCTGCTTTCCAGTGCCGGCTCGAAGCCGCTATCGCGCTCCCGGCGCGCCTGTTCCACCGTTTGCAGGTAGTCCTCAGGGTAGGCGGTGGCAGGGCGAATTTCGTGCAGGTCAGCACCCAGGCCGCGCTGGATAAGCCCGGCCACGACCCGCGTGTTGCCGGAACGAGAGAAGTACGCCACCAAGGTGCGAGAGCCGGAAGGTGCAGAGCGCTCGTCGCTGGCGTCCGTGCTGGCCCGCGCCAGAAACGGCGAGCTGGCCAACGCAAAAACTACCGTGCGGCGTAGCGAGTCGTGGTCGTTCATTCAGCCTCCCTTAGCGTCCGACACGCGCTTTAAGCGCCTCGGGGTAGCGGTCACCTTGAATGCTGATCTGCGATAAGGCGCAGGCGATGGCTTCCAGCTCCCCTTCGGTAAGGTTGACCGACGCACTGCCGATGTTTTCTTGAAGGCGATGCAGCTTGGTCGTCCCCGGAATCGGTACGATGCACGGCGCCTGGGCGAGCAGCCAGGCGAGGGCGATCTGCGCAGGGGTTACCCCTTTTTGCGCGGCGATCTCGCGCAGTCGGATGACCAGGTTCTGATTGGCCTGCAGCGCCTCCTGGCCAAAGCGTGGAACGACGCTGCGAAAGTCATCGCTGCCAAACGATGCGTCGGCTGAAATAGCACCGGTGAGAAAACCTTTGCCCAACGGGCTAAACGGTACGAAGCCGATGCCCAGCTCGGAGAGGGTTGGGAAAATCTCCAACTCGGGCTCTCGCCACCACATCGAATATTCACTTTGCAGCGCCGTGACCGGTTGCACGGCGTGAGCTCGGCGGATGGTCTGTGCGCCTGCTTCCGAGAGGCCGAAGTGCTTCACTTTGCCTTCGGCGATCAGGGCTTTGACGGTGCCGGCAACGTCTTCGATGGGCACATCCGGATCGACCCGATGCTGGTAAAGAAGATCGATGTAATCGGTCCTGAGCCGCCGCAGCGAGCCCTCAACGGCCTCGCGAATATGCTCCGGGCGGCTGTTGAGACTCTGCTGTTTGTTGTCCGCGCCAAAGGTGAAACCAAACTTGGTGGCGATCACCACTTGATCGCGCACGGGCGCCAAGGCCTGCCCCACCACGTCTTCGTTCAAGTAGGGGCCGTACACCTCTGCGGTGTCAAAGAAGGTAACGCCCAGGTCCACGGCGGCGCGGATCAGGGACACGGCATCCTGGGTGTCCGTGGCCGGACCATAGCCGTGGCTCAGGCCCATGCAGCCCAGGCCAAGGGCCGAGACTTCTAACGAACTGTTGCCCAAATAGCGCTTTTGCATTGCGTTCTCTCCCGGCGTAAGCAAACCCGCCTGGCCCTTGAGCCAAGGTGGGGGAGGGTTTCAGTCACTCGGCTGCGACCTCGATGGGAGGACGTTAAGTGATGACCTGCGATTGGACTACCCGGGTAAAACGGCAAGGACATATGAAGAGAACTAATCAATCCGAAGCTCCGTCGCTGCAAGCGCTGATGCACCGGGGCATTCATGAGCAGTGCTCATTTCCCCTTGCGGGATTAAGGGGTTAATCGAACATTCAGTAACACTTACGCTGGCGAGCTACTTACCGGCTATAGGCGAATTCCATGTCATCTCTTGGCCCTGCCGAGACAGAACGCAACGCTGGCAGCCCATCGGACGTGCCGCGCACAACCAACAACGTGTGGTTGATGCTTAACCTGAGTGCGTTGATGTCGTTCGCCTCGATTTCTACTGATATGTATCTGCCTGCCCTGCCCGCCATTAGTCGCGCGTTGCATACCGATTCAGCGGGCGTTGAGCTGACGTTTTCCGCCTTCCTGATCGGGTTCAGCCTTGGCCAGTTGATATGGGGGCCAATCAGCGACCGGTTTGGACGCAAGTTTCCGATCCTTATTGGGATGGTCCTTTTCATCATCGGCTCGGTTGGCTGTGCGCTGTCGACGACAGTCACTGAAATGATGGTGTGGCGGGTGGTTCAGGCACTGGGCGCCTGTGTGGGGCCGGTGCTCTCGCGGGCAATGGTGCGCGACCTGTACGGCAGGGAACAGTCGGCGAAGATGCTGTCGACGCTGATTTTGATCATGGGCGTAGCTCCGATTGCCGGCCCGCTGGTTGGCGGCCAGATCCTGTTGCTGTGGTCGTGGCCGGCAATCTTTTGGGCACTGGCTATCGTCGGGCTGGTGACGCTCTTTTCGTTCGGCAGGCTGCCAGAGAGTCTCCCTCCCAAGCACAGAACGCGTGAGCCACTGCGGCATACGTTTGCCACTTATCTGCAGCTAATCCGCGATCCTCGGCTGATCGGCTACGCGTTGTCGGGCGGATTTTTTTACGGCGGTGCCTACGCGTTTATCGTCGGAACACCGTTCGCCTACATCGACTTCTACCAGGTGTCACCTCAGGCCTACGGGTGGCTGTTCGGGGTAAATATCGTCGGCATGATGATCGCCAATTTCATCAATGGCCGATTGCTGAGCCGCATGAGTAGCGAGCAGCTTTTCTATCGCGGCGCATGGACGTTGGCTTTTTTCGGTGTGGTGCTCAGTGTTTGCGTGTTGTTTGGTTGGGGTGGGATTTGGGGCTTGGTCATCCCCATATTTTTCTACATGTCCATGAACGGGCTTATCGTCGCCAATTCCGTCGCGGGCGCGTTGGCCTTCTTTCCCCACAGAGCGGGTTCTGCTTCGTCGCTCGTCGGGGCCATGCACTACGGCAGCGGCATTTTCAGCGCAGCATTAGTCAGCTGGTTGGCGGATGGAACGCCGAAGGGCATGGCGCTGGTGATGGGTGGGGCTGGCATCGGCTGCCTGGTGGCGGCGTTGTGGTCGAAGGGAGCTCGCGGAGAGAGGTCCTGACCCAATCGCCATGTCCATCGATGCTGAAACCGAGCACAAATTGAACAATTGTTCTTATCGGGGTAAATCTCAACTGTCCTTCTGGCCGATTGGTTTCCTGTCACAACTCAACAGTTCGGATTGCCGTGCTCATGGGGATCCAAAGAGTTTGTATAAAATCCGGGCTTAATTAGGATAATAGTAGGGGTAAAGATTTTGGAGATCAGCACAATTTTATTGGAAAACAGGTACTTATTTTTCTATTCGAGTCCAGGT
>NZ_VJWO01000045.1:0-48911 GCF_014889455.1 Pseudomonas sp. K8
AGATGATCCTGCAAGGGACCCAACTGGAGATCGAATACGCGCGCGACACCATGCCACGCGGTGTACTCGGCATGAACGCGGCGATGATGGAGGACTACCTCAAGTTCATCGCTAACCGTCGTCTGTCGCAGATCGGTTTGAAGGAAGAGTATCCAGGGACGACTAACCCATTCCCATGGATGAGCGAGATCATGGACTTGAAGAAAGAGAAGAATTTCTTTGAGACCCGTGTGATCGAGTACCAGACTGGCGGTGCGTTGAGCTGGGATTGATTTTAACGGTACAAAGGAGCTGCCCATTGGCAGCTCTTTTTTTGCAAAAAACTCAGTGGTTTGGAACAGCAAATGGATTACCTGTAATCCGGCCAAATCCCCTTCAGAACGCCAGCATCAAGGGTGACGGTGCCCGCAAATTTGTGCCAACGAAGCCTCTATGCCACCCCCTTTGGCCCTCGCACTTAAACCAAGTCCGCAGGCTGCATCGTCAGGATGATTTTTCCAACGTTTTCAGACGACTCCATTCGGCGATGGGCATCGGCCGCGCGTGACAGCGGGAAAGTACTGTCGACGACCGGCTCCAAACTTCCAGCGCCATCGAAGCGATCAAGCCAATACTCGCGAAAGCGCTTGATCATGTCGTGCTTCTCCGGCTGTGTACGCGACTTCATGACTGTACCGATGATTTGCAAGTGACGGTAAAGAATGTGTTCCAGCTCTACGCTCACCTTACCGCCTCCGCCCAGGATACCGACCTGAACAAGTCGGCCGCCATGAGCGAGAGAAGCGATGTTGCGTGCAAAGTAGGGCTCGCCAATGAAATCAATGACGACATCAACGCCTCGACCATTGGTTTTGGCTGCGATGACTTCAGCAAAATCCTGCGTCTTGTAATCAATGGCAATATCCGCGCCTAAATGCTCGACACGCGCCAGCTTGCTGCCCTCGGTTGTCGCATACACCGTCGCCCCGGTGGCGTAGGCCAGTTGAACGGCGGCAGATCCCACACCGCCTGCGGCGGCGTGGATCAATACCGAGTCGCCGGACTTGAGCCGAGCCAGGTGCATCATCGCTTCATGGGCCGTGACGAAGACCTCGGGAATAGCCGCGGCATGCACATAGTCCAGCTGCGCAGGGATATGCATGGCCATGCGGTAATCGATACGCGCAAGCTCGGCATAGGCCCCACCTCCGACGACCCCCATCACTCGATCTCCAACCTCGAAACCCGTGACCAAATCACCTTTGCCAATCACCTCACCGGCGATCTCCAGCCCGATGATCAGCGAGTCACCGAAATTCGGATGGCCGTAGCCACCCGTTCGATGTGTCAGGTCCGCACGGTTCACGCCAGCGGCATAGACACGTACCAGCAAGTCGGTTGGGCGCAGGTGTGGATTGGGAGCATCTGCCAGTTCAAGTACGTCCGCCGCGCCGAATGCTCTGATGCTGATGGCTTTCATGATCAGTTTTTCTCCGGTTCGGTAAACGTGGCATTAGCGATAGCAGAGGCGGTAATGGCGCCTGGAAAGCCTACGTAGAACGCCAGGTGAGTGATCGCGGCGGCGATTTCGTCATGGGTCACCCCGTTGCTCAGCGCCCGTCGCAGATGCGCGGGCAACTCTTCAGAGTGACCACCGGCAATCAATGCGGCCACTGTGATCAGGCTGCGGTCGCGTGGGGACAATGCCGGATCGCTCCAGATCTGCGGATACAACGTCGAATCAACGAATTGCGACAGCTTTGGGGTAAACGCCCGAGCCGCTTCACGAGGACTGCTGAAGTTGAGATTGGACATGATGCTGTCTCCTTAAACCTGGCTGATGAATTTGTGGGTGAGGTAGTGCTCGATGCCTTCAATGCCACCTTCCGAACCGTGGCCGCTTTCTTTCATGCCGCCGAAGGGAAGTTCTGTGGCGACGATGCGGTATTGGTTGATCCCGATCATCCCGGCCTCTAACCCGTCAGCGACGTCAATGGCCGTTCGAGCACTCGACGTGAACGCGTAGGCTGAAAGCCCGTAAGGCAGACGATTGGCCTCCTTCAAACCATCAGCCAAGTGATCGAATGGCATCAGCACGGCGATAGGCCCGAAGGGTTCTTCATGCATGACTCGGGCATGCATAGGCACGTCCGCCAACACGGTGGGCTCAAAAAAGTAGCCGCTGCATTCCAGGCGTTTACCACCGGCCAACACGCGCGCGCCTTTGGCAACGGCATCTGCCACCAGCTCTTCCATCTTGGCCAACTGCCGTGGATTGGCGAGCGGCCCAACCTGGGTGCCGGGCGTCAGGCCATCGCCAATGTTCAACGCGAGGGTGGCCGTCACAAAGTGCTCAACAAACGTTTTATAGACGCCACGCTGAATCAAAAACCGCGTTGACGAGATGCAGACTTGGCCAGTCCCGCGGAACCGATTGGCAACGCCTTCGACGGCTGCTTTTTCGATTTCTGCGTCATCGAATACCAGCACCGGCCCGTGTCCTCCCAGTTCAAGGGTGATGGGCTTGACGCCCTCGGCAGCACGAGCGGATAGCAGCCGACCGATGGGAACCGAACCGGTAAAGGTCACCTTGCGAATGATGGGAGAAGCGATCAGGTGGCTGGAAACTTGGTCCGGCACACCAAAGACCACTTGCAACACGCCTTTAGGCAATCCTGCATCGTCGAGAGCACGCGCCAGGGCCAGCGCGGTGGAGGGGCTTTCTTCCCCTGGCTTGAGGATGACACTGCAACCTGCGGCCAAGGCTGCCGAGAGCTTGCGGGCGGGCGTAATGGCCGGGAAATTCCAGGGCGTGAACGCAGCGACCGGGCCGATGGCTTGGCGTTTTACCATTTGCAGCACACCGGGACGATTGGCCGGGACTACACGCCCATCGATACGGCGCGCGCTTTCGGCAAACCATTCGAAGTATTCAGCTGCACGCGTGACCTCATCCAGGCTTTCCGCAAGCGGTTTGCCTTCTTCCAGCGTCATTTGCTCGGCGATGTGTGGGGCCCGTTCCAGGATGAGATCGGCAGCGCGTTTGAGAATTTTTGCGCGCTTGTCGGGTACGGTCTGGCGCCATTGTTCAAAGCTCTGTTGAGTCACTTCGAGCGCGTGATCGAGGTCGCCTGCGGTGGCGAGTGGAACACGCCCGATCTCACGTGCGGTTGCGGGGTTGACGACAGCGGCGGTCGCGCGGCCTTCGGCACTGATCCATTCACCACCGATAAAGAGATAAAGCGGGTCGTAAGACGTGTTCATGAGGTTGCCCTTCGGTTGGTTTATCAACAAGTTCGTACAAGACTCAGCGCCTGGGTTGCCGTGTTCAGGCGCCCTGTGCAACCAAGTCTATGGAGTACAAACCGTTTGATTTAGCCGACCAGAAGGGAATCATTGTTGTGCCTGGAGGTAATATCGAGCACCGCCAGGAGCGTGTAGCATCTGCAAATACCGCTCACGTCATGCGGCAATGACAACCTGGCTCGTCGCTCCAGGCTTGATTGTTTTTTGGGGTGGGGACTTCTGCAGTGAAGAACGTTTGCAATCAGATCGACAGGTAGAGTTGGATGGATAAGCTTACGAACATGTCCGTGTACGTCAAAGTTGTTGAGATGGGCAGTTTTACTGCGGTGGCTAACCATCTGGACTCTACGGTCGGCAATGTCTCGCGTGCGGTTTCCGCGCTTGAAAACGTGCTCGACGCCCGCCTGTTACAGCGCTCGACCCGCCGCCTTTCGGTGACAGACGCTGGCCGGCGCTTTTATGAGCGCTGTACCAAAATTCTGGCAGACCTTGAAAATGCAGAAGCCGAAGCAAGCAACGCCGCGCTGAAACCCAGGGGGACGTTGCGTGTGCATTGTGTGCCGGGGCTAGCACGGCAGTTGGTTACTTCAGCCGTGCTGGATTACCGCCGGGAATTCCCCGATGTCACCGTGGACTTAATGCTTTCTCAGCGAATGCCTAACCTCCTGGAAGACCAACTGGACGTCTCGATTCTGATTGCCCGAACGCTGCCAGATTCAGCGTATGTCAGCCAAAAGATCGGCATCAGCCATTGTGTGCTGGTTGCGTCTCCAGCATATCTGGAGCAACACGCTGCCCCTGTAACGCCAGAAGATCTCAGCGATCATCAGTGTTTGCTGTTGGGCACCGTCGATTATGTGCGGGATGAATGGCAATTAAAGAGCAAGACCGGGGATGCGCTATTTACCCCCAAGGGCCCGAGTTTCAGCGTCAATGATATGGACGCAATGGCAGTCGCCATTCGAGAGGGAGCAGGCATAGGTTTGCTGGCCGGTTTTTCAGCCATTGAGGACTTGCGTTCAGGCCGGCTCGTGCGTGTTTTGCCCGAGTACCATACCTACGAGCGTAATGTTTACGCCGTCTACACATCACGTCAGTTCATCGATGCAAAAGTTACTCGATTCATCGATACGTTAAAAAATCGGGTCGGTACTGAGCTGATGATGACCGCTCAGGAGCTCATCGCTTGAAGGACGCCAACCAAGGCCCGACGGGGAGGCTGTATCAGGATGGGTGCCTTCCTCATTTCGAGGCATTTCGAAACAGAAGACGCTAAAGACAATCAGGCGGGCTAAGGTTCGGTCATACCACTTGAAGTGTTTTTTTTGCCATTTTTTGCAGTCCATCACGAAGGGTTCGGATCGCATCACCAATGCTGTAGCCTTGTCCGCCAATTGCTATCAGCGCTGTCACCGCTCGAATGACCGGGATGAATTCACCGCCGGGCTCTACTCGACAATCGGCCGATTGATACAGGAGTAAACTCTTGCGGTCACAGCTGATGCATTCTCAATCAATACTAGCCAGGACCGAGGCCACCCCGTGAACCCAGATATGCTCGAAGCCGGCCCCGTGGATGCCAAAGTACTTTCCGTCTTTGACTTCGACGGCACCCTGACCCATCACGACAGTTTCGTGCCCTTCCTCAAGTTTGCCTTTGGCGCCGGCGAGTTCTATGGCCGGATGATCAAGCTGGCGGTGCCTGGGCTGCGGTTTCTGGTGCGGCAAATCAGCCGGGACGAGTTGAAGGCGCAGTTGATCCGCACCTTTATGACCGGGGTGGAGAAGGCGTGGGTGCAGCAGAAGGCCGAGGAGTACTGCCAGCGCAGTTGGGCGCGGTTGATGCGGCCGGCGGGGGTGTTGTCGGTGGAGCAGGAACTGGGCTCGGGGGCGGTGGTGACGTTGTGTTCGGCGTCGCCGGCGTTGGTGCTGCAGCCGTTTGCCGATCGGCTTGGGATCAAGTTGATCGGGACCGAACTTGAGGTGGTCGACGGCGTGTTGACCGGCAAGCTCACCGGGAACAACTGCCGGTGCGAGAACAAGGTGCTGCGACTTGAAGCGGTGTATGGCGACCTGGGGGAGTATCGGCTCAGGGCCTGGGGCGATACGCGTGGGGATCGGGAGTTGTTGGCAGCGGCGCAGGACGCGCATTTTCGGCATTTTCATGGGAAGAAGCAGCAGGCCAGGTTGCAGCGCTGATAGGGGCGGTGGGGGATGCCATCGCAGCCTCGCTGGGATACGCGAGGTTGCGGTTTCCTAGCGACATCTGCGTAATATCCGGCTATCAATAGCCAAACCTCTCACGGACCCGAGCCCATGAAATTCGACACGGCCTACAGCCTGAGTCTCGACGACAAGCTGTCGATCTACGACGTGCGAGAGTTGAATTTCGACGAAACCGACGCCTACGACTCCGACACGGACCGTTTCCTCTGCCCCAACGACACATGCCGCGCGGCCTTTGACGCAGGCAATGTGCTGAGCACGTTCAACGCAAAAAACGTCAACTACCGACGCACCCCGCATTTCAAGAACACCCCAGGCACCCGGCACATCGAGGGTTGCCGTTACGCCAGCAGCCACAAGACTGCCACGGGCGAAAGTGAGGACGAGCGCGAGGAACACTTCCCATCGGAATTCGTCCTGACCCGGCGCACCTACCCGCGTAAAACCCCGCAGGCCGGCACTGAGGGGCAAGTCCCACAAGCCCCGGCGAAGCCCCCTTCAACCCGCACCAGCGCGTCTGTCGGCGCCAACGACACCACCCCGGATAAAACCAGCGTGTTCGCACACCCGGTGGAATGTTATGTGTCGAACCTCGACGACAAGGACAAGCTCAAGGCGATGCCCTTGAAGATCGGCGACCATACCGCGACGTACTGGACGTTTTTCAAGAAGATCGAGTACCTGCAGGACAATCAGGGCCTGATCTACTGGGGCCGGATCAAAGCGATCAAGGACTACACCAACAGCTTTCGCATCGACTTCGAAAAGAAGGTATGGCTCGACAAGAAGCCCTATTCGGTCAACGTCTACCTGAGCAAGAAACTCATCGAGAATTACCGCAAGCGCACAGCGTTCCTCGAGCAGATCAAGGCCGCGGCCAGCAGCGCACGGCCGTTATATTGCTTCTTTTACGGGGTGACGCCGACACTTAGACAGGTGCCCAGCAAGAAAAACCCCGAGCAGACGTTTGGGGTGTTCAGCGCCGATATCGAGAATCTGGATCATTTGATTATTCGCGAAGTGCCAGCGGCTGAGGCGGGTTAGCCGAGACCGTGCCCGACCTCGCACACGAATACCCTCGTGCAAGCCTCAAAATAGAACGGTGTCGGCGCCGGAGAAAATTCCAGTTGATGAGCGGTCAAAACAACTGTACAAAAACACAGTATAGTTTGTCCTCCCCGTCGAACCCTGGAGACACCCCATGTCCTCTCTGGCAATGAGCTCTTTCGTAGAACAGCAGATCGTCCTGCATCAATTCACCGCCAAGCACAGCGTGCAGGCCCGCGTCATGCTCGGCTGGAGCCGCGAAGAGCTGTCGCGCCAGGCCGGTGTGACGGTGGATGCGATTCAACGGTTTGAAACCCAGGGCACCGTGGAGGACGACGTGCGCCTGACCCTGGCGTTTCGCCTGGAAGCCGAGGGGTTGGTGTTTTTCCCAGGGTTTGCGCCTGGCTGGGGGATGCGTGCGCGCAAGTTGGGAGCCGCCGCAACGGAACCCGCTGCACAAAACATCCTGTCTCGATTGATGGGTTCAACAGCGACGTCAATTGATTCACCAACCCCGCAGGCGCAGTAAGGCGCTGAGTGCGAACCCCAACGTTGGCCACGCCTGGGTGTGAACATTGCCTGACGGCTTAGAGGCTGGGCTTGGCGACCTTCTGTGCCGCCTGCTCATAGCCATGGCCCACAGCAAGCAGTGTGGGTTCAGACCCACGGGCACCAAAGAAGTACGCACTGGTCGGCACGCCGTCCTCATTCTTCCCGGATGGCACGCTGATCCCTGGGTAACCGGCCACCGCAACCGCGAAGTAGCTGTTCGTATCAAAGTCCGACACCATGGCGTCGAGGTTTTCCTGCGCGATCAGTTCATCCACCGTGCCACGAAAATCCTCGATCATTGCGTCCCATAACGGCTGGCGCTCATCGGCGGTGAGGGTGGACGCGTTGATCTCCTTGAGTGTCGGTTGGTGATCGGTGTCGGTGCCATCGCGCTTTTCATTGAACGCGATCAACTCGGACACCGACTTGACCGGCAACCCCTCGCGCTTGGCCAGGTAGTCGTTCAACTCATCCTTCACATCGGCGTACAAGAGTTCGCCATAGCGTGATGCGTCGGCCAAGCGCATATCGACCGGCACCAGAACCGCGCCTTGCGCGCGAAGCACTTCAAGCGTCTTGCGAAATTGCGGACTGTTGTCCACCGGTAAGCTTTCGCCATTCGCGGAAAAGGTCACGGGATAGCCGATACGTTTGTCCTGCAACGCACCGGGCTTGAGCAACGCGGTGTAATCAATTCCTTGGGGCGCATCCACACTGGCGGCATCATGAGGGTCCTTGCCCGACATCGCATTAAGCATCAACGCAGCATCAAACACCGAACGCGTCATCGGGCCCGGCGTGTCCTGCCGATGACTGGCTGGAATGATGCCGCTGCGGCTCAACAAACCCACGCCGGGCTTGAAACCGACCACCCCGTTGAACGCCGCCGGCACGATGATCGAACCATTGGTCTCGGTGCCCACCGCCAAGGGAGCGAAGCCTGCGGCGACCGCGGCGGCCGACCCCGAACTCGAACCACCCACCTCTGCGCCCGCTTGATGCGGGTTACGCGTCTGCCCGCCCCGCCCACTCGAACCATCGGGACCACCGCGAAAGCCCGCCAGTTCAGTCAAGTTGGTTTTACCCAGGATCACGGCCCCCTGCTCGCGCAAGCGCTCGACGATGAAGGCATCCTTGGGCGCCGCACTGCCCACCAAGCCAAAGGCGCCAGCGCTGGTTTGCTGGGTATCTCCCGTCTCGATAGTGTCCTTGAGTAACACGGGAATGCCATGCAGCGGGCCACGCACCTTGCCATTGGCGCGCTCCAGATCGAGCTCGCGGGCGATCTGCAAGGCCTCGGGGTTCAGTTCAATGATCGAGCTCAATTTGGGGTCGAGCTTATGAATGCGCTCCTGCAGGTAACTAACCAGATTCGCCGAAGTGAGCCCACCCGGCCGGGCCATTTGCTCGCCGAGCTCACGCACACTGGCGTATTCCGTTCCCGGGGGAACCGGCGCTGAAGCCCCCGATGAAGACTGCGCAGGCAGCACTCGCTGCACCTGGTGAACAAACACACCCATGCCATAACCAATACCCAACATGAAGCACCTCCCGGAAGGCGTAAGAAGTGATGAAGGACCCACATTGATCCGTACACCAGTCTAAAAACCCCACTCGTTCCAGGCTGCGCGACGCAGGTTGTTCAAACCGTGGGATTGTTCAGCGCAGTTGGTAGCTTTGCCTACCCATTAGTCAGGCCACGGGCGTTGCGATAGCCCTGCACCAGCACCTTCAGCGAGTCTTTCGACCACTGCGCGCCATAGAACCATAGCGTCGCCCCGTCCCCCAGCGGCTCACCAAGGCTCGGGTAGCCACTCCAGCACGCGGCATGGAATGCAGCGCTA
Organism: Pseudomonas sp. K8; assembly: GCF_014889455.1. Lineage (NCBI taxonomy): Bacteria > Pseudomonadati > Pseudomonadota > Gammaproteobacteria > Pseudomonadales > Pseudomonadaceae > Pseudomonas > Pseudomonas sp. K8. Next base: position 8,955 of record NZ_VJWO01000045.1, read on the forward strand.
TGGCTCTCGGACACCAGCGCATCCAGCCGATACTCACTCACACGCTCATCGATTTCATTGCGCGAATGCAGGGTGAAACGCAGACCGTCATCAGCCCGCTCTGCCGGCACCGCCACCAGTTGGGCACCGGCCTGACGCAGGAAACCCAACGCTTCCAGGAAGGATGCGCTGTGTTCAATCAGCTCCTGATCATTGCCACGCACAAGGCGGTCGGCGAACCCCACGCGAGTGCCCGCCAACGTGTAGGGGACGGCGCAATTGCTGGAGTGTTGCACCAAGGCAGCTTCCACCTTGCCCGATTCAGTGGGCTCGCCCCCACTCAAGGCGATCAATGACAGCGCGGGGTCGCGCACAGGTTTCAGAGGCAGGGCCGGCACGTTATAGCCAGGGATTACAACGCCGGCACCAAGATGTGCATCGGGGACGTAGCCGATGCCCAGTGCCGTCGTGGTCCCCGTTTCGATGTGAGCGTTGGAGGGCGCCTGCGCCAAACAAACCGGTTCCGCAGAGGGGGGTAAAAACGCTTCCCGCCGACAAGACATAGGCGATAGCAAAGACTTCCCACATTTATTGTCCATCAGAGCCGACTCCCGGAAATTGACCTTCCCGAGATCATCGCACTCTCATCTGGCGTTTGTCGTAGGCCTGCAACACCTTGAAAATTCCTTTTTTTCCGATTTTCCCAACCGTCAGTTCACAAGCGCTTCCTTACCGCTCTGAACCTCCACCTCCAACCACCACGCGACACCTCGCGCGGGCTGGCTCAAACTGAACGCCTGCCCCATGGCCGGTGTGGTAATCGACACGTTGCGCTCCCACGCCAACGCCATGATACGGTCGAAAGGCTCGTGCCAGGCATGGAAGGCCAGGTCGAAGGTGCCATTGTGAATCGGCAGCAGCCAGCGGCCTTTGAGGTCGATGTGCGCCTGCAGGGTTTGCTCCGGTTGCATGTGTACATGGGGCCAGTCGACGTTGTAAGCACCGGTTTCCATCAGCGTCAGATCAAACGGCCCGTACTGTTCGCCGATGCGTTTGAAGCCGTCGAAATAACCGGTGTCGCCGCTGAAAAACACGCGACGCGCGCCATCGATCATCACCCAGGAACACCACAGCGTCTGGTTGCTATCAAACAAACCACGCCCGGAAAAATGCTGCGCGGGAGTGGCGACAAAATGAATGCCATCGACTTCGCTGCCCTGCCACCAATCCAACTGCCGCACTTGGCTGGCGTCCACACCCCACTTCACCAGGATGTCGCCGACGCCCAGCGGCGCAAGGAAGTAACGGGTCTTGTCGGCCAGTTGGATGACGGCCTTGCGGTCGAGATGGTCGTAATGGTTGTGGGAAAGAATCACCGCTTCTAACGGCGGCAGGTCTTCGAGACTGATCGGCGGCGCATGGAATCGCTTGGGGCCGGCCCAACTGAACGGCGAAGCGCGCTCGGCGAATACCGGGTCGGTCAGCCAGAATTTGCCGCGCATTTTCAGCAGCACGGTGGAATGTCCCAGGCGGAACACACTGTGGTCGGGGGCGGCCGACAGCTGTTCGCGGGTCAGCGAATGTACCGGAATATCCCCCACCGGCCGCGTGCTGCGCGGCTTGTGAAACAGCATCTTCCAGAAAATGCGCAAGGTTCTGCCGAAGCCGGCGCGCTGTACGGGAGCATGGTTACTGAAGGTGCCTTGCTCCTGTTCGGCAGCTTTGCGTACCACAGGCGAGGGATCGAGACGGGTTGAAATCGTGGCCATTACAAGGTGACTCCTACGGACCGCTCATGGAATTACACTGCACAGTGTAGTTTCAAGATTGCAACAAAACCCGGAGCAAGTAAACTACCGAGTGTAATTTTCCTTTTAGAGTCGATCACTGTTCATGACTGCGCCTCAACGCCTCACCCAACGCAAACGCGAAGCCATCCTGGCCGCCGCCATCGCAGAGTTTCGGGTCAATGGGTTCGAGGTCACCAGCATGGACAGGATCGCCGCCACCGCCGGCGTTTCCAAGCGCACGGTGTACAACCACTTCCCCAGCAAAGAAGAGTTGTTCGCCGAAATTCTCAACCAACTCTGGGCCAGCAGCGTCGCGCAACTCGACGTGAGCTACGCCGGCGACCGCCCGCTGCGTGAACAACTGCGCGGGTTGCTGGAAGCGAAGATGAAGATGATGTCGGACGTTAACTTCCTCGACCTGGCCCGGGTCGCCATCGCCGCCACCATTCACTCGCCGGAACGCGCCCAGGACATGGTCAACCGCTTGAGCATGCGCGAAGAAGGTTTCACTCAATGGGTGCGCGCCGCCCAGGAAGACGGCCGGCTCACGTGTACCGACCCGGCCTTCGCCGCGCACCAGATTCAAAGCCTGCTCAAGGCGTTCGCCTTCTGGCCGCAGATCACCCTCGGCCAACCCACCCTCGACGCCGCCGACCAAGCCCGCGTGATCGAGTCGGCAATCGATATGTTTCTGGCCTGCTACGACGCCGATACTCGCCGCCCGCAGTAAACGACCGTTGCAGACGCGACATACCTGGTCGTTTTTGGCCTATTTGCCCTCTGTTTTGCGCGAATGGCCTGGAAGGACACTGATTATTCCTACATGAATAATCGACAATATTCACACACATTATCCGATCAACGGTTATCCCTGCACACGCGCGCGGCTGAATCTGTGAAAAAGAGCTGACCTGGGAATCTATGGAAAACAGACGAGGCAAAGGGCTTTCATTTGCCAGGCGTATTTACAAGCCAAGGATCATCGGCCTGGGTATCGGCTGCATCAGTGTCATCGGCGGCTTGTACCCGCTCGCGATGCCGGGCTGGGTGTGGGCGTTCCTGCTGTTCAATGGGTTGGCGTGGGCACATGTGGCGTACCAACTGTCAATCCGCTCACCCTTCCCCTACCACGCCGAACAGCGCAACATTTTGTATGACTCGTTGTGCGGTGGTTTCTGGGCCGCCGCTGCCCAGTTCACGCCGCTGACGGCCGTGACCATCCTCTCGATGATGACCATGAACAACTTCGCCGCCGGCGGCAAGCGCCTGTTCCTGCGCGGTTTGCTCGCGCAAGGGGTGGGGATCGGGGTGGCATGGGCGCTGTTCGGCGTGCGGTTCAACCCCGACGTCAGCCTGCTGCAGGTCTACACCTGCCTGCCGATGTTGACGTTGTACCCCATGGCCATCGGCATGGTCTGCTACGAGTTGGCGATCAAACTGTCGGAACACAAACGTGCCCTCAGCGCCCTGAGCCGCACCGACAGCCTCACCGGCCTGCTCAACCACGGTTCCTGGAAAGATCTGCTGCACCTCAAGTTCCACAAGTGCCGGCAGCAGCAAAGCCACGCCACCATCGCGCTGATCGATATCGATCACTTCAAACAAATCAATGACACTCACGGCCATATCGTCGGCGATGCCGTACTGCGCCAACTGAGCCTGGAGATACGGCGCAACCTGCGCGAAAACGATCTGGCCGGACGCTACGGGGGCGATGAGTTCTGTGTGATTCTTCCGCAAATGCCCTTGGAAGAAGCTGCACGGGTGATGGAGCGTATCCGCGAAAACTTCAGTAATTATCGCAACCCGCAGATCCCCGAGTTGCGCGTGAGCCTGAGCATCGGCCTCGCCGATTTCCAACGAATCTTCACCGATGCCGCCACCTGGCTGAACGCGGCGGATCGCGCGCTGTACGCCGCCAAGGACACCGGGCGCAACCGGGTCAATGCGAGTAACTACGCGGTCGCCCATTCCGCCTGAGGCGGCCATACGGCATCTCGTAGGCACCCCAGGTCGTCCTCGGGTTATTCATGCGTAAGACAGGTCGCCAAGGCTATAGTGGCCACCTGTCTTAAACATTGATGACCCGAGTTTGCCATGAGCCCAACCCCCGACAACCCCAAAGCCGTCCCCGTCGATCATCTGCGTTTCCATCGACGCCACGCGCACCTGGCGCCGACCTTTGGCAACGACACCTTCGCCCTCAAGGCCGAGGCTTTCGCACGCTTCTTCGGCACGCCGATGTTCCTCGGTGCGCAAACCTTGATCGTGGCCGTGTGGATTGCGCTCAACGTCAGCGGCATCACGCACTTCGACGTCTACCCGTTCATCCTGCTCAACCTGGCCTTCAGCCTGCAAGCGGCCTACGCGGCGCCGCTGATTCTGCTGGCCCAGACACGCCAGGCCGCGCGCGACAAAGCCCAGTCCGACGCCGACGCGCAGCACCGTGAAGCGCTGGCCGTCGCCAATGCCGAGCGCCAGGCCGAGGCGCAGAACACCAGCAAACAGCTGCTGGAACTGCTGGAGCAGAACACTCGGCTGACGGAAATGACCAAGCAACTGACCGAGCGTATCGATACCCTGACGTGTGAAATGCATGCGCAGTTTGTGCGAAAACCTTAAGCACCCCATGCCTGCCGGTCTCAGGGGCTCAGTCGTACATGCCGCCCCAGTTGATCAAACAGCGTCACCACCGAGCGCAATGCCCGGCAATCGGGGCGCGTCAGCAGCCATAGCGCCGTGTCATGCCCCGCCAACGCGGGGCCCAGCGGTTGCAGGTGTTCATCCAACAGGAAATCCGGCAGCGCCGCCACGCCCAGCCCTGCCCGCACCAGTTCGGTGACCGACAACATGCTGTTGCAGCGATAGCCGGGACGCACACCCGGCAACTGCGCGCGGCGCCAGACGACGGTGGGATGATCGGGCAGGAAATCATCCGGTGCGATCCAGGCCAGCTCTGCCAGCTCGCGTCCTGCGTGCCGCCGCGCAAAACCTGTGCTCGCGCACACCTGATACCTCACGGTGCCGAGGCAACGTCCGACCAGATGCTGCGGCGGTGTCCGGGTCAGGCGCAAGGCGATGTCGGCATCGCGGCGGCTGAGGTTGGCGAAGTCATTGGAGGTGCTCAGCTCCAGGGTTAGCGCCGGGTAATCCGGCATGAACTGCGCCAGCGCCGGCAACAATAAGCCTTGCAGTACCGAGTCGGTGCAGGTCAGGCGCACGGTGCCGCTGATCACTTCACCGCCTTGCTCGACGCCGACCCGCGCCGCTTCCAGGGCTTGTTCGGCGCGTTCGGCCTGTTGCGCCAGATGACTGGCCAGGCTGGTGGGCAGGTAACCGGCGCGGCTTTTTTCAAACAACGTCTGGCCCAGCGCGGCCTCCAGGCGCCGCACGGCGCGGAACACCGTCGACACATCCACCCGCAACAACGCGGCGGCCCGCGCCAGGGTGCCACCGCGCACTAGGGCGAGGATCAGCGACAGGTCGGGGTAATCGATTCGATAGTGCGTGAGCGCATTGAACATGTGGGCAAACGCCAATATTGATTGCGTGAACGCCAATCTATAGTGCGCGCCAGGACACAACAAGCCAGGGGATGCCTAAGATGAACGCCAGCACGCTGCACCTCGCCCTGATCGGCGATTACAACCCCGATGTCATTGCGCACCAGGCCATTCCCGTGGCGCTGCAACAGGCCGCCGACGCCTTGGGCCTGACGGTTCGCACGCAATGGCTGGAGACCGACACCCTCAACACCACCTCCGCGCTGCAGGGTTTCGATGGCTTTTGGTGCGTGCCCGCCAGCCCGTACCGCGACATCGACGGCGCACTGCGTGCGATCCGTTTTGCCCGCGAGCAGCGGCGCCCTTTCCTCGGCACCTGCGGCGGTTTTCAACACGCGGTGTTGGAATATGCCCGCAATGTGTTGGGCTGGGCCGATGCCGAACATGGCGAACTGGCCCCCAACGCCCCACGTGCGGTGATCGCGCCACTGAGCTGTTCTCTGGTGGAAGCCACCGACACCGTGCGCCTGGCCGCCTACACGCGCATCGCCGACGCCTACGGCACACGCGATATCCACGAAGGTTATCGCTGCCGCTACGGCATCAACCCCGACTTCGCCAGCGCGCTGCTGGACGGTGCTCTGATCCCCTGCGGCCACGACTCGGCCGGCGACCTGCGCGCGGTGGAGTTGCTGGACCATCCGTTCTTTGTCGCCACGCTGTTCCAGCCCGAACGCGCCGCCCTCAAGGGCGTCACGCCGCCGCTGGCGATCGCTCTGCTCAAAGCCTGCCAGGAGACCTCGGTATGATTGCCCACACCCCCGCCCCGCCTTACTACGCAGTGATTTTCAGCTCACTGCGCACCGCCGGTGACCACGGTTACGCTGAGGCTGCCACGCGCATGCTGGAACTGGCGCGCGAGCAGCCGGGCTTTCTCGGGGTTGAGTCGGCGCGGGAGGATGGCCTGGGGATCACCGTATCGTACTGGCGCAGCGAAGCCGACATCCTCGCCTGGAAACAACAGGCCGAGCATCGGGCGGTGCGCGAGCAGGGGCGTTCCACTTGGTACTCGGCGTTTCACACCCGCGTATGCAAGGTGGAGCGGGCCTACACATCCCAGAACTGAACGGCAGCCGGAAGCCCTCCCGCCGTTGACCTTCATCGATGCCAAAACGCCGCTCAGGCTAGCTGACGAGACTGCGCAACGCACTGATCTGCGGGATCTCCACCCGCCGCATGTACACGCGCAGCGGCTCGGTGATGTTGATGCGATCGTCGATGTTCTGATCGAGCAGCAGTTGCAGACGCTCACGGGACAACGTCATGACGTGCTCGGGGGCCGGCAGCCAGACAAATTCGGCAGTGGGGATGATGCCGTCATCGGCAACATCCATACCGAAGGAGTCTTCGCTGAACCGCACGATGTACTGGCCGGTCTTGCGGTTGAGGCCGACAAAACCGTGAAGCTGGTCGGCGGCCTGGCAGATAAGCTCGGAGGTGATTCGCATGGTAAACCTCACTGAAAAGTCCCACAGGGACTGGAAAGATGGTTTACACGCGTGGCGGAAAGTACTGCCCTCTTACGGGGCGGTTCGCGGCAAGAGTACTGCAAAGCCACGCAAAAAAAACCCAGAAAATTAGCGCGCACACACGTTAATGTCGGTTTGGTGATAGCGCCTTTCGTTATCAATTGTTAAAAAGGAAGCCTTCTCAAAGCTCCCTCCACGAAAGGACTCCACATATGCCTGTCACGTTCACCAAGAGTGCCTTGCTGCTCGCCCTGATGCTTGGCCTTGGCCAGGCGCAGGCTGCCGACCCGATCAGCCCGGCTGAATTGGCAACTAACGAAGGCATTCCCTACCCTGCGGTGATCGCCCACCGCGGTGCATCCTACGACGCCCCCGAGTCCACTGCCGCAGCCTACAAGGTCGCGCGCGACCTGGGCGCCGACTACCTGGAGTTGGACCTGCAGCGCAGCAAGGACGGCGTGCTGTTCGCCCTGCACGACAACAACCTGCAACGCACCACCGACGTGGCCACCAAGTTCCCCGAGCGCAAAGACGCTCCGGCCAACGAGTTCACCTGGAAAGAACTGCAAACCCTCGACGCCGGCAGTTGGTTCAACGCCGCCTACCCGGACCGCGCCCGCCCGGGCTTCGTCGGCCTGAAAATCCTCAGCCTGGACGACATCATCAAGATCGCCGAAGGCAACCCGCAGCACAAACCGGGCCTGTACATCGAAACCAAAGAACCCAAGCAATTCCCGGGCATCGAAGCCGACCTGAAAAACAAGCTGCTGGACAAAGGCTGGTTGAGCTCCGCCGGCTCCAAGCTGGGCAAGAGCAACACCGGTGTCGGCCAGGGCAAGGGGCGCGTGGTGCTGCAGACCTTCGAGACGGCCAGCCTGAAAGAGCTGCAGAAAGAAATGCCCAACACCCCGAAAATCCTGCTGCTGTGGGTGGGTGAAGGCAGCATCGAGCCGAAATCCAAACAAACCTTCGCCGAATCCGGCGAAGCGACCAAGGCCGCTTACTACGCCAAGCAAGAGCCCAAGGACGCCGCCGAGTTCGAAAAGTGGGTCGACGAAGCCAAGAGCCTCGGCGCCATCGGCACGGGCCCGTCGGCGGAGCTGACCGCCCTTGGCGACCAGAGCTACACCGACCTGGTGAAGCCTGGAATGAACAAGCTGACCCACGACAAGGGCCTGCTGGTACACGTCTACACCGTGGATGAACCTGTGGACTTCGAGAAAGTGATGAACGCCGGCGTCGACGGTATCTTCACCAACCGCGCCGCCGAACTGCTGAAGTTCTACAAGCGCTGGCCGTCGTCCAGCGTGCAGGACCTGCTGAACGACCACAAATACTGAGCGAGTCAGTGTGCCATTAAGGATGAATTAAGTTGCGCCGGTTAATCTGGCGCCACTTAAACAGCTCACCGAAAAAGGATACACACCATGAAAACCTTGACTGCCCTGTTTGCCGCGACCGCCCTGACCCTGGCCGCCGGCCTGGCCCAGGCCGATGTCCGTCCGGATCATATCGAAGGTCTGCTCAAATCCGGTGCCGTGATGCCTTTCGACAAGCTCAACGCCGCCGCAGTGGCCAAACACGCCGGCGCCCAGATTACCGACACCGAGCTGGACCACAACAACAGCGGCGTCCTGGTCTACGAAGTTGAACTGACCGACACCGCCGGCAAGCGCTTTGAAGTGAAACTCGACGCCAAGACCGGCACCGTGCTCGAAGACAAGCAAGACACCTGAGTCAAACCCTGAAAAAACCGCGCCACCTTCGGGTGGCGCGGTTTTTTATGGGCGCTTGATCAAGCGCTCAGTCGCGCCGTCACCTCGTTCAATTCGCCGGACAAACCACGCAGATTCTGGCTCGCCGCTTCGGTGCGCTTCACGTTGTCGAGGTTGGCGGTGGCCACGGTGGTGATCTGGGTGATATTGCGCGAAATATCCTCGGCCACCGACGTCTGCTCCTCGGCCGCCGTGGCGATCTGGCGGTTCATGTCGCGAATCGCTTCGACGGCCTGGGTGATGTGAGCCAGCATCGCGCCGGCCTGGGTGACTTTTTCCACGCTGTCATCGCTGCACGACTGGCCAGTGACAATCGCCTCGGCCGCATCGACCGCGCCGGTTTGCACCGCCTGGATAATCTGATTGATCTCGATGATCGACGCCGCCGTGCGTTGCGCCAGGCTGCGCACTTCATCGGCCACCACCGCAAACCCGCGCCCCGCCTCGCCCGCCCGTGCCGCCTCGATCGCGGCGTTGAGCGCCAGCAGGTTGGTCTGCTCGGCGATCCCGCGAATCACTTCGAGCACCTTGCCGATCCGCACGCTGTCGGTTTCCAGGCGGCGGATGATGGTGCCGGTGTTGAGGATTTCAGTACGCATCTGGCCGATGGTGGCGATGGTGACTTTCATCACTTCGCCGCCCTCGCGGGCCGATTGGTCTGCGTCATCGGCCGCGCGGGACGCACTGGCGGCGTGGTGCGCCACTTCCTGGGCGGTGGCCGACATTTCGGTCATGGCCGTGGCCACCTGGTCGGTACGGTTGAATTGTTCGTGGGTGCCGGTCGCCATTTGCCCGGCGATCGAATTCAACTCACCGCTGGCGTGGACCAGATCGGTGGCACTGCGCTGCAGGCGGCTGAAGGTTTCGGCCAAAAAGTCGCGCAAGGTGTTCGCGGCCTCCGCCAGATGCCCCAGTTCGTCCTGGCGACGACTGGCGACACGCTCGGCAAAACGGCCGTGGCTCAGTTGGCTCACATACTCGATCAAGCCACGGATCGGCAGGATCAGGTTGCGGTTGATCAACCACAGGCTGAACAGGCCGATCAATACGCCGGACAGCAACATGATCGCCAGCCCCACCATCACCGTGCGCTCGGCATGGGCGCTGATGGCCTGGGATTGCTGGGTGCTTTGGGCACGCAGATCGCTGACCAGCGCGCTCATCTGTTCACTGGCGGCGCGGTCCACGCCCTTGACCGCGGAGTCTCCGGCGCTCGGGTCGGCGCCGGCGGCCAAGTAGGCATCACGGCCCTTCTGGTAGGCAACGCCGAGCTGCTGGTGTTCCTGACGCAGGTTCTGGATACGCTGGCTCAGCGCCGGGTCACCGGCGGTCTGGGTGACCAGCCGCGAGAGAATGCCTTGTACATCGCGCTGCCGATCCTGGAACTGGCCCCAGTATTTCTCCAGGTCCTGCGGCTGCTTGCCGCGCAACAACACGTTTTTCCATTCTTGCACCTGCACTTTGAATTGCAGGTTGGCCTCATCGATCAACTGTGAAGTGAGCAACGGCCCATCGAGCAAACTGCGGTAACTCTGCACCCCGTTGGAAAGGAAGTTGAAACAGGCCAGGGCTATCAACAGCATCGCCAGCAGGCTGCCGCCGAGCAGCGACAAAATCTGTGCCCGCAGGGATGTTCGTAAAAAAGTCATCGGGAAAAGCCTCGAAACAAGGAAAAGGTGCAAATACGTCATGACATCCCTGTCGTCGAAGGCGCCGTCATCCGCAGCGGTTGTTGTGCCCTGAATCGGCCGATCTAGACACTTCTTGAGCTCATTTCGATAGTCGGTCAATAAAATGTCATCAAGTCGAAAACTGTCACAAAACTGTCAAGCATCCTTGCAATGATTCGCTCACGCGAACCTGTGAAACGTCCGACAGGTCCTTTCTCTGCGAGACTCCATGAACCACAGCATCGACCATAGCCACCAGGACTCCGATCTGTTTGGCTTGCTTTACGGTTTCCGTTTCCGCCCAGGCGAAAAGGGTGAGCAGATTGATTCAGCCACCGCTCTCCAGGCCTTGCAGCAACCGCAAGACCCGCAGGAGTTTCTATGGCTGCACCTGAACCTGGCTCATGCCGGATGCGAGCGCTGGATGCTGGCGCACCTGCAATTGCCGGAAGAATTCTTCGAAGCCTTGCACGAAGGCTCACGCTCCACCCGTATCGAACACGTCGACTCTGCCTTGCTCGCGGTGGTCAACGACGTGGTGTTCAACTTCAGCAGCATGGTCTCGTCGGATATTTCCACATTGTGGGTCTGCGCCCGCAGTCACTTGCTGATCAGCGCGCGCCTGCAACCGCTGCACTCGGTGGATAAGTTGCGTTCGTCGGTCAAGGCCGGTGAGCACTTCCGCTCGCCGCTGGAGCTACTGGTCCACCTGCTGCGCGACCAGGGCGAGGTGCTGACGCAGATCGTGCGCAAGACCAGCATCAGCGTCGACCACATCGAAGACCAATTGCTCTCCTCGCACCTGTCCACCAACCGCGCCGAGCTGGGCGCCATGCGCCGGGTGCTGGTGCGCCTGCAACGCCTGCTGGCGCTGGAGCCCGGCTCGCTGCTGCGGCTGCTCAACCGCCCGCCGCAGTGGCTGCAAAAGGAAGACGTCAAGGAGCTGCGCAAATCCACCGAGGAGTTTGCGCTGATCATCAACGACCTGACCGCCCTGGGCGAACGCATCAAGTTGTTGCAGGAAGAAATCGCCGCCAACCTCAACGAACAAAGCAACCGCACGCTGTTTACGCTGACGGTGGTCACGGTGCTGGCGTTGCCGATCAATATCATTGCCGGCTTTTTCGGCATGAACGTAGGCGGCGTGCCGCTTTCCCAAGACCCGGAAGGCTTCTGGATTCTGGTGGCGTTGGTCGCGACCTTTACCTTGATTGCCGGGCGCTGGGCCTTCAGGAAACGCAACGACTACTGACCCTCACATGCGCTCAAAAAATCTGTGCGTTTGTAGACCAGCGGCCAATCCAATCCGCTAAACACTGATCTATCGCAGCATCTCTGTAATATTCTGCAATGATCATGAGCGACATCCTCTCCGACACTGGATGTTACTGCATGGCCACCCCTTCCCTGACAGCTTCAACGCATACGTCATCCGTTGATACCCGACCCAGGCTGGACAAAAAACCCGGCCTGCTGACGGTGATCATTTTCTTTGCCGTGCTCGCGATGGGCCTGTTGTTCACCGCCTACAGCCTGATGCGCGACATGCACGAACTGGGCACGCTGGTCACCACCTGGACGCCGTTCCTGCTGCTGGGCGTGGCGCTGCTGATCGCCCTGGGTTTCGAATTCGTCAACGGTTTCCACGACACCGCCAACGCCGTGGCGACGGTGATCTACACCAACTCGCTGCCGCCGCAGTTCGCGGTGGTGTGGTCGGGTTTTTTCAACTTCCTCGGGGTGCTGCTCTCCAGCGGCGCAGTGGCGTTCGGCATCATTGCCCTGCTGCCGGTCGAGCTGATTTTGCAGGTGGGTTCCTCGGCCGGTTTCGCGATGATCTTCGCCCTGCTGATCGCGGCGATCCTGTGGAACCTCGGCACCTGGTGGTTGGGCCTGCCGGCCTCATCCTCCCATACTCTGATCGGTTCGATCATCGGCGTCGGCGTGGCCAATGCCCTGATGCACGGGCGTGATGGCACCAGCGGCGTGGACTGGAGCCAGGCGATCAAAATCGGTTACGCCCTGCTGCTCTCGCCGCTGATCGGTTTCGCTTTCGCCGCCCTGCTGTTGCTGGCCCTGCGCGCCTTCGTGAAAAACCGCGCGCTGTACAAGGCGCCCAAAGGCGACACCCCGCCGCCATGGTGGATTCGCGGCATGCTGATCCTCACCTGCACCGGTGTATCGTTCGCCCACGGCTCCAACGACGGGCAAAAAGGCATGGGCCTGATCATGCTGATCCTGGTCGGCACCCTGCCGATGGCGTATGCGCTGAACCGCGCCATGCCCGCCGAACAATCGCTGCAGTTTGCCGCGGTGGCTGAAGTGACCCAGGTCGCGCTGATGAAAAGCGCGCCGCAAGCGCTGCCGGGCGACCCGCGCCCCATCCTCTCGACCTACGTGCGGACCAAGGACGCCACACCCGAACTGATCCCGGCCCTCGCCGCCCTCGCCGGCCAGATCGGCGATGAAGTCAAAGGCTACGGCTCTTTGGCTAAAGTCCCCGCCGAAGCCGTAGGCAACGTGCGTAACGACATGTACCTGACCAGCGAAACCATTCGTTTGATGGACAAGGCCAAGATCGGCAACTTCGACGCCGACACCCAAGGCAAGCTGCAACTGTTCAAGCAACAGATCGACAACTCCACGCGCTTCATTCCGCTGTGGGTGAAGATCGCCGTGGCCATCGCCCTGGGGCTCGGGACCATGGTCGGCTGGAAGCGCATCGTGGTGACCGTGGGCGAGAAAATCGGCAAGACGCACATGACTTACGCCCAAGGCGCCTCGGCCGAGACCGTGGCGATGCTGACCATCGGCGCTGCGGATATGTTCGGCTTGCCGGTGTCGACCACCCATGTGTTGTCGTCCGGCGTGGCGGGGACCATGGTGGCGAACGGCGGCGGCTTGCAGATGAAGACCATCCGCAATTTGCTGATGGCCTGGGTGCTGACCTTGCCGGCAGCGATTCTACTGTCGGGTAGCCTGTACTGGTTATTCACCCAACTCTTCTGACCCAGCGCCGGTCAACAATGTGGGAGGGGGCTTGCTCGCTCCCACATTGTTGGCCGGCGTGGCAGTGACCAGGGTGGCGATGCTGCTCTACTGGCTGTTCAGCAAACTCTGCTGACCCACTACATTTTGCTGGGTGGTGTTTCAGGTATTGAAGAGCCCGGTCATTGCCTTCAGACGCTTCTTGTACACCCGCCGCGCCTCCAACGCTTGCTCCAGGCTGACCGCCACAAACCCCGCCCGCTGGTTCGGCTGCATCTGCCCGATCAAGTCCAGGTCGGCACTGATCACCGTGCCGATCATCGCGTAGCCGCCGCCCGACACCGCGTCCCGATGCAGCACGATCGGCTCCAGCCCGGCCGGCACCTGGATCGAGCCGATCGGGTAGCAACTGTCGACGATGTTCGACGGATCGGACCCCGCACCAAACGGCTGCTCCCGTGGCTGAAAGCTCAACGCACTGCCGCCCTTGAAGCGATAGCCGATACGGTCCGCCTCGGACCCCACCGTCCACGGCTCGGCAAAAAAGCTGCTTTTCGCCGCCGCCGTCAGGCGTTCGTAATACAGGCCGGGCACCACGCGCAAGGTCACATCGCCACCGACTGCCCGGCGCAAGGCCATCGGCAAGCTGTTGCCCGCCCGCCCCTGCCCACAGGGCTCGCCGATGGGCAGCTCATCCCCCGCCTGCAACCGCCGCCCGTGAAAGCCACCGAGTGCGCCGAGGGTGTAGGTCGAGCGACTGCCGAGCACCAACGGCACGTCGATGCCGCCGGCGACCGCCAGATAGGTACGCGCACCGGCCTGGGGAAATTCGAAGCGCAACACCTGCCCGGCGCGGACCTGGAACGCGGTGTCCTGGTGGACCACTTCACCGTCCAGGCGCGGCGCCATCAAGGCGCCGCTGAGGGCGACCAAGGCGTCCCGGCGAAACTCCAGCTCGGGACCGATCAGCGTGCATTCCAGGCCGGCCGCGCCCGGCGGGTTGCCCACCAAATGGTTGGCCGCGCTCAGCGCGTACTGGTCCAGCGCGCCCGACGGCGGAATACCCAGGTGGTAATAACCTTCGCGGCCCAGGTCCTGTACCGAGGTCGCCAGGCCGGGTTTGAGCACCTTGATCATGCCAGCGCCTCCTGCAGGGTTTTCGGATAACCGATGGGGTCGGCGAGAAACGCATCCAGGGAAAATTCCAGGGGGCGGATGCGCAGGTCGAAACGTCCTGCGTCCACCTCGGCGACGGCCAGGTCGTAGGCCTCGCGGTCGATCGGTTTGAACTGCACGATGTCGCCCGGCCGGAAGAACACCATATGGTCCTTGAGGTAGGCCAACTGCTGCGCCGGGTCGTAGATCGGTGCCGGGGTGACGCCGAACATCTGGTAGCCGCCGGCGCCGCGCACCGAATAGATGCAGCCAAAGCAGCCGCCATGGCCGAGGGTCAGTTTCGGCGTGTCGGTGCGCGGGCGCAGGTATTTGGGCACCTGCAACTGCCGCTCGCGCTCGACCATCTGGAACATGAACGGCAAGCCCGCGACAAAGCCGACCATCGACACAAACCACGGCGCGCCACTGTGGGCCGCGATGAAAGCGTCGACATCGGCCAGGCCGTTGATCCGCGCCGCGTATTCCAGGTCGGTGCCGCTGGGGTCTTGATGGCGATCGCGAAAGCGCATAAGGGTTTCGTGGGTCCAGGGGTCGTTGTAGAGCACCGGGATTTCGATGATGCGCGTGTGCAAGGTGCGTTCGGCCACGGCCTGGGCTTCGGCGCTTTGCACCGCGTCGAGCAGCACATGGGGCGCAATGCGGTCCGGGTCGAAGCGGATCTGGAAGGAGGCGTTGGCCAGGCACACATCCAGCACACCGTCCAACGCCAGGCGTTCCACGGCGCGGGTCACGGCCATGCCTTTGAAGAAAGCCTCCAGGGACATGCTGTCGCTGACCTCGGCGAACAGGTGTTCATCGGCGCCGAAGCTGTAGCGGATGGGGGACGTTTCAGCCATGTCTGTTCCTCTTGGAATCGTTATAGAAAGGCAGGCAAAAAAGTATGGGGGCGATCTTATTCGGGTGTTCTGACCGCAATGCCTGCTTGGTCCAGGGCTTCACGGGTGGCTTCGACCAATTCCAGGGCGCCGGGGGTGTCGCTGTGCAGGCAGATGGAATCGAATTCGATAAACAGGTCTTCGCCTTCTACGGTGCGTACAAGACCCGTCTGACAAGCCCGTAGGACCCGCGCCGCGACGGTGGCAGGGTCGAGGGCGCGCACCGTGCGGGTGAACACGATAGAGCCGCTCAGGTCGTACTCGCGGTCGGCGTAGAACTCACGCACCACCGGCTGCCCCAGTTCCTTGGCTATGCGCCAGATCACCGAGTTCGGCATGCAGTACAGCAACAGTGTCGGCTCAATCAGTTGCAGGTTTTGCACCAACAACCGCGCGGCGTCTTCATCGCGGGCCAGGTGCATGTAGAGCGCGCCGTGGGGCTTGATGTGTTGCACGGGCACCCCCTGGGCGCGGGCGATTTCACGCAGGGCGCCGAGCTGGTAGAGCATGTCGTCCACCAGTTCCTGGGCCGGCGCGTTGATATGGCGGCGACCGAAGCCCACCAGGTCGCGAAAGCCCGGATGAGCGCCGATGGCGACCCCCAGTTGCTTGGCGCGTGCGACGGTGCGGCGCATGGTGCCGGGGTCGCCGGCGTGGAAGCCGGTGGCGATATTGGCCGAGCTGATGTAGGCCATCAGCTCGGCATCGACGCCATCGCCGATCGTCCAGGGGCCGAAGCCTTCGCCCATGTCTGAATTGAAATCCACTGCCTGCATGAAAAGTCGCTCCGCCAAAGGTGATGCTGAAAAGTAGGCTGCGGCTTGACCCCTTGGGAAGATCTATTATCAGATGGCCTATCTTCTGAAAAACAGATATCGCCATGTCGCTGACCTTGCGCCAAATCCGCTACTTCGTCGCCACCGCCGAGATCGGCCAGATTTCCCAGGCGGCGATTCACCTGAACATCTCCCAATCGGCCGTGACCACGGCGATCAAGGAACTGGAGGCGATGCTCGGCGTGCAATTGTTTGTGCGTTCGGCCCAGGGCATGAACCTGACCGACGCCGGGCGGCATTTTCTCAACCGCGCCTATGTGATCGTGCGCAGTGTCGACGACGCGCTGAACAGCCCACTGCCCGACTACCGCGCCAGCGGCGTGCTAAGGGTCGCCGCCAGTTACACGGTGCTCGGTTATTTCCTGCCGCACCATCTGCAGCGCATGGAACACTGGCACCCGGACGTGACCATCGAGGTGTTCGAGCAGGAGCGCCAGGCCATCGAACACGGCCTGCTCGACGGCCAGTTCGACATGGCCGTGGTGCTCACCGCCAACCTCACCCACGCGGATATCGTGTCGGAAATCCTCTTCAACTCCGAACGCCGCCTGTGGCTGCCCAGCCATCACCCATTATGCGAACGCGGCGCCGTCAGCCTGGCGGACGTGGCCCGCGAGCCCTACATCCTGCTGACTGTCGACGAAGCCGAACACAGTGCCATGCGCTACTGGGAACAGGCCGGGCAAACGCCCAAGGTGCGGCTGCGCACCAGTTCGGTGGAAGCGGTGCGCAGCATGGTCGCCAATGGCAGCGGCGTGGCGATCCTGTCGGACCTGGTGCATCGGCCCTGGTCCCTGGAAGGCAAGCGCATCGAAACCCTGACCGTGACAGACCCGGTGACGCCCATGAGCGTCGGCCTGGCCTGGCACCGCGAGCGCGCATTTACCCCGGCGATGCAGGCGTTCCGGGACTACTTCCACGACGCCTTCCTGACCCCGCAGCAGTTGTCGGCGCGGCGTTAGAGTTGGGCTTGCAGCGTCGCGGCCAACCAGCCCATGAACACCCGCACCCGCAGCGGTAAATGCCGCTGCCCGGCATAGAGCAGGGACACGTCCAACGGCGGCGCCGGGTATTCCGGCAAAACCGCCACCAGTTCGCCACTGGCCAACTGATCGCCAATGCCCAGGGCCGGCACCTGGATAATCCCGAAACCGCCCAGGCAAGCCGACTTGTAGGCATCAGTGCTGTTGACCGTGACCCGCCCGGCCATGGGCAGGCGCTGCACCTTGTTGCCCTGCAGGTATTCGAACCCCGCCGAGCGCGAACCCAGCGGGCGCACGTAATGCACCAAGTGGTGGTCGGCCAGGTCGGCCAGCGTCCGCGGCACGCCATAGCGTTGCAGGTAGCCTGCGCTCACGCAGTTGATCATCGGCATGCTGCACAACAACCGGGCGACCACCGACTGGTCCGGCTGCGCACCGACGCGCAGCACGCAATCGAACCCCTCGGCCAGCAGGTCGACCTGACGGTCGGTGGCGCTGATTTCCAGCTCGATCAACGGGTGCGCGTCCATGAAATGCGGCAGGCGCGGCAGGATCAAATCCCGCGCCATCATGGTCGGCAGGTCCACCCGAATGCGTCCGGTCAGTTGTGTTTCGTCCTGGCGAAACAATCCCTCCAGTTCCTCCATGTGCGCAAGCAAGTCCTTGCTGCGTTCATACAGCACACGGCCGTCCTGGGTCGCCTGCACCTTGCGCGTGGTGCGCTGCAGCAGGCGCGCGCCGAGCAGTTCTTCCAGTGCCTGCACATGCTCGGACACCGTGGAACGCGGCAGGCCCAGGCTCTCGCCGGCGCCGGTGAAACTCGACAGTTCGGTGACGCGCACGAAGGTGCGCAGCAACTCCAGTTTGTTCATGGGATTGTTCGCTTTTTCCGGCCAGTGATTTCGCTTTACCGCTGTTTATCACGTTACAGGCGGACAAATACACTCATTCCCACAATCACCTCAGAGGACTGCACCATGACCCGCAAAATCGCACTGATCACCGGCGCCAGCCGCGGCTTGGGTAGAAGCGCCGCGTTGCGCCTGGCCGCACAAGGCGTGGATATCATCGGCACTTACCACAGCCAGGCGGATGAAGCCCAGGCAGTGGTCGAGCAGATCGAACAATGGGGTGGCCGCGCCGCCATGCTGAAACTGGATGTGAGCCAGAGCGCCACCTTCGACGCGTTCGTCGAAGCCGTCGGCGGCGTGCTCAAGCGTGTTTTCGCACGGGATGATTTCGACTTTCTGATCAACAACGCCGGTATCGGCATCCACGCCAGCTTTGCCGAGACCAGCGAAGCGCAGTTCGACCAACTGGTCGCGATTCAATTCAAAGGCCCGTTTTTTCTGACCCAGAAACTGCTGCCGCTGATCCGTGACGGTGGCCGCATCCTCAATATCTCCAGCGGCCTCGCCCGTTTCAGCCTGCCCGGCTATGCCGCGTATGCGGCGATGAAAGGCGCCATGGAAGTGCTGACCCGCTACCAGGCCAAAGAGCTCGGCGCGCGCGGTATCAGCGTCAATATCCTCGCGCCGGGCGCCATCGAAACCGACTTCGGCGGCGGTGCCGTGCGCGACAACGCCAACCTCAACGCGATGGTCGCCAATAACACCGCCCTGGGCCGCGCCGGGTTACCGGATGATATCGGCGGGGCCATTGCCAGCCTGCTGGCGGACGGTAGCCACTGGATCACCGGCCAGCGGATCGAGGCTTCGGGCGGCATGTTTCTGTAAGAGCTTTTCGCGCATCACGTCGTAGCCCCAGTGGTACACGTAGGTGTACGGCAGGAAAAACAGCAACACGCCGATATCGAGGATAAACGCCTGCAGCAGGCTGATGTTCAGCCACGCGGCAATCAACGGCACGCACATCAGGACCAGCCCGCCTTCAAACAGCAAGGCGTGCAGCACCCGGGTCCAGCTGTTGTTGGCCAGTTGCAGGCGTGCCTTGAGGCGGTCGAACAGGCCGTTGAAAATCACGTTCCAGGTCAGCGCCATCAGGCTGATCGCCAGGGTGACCATGCCCATTTCCACCGCGGGCTTGTCCATGATCCACGCCAGCAACGGCGTGCAGATCAACAACGCCAGGGCCTCGAAACCGATGGCCTGGCACACACGTTCAGTAATCGACTTGGTAGGGTTCATGCCCCGGCTCCGTGAGTGACTGTGTTGCCATCATTGCGTTTTGTATCGATACTTCATAACCAATAACCATCGATAAAGGCGATAGTCATGGCCTCCCATGAAGTGCTCCAGGCCTTTGTTCAGGCCGCGACCCAAGGCTCGTTTTCTGCGGCGGCACGCAAGCTGGGCAAGAGCCAGTCCACCGTCAGCGCGGCGGTGGCGAGCCTGGAGATTGACCTCGATGTGCTGCTGTTCGACCGCAGCAGCCGCAAGCCGACGCTGACCGCCGCTGGCCATGTGCTGCTGCAACGCGCCGAGCAGGTGCTGGAGGCGAGCAGTCGGCTGGCGCTGGCGGCAAGTCAGCTATCCCAGGGGTTGGAGGCGAAAGTGACGATTGCGATGTCTGACACCTACCAGTCGGAGCGCTTCGAACTTGCGCTCAAGGCCTTTGAGCAACGCTACCCCGACCTGGAGCTGGAATGGCTGATCGCCGAGTGCGAAGACCTGATAGCCCTGGTGCAAAGTGGCCGGGCCCAGATTGCCCTGGTCGAGGCCCAGGAGGTTTACCCACCCGACCTGAGCCGTTCGCCGGTGGAAGAGCGCACGGAAATTGCCCTGTTCGTCGCGCCCACGCACCCTTTGGCCAGCCTGGAAAGCGTCAACCAACAGGTGTTGCAGCAACACCGTGAGCTGCGCCTGGCGAGCATCATCAACCCGAATGAAACCCGCCCCATGGGCCGCGTCTGGTCGGCGCCGAGTTTTCTGATGCTGATGGAAATGGCCCAGCTCGGTTTTGGCTGGGCCGCACTGCCGCGCTGGTTGGTGGAACGCTTTGGCAATGCCGGGCTGATTGAACTGAGCGTGCGCAGTTGGCCGCGCTCGGTGGCGGTGGATGCGCTGTGGTCGCGGCAATATCCGCCGGGGCCTGCGGGGAGTTGGTTGTTGGGGCAGATGCTCGATTGAGTTCGTCCAGAGCAGGCAGGGCTTGGTGGTCCCACAGTGGAAATGCGTTGGGCGCTAGATCGGGGTCAGGCTGGCCAGGCGGCGTTCGAGGAAGTGCTTTTCCGGGGTTTGCCGGGTCAGAGACAGGGCTTTTTCATACGCCAGCCGCGCCTCGTCCAGCCGCCCCAATTGTCGGCAGAATTCGCCACGCGCCGAATACGCCAGGTGATAGTCCAGCAATTCGCCCCGCGCCAGAATCGCCTCCACCTGTTGCAACCCGGCCAGCGGCCCATCGCGCATGGCCAGCGCCACTGCGCGGTTCAGTTCGATCACGGGCGACGGCACGGCGCGGAGCAACACATCGTATAGCCCGACAATCTGCGGCCAGTCGGTGTGCTCGGCACTGGGCGCTTCGGCATGTACCGCCGCAATCGCCGCCTGCAAGCCATAGGGCCCAAAGCGCCGGGTCGTCAGCGCTTGCTCCACCAGTGCGCAGCCTTCGGCAATCAGGGATGCATCCCACAATGCTCGGTCCTGTTCGTCCAGGAGCACCAATTCGCCGCCGGCCGAGGTCCGCGCCGGGCGGCGTGACTCGTGCAGCAGCATCAACGCCAGCAAGCCCATGACTTCCGGCTCCGGCAGCAACTCCAGCAACAAACGGCCGAGGCGGATGGCTTCACGGGTCAGGTCGTCGCGCGTGAGATCCGCGCCCATCGACGCCGAGTAGCCTTCGTTGAACACCAGGTAAATCACACGCAGCACGCTGTCGAGGCGCTCGGGCAATTCGGCCAGCGACGGCACCTGATAGGGAATCTTCGCCTCGCGGATCTTGCCCTTGGCCCGCACGATCCGCTGGGCGATGGTGGCCGGCGGGACCAGAAAGGCGCGGGCGATTTCTTCGGTGGTCAGGTCGCAGATTTCACGCAGGGTCAGCGGCACTTGGGCGTCAGCCGCCAGCGCCGGGTGGCAGCAGGTGAAGATCAGGCGCAGGCGGTCGTCTTCCACGTCTTCGTCGTCCCAATCGGCCGCTGCCAGCGCGTCGGCCTGCGCCTGCAATAACGGGGTGAAACGGGCCTGGCGGCGCAGGCGATCGATGGCCTTGAAGCGCCCGGTCGAGACCAGCCACGCCCGTGGATTGCTCGGCACGCCGTCGTGCTCCCAGCGCTGCATGGCGACCAGGAACGCCTCGTGCAGCGCTTCCTCGGCCAGGTCGAAATCGCCGAGCAAGCGAATCAGCGTCGCCAGCACGCGCCGTGATTCGTGGCGGTAAATCGTCTCGATCGGAGGGGTCAATCGGGCAGATCCTGGGTCACCGGGCGATTGGCCACGTCGCCCCCAGGGTTGATGGACCGTTCACATTCGGCAAGTTGAGTGTTCATGGGTAAACCTCCTGTTTATGGGTGTTTTGTGTTCAGAGATTCAATTGGCGCACGGGGCGTACTTCCACACTGCCGACCCGGGCCGCCGGAATGCCGCCGGCGACCTGGAGCGCTTCGTTCAAGTCCCGGGCTTCGATCAGGTAAAACCCGGCGAGCTGCTCCTTGGTTTCGGCAAACGGCCCGTCGGTGATCGACAGCTTGCCATTGCGCATACGCACAGTGGTGGCGGTGCTCACCGACTCCAGCGGCTCGGCGGCGAGCATGCGCCCGCTCTTTTGGACGGACTGCGCGTAGGCGAAACACTCCGGGTCGGCCGGGCTGTCCGGCGCGGTGTGCAGCACCTGTTCGTTGCTGTAGATCAGGCACAGGTATTTCATGGTGTTCTCCGTTTTCGGACTACTGACTATAGTTCGCGGGGCTCAAGGTTTCAGGTCGAACAGCGCGACGCCGGTGGCCATGTCGAAGGGGGCCGACCAATGCTCATGCACCACCTTCCATTGGCCGTCGACACGCTGGTAACCGACGGTGACGCGCATCCAGCAGGTCTTGAGCACGCCGTCCGGGCCGGTGCCACCGCAGTGAGCCAGCCAATGGGCAAAGGCGCTGTTGTCGGCGGCGACGATATGCAACTCATGGAAGTCGAACACACCGGGGCCGGGGCAGACTTCCATGCACGCCTGCCAGTGCGCGCGGTAGGCCAGCTTGCCCTTGAACTGCAGGGCGCTAACCGCGTCGAACGCGATGATATCGTCGGTGTAAAAGCTGACAATCTTATCGATGTCCTTGGCGACGACGGCTTGTTTCCATTGTTCGATCAGGGTGTGGATTGCAGTGTTCATGGCGATACTCCTGGGGGGTGAAAATCTTCAGAGACACCCTTAGTCGAATGGCCCGCCGCCCGATCGACAGCGCGCTGAAAAAAAATCTCGCAGCGCGCAAACCCGATAGACTGCGCCCTTCTTTGCAGCCGTTCGGACGCCCCGATGCAAACCCGCCTTGTCGCCTACGAGGCGCTGAACGCTGTGCAAACACAGCAAGTCGGCGCGATCGAAGTTCACCCTGAGCAGTTGCCGTTTTGCGGCGACATGTATTGCGCACTCAACACCCTGCTGGTCAACCCCAGCCCCGGTATCAAAGGCTTTGCGCTGCTGGCCGACGATGTGCCCGTGGCCTTCCTCCTGCTCAAATGCCCGCCATGCCTGCCCCATTGGGCCGATGCCCACAGCGCCACGCTGCACGCGTTACAGGTGGATCGCAGCCAACAGGGCCGGGGATTTGGCAAAGCCTGCCTGCAGGCGCTACCCGCGGCAGCGCTTCAGGCCTGGCCGCAGATCAAGGCGCTGGAGTTGTCGGTGGACACGCACAATGTCGCGGCGATGGGCTTGTACCTGGGGCTGGGCTGGGTGGATCGCGGGGAGGCATACAAGGGCCTGGGCGGGTATGAACGCCGTTTGAGTCGGGGCTTGGAGCCGCAGTAGATGTCACGTAGAGATGACAGCGACCAACGCTTGGGGGCACGCTGGATCATGAGCATTCCCGCGCAGGAAAAACGGCCGAAGAGTCGCCATCATCTTCGGCCGGCGCTTCAGGCCTTTGCTTCCACAGGCAGCCAGACCTCCACGGTGCCGAGGCCCTTTCTCACATCAAAATCCGCGCTGTACCGCTCGAAATCCACGCCGGCAACCTTGTACCCGGAATGCGGCAACCATTCGAACATGATCCGCTCGTAGGTCTGCGGCAACGCGTGTACCTCGCCGTAGTGCGCGAACACGGCATAGTGATGCGGCGGGATTTCGATGAACTCGAAATTGCTCGGCACATCACCCTTGGCGGGGACTTCAACCCCTGCGATGTAGTCGAACTCATCGTGTCTGGGGTTATGACAAACCCCGTAGGTAAAGCCGCCCAAACGCTTTTTGATGTATTTGACGCTCTCGTCAAACACGCCCCACAACTTGGGAATATCCCCGGTGGTGGCCTTCGAATAATGCCCTTGCACCCCGGCGATCACCAGGGCCTTGCCCTCTTCCATGCGCGGCTCTAACGGTTGTTGCGTCTGCTGATCCATCTGAACAGTCTCCTTCTTATGAGAGAACAAACCCGTATTGAGTATAGGGGTATATCCGGATTGCACTGCATGTAGAAATTGTTCCTACGCATCTGGACAACTGGCCATCATCAACCGTATTGTCTGCCCCGCAGGCCACCGCAGTGGCCGACGTCGCTCGGACGGTTCCGGGCGCTTACGTACTTTCGAGGCAACAATGGCCGACCAAGGTTTGCCGCGCCGCTTTGCGCGCATAGATCGACTCCCCCCCTACGTTTTCAATATCACTGCCGAGCTGAAGATGGCTGCGCGTCGGCGCGGCGAAGACATTATCGACTTGAGCATGGGCAACCCTGACGGCCCGACCCCACCACATATCGTGGAAAAAATGGTCACCGTCGCCCAGCGTGAAGACACCCACGGTTACTCCACCTCCAAAGGCATTCCGCGCCTGCGCCGGGCGATTTCGCGCTGGTACAAGGACCGTTATGAAGTGGATATCGACCCCGAGTCGGAAGCCATCGTGACCATCGGTTCCAAGGAAGGCCTGGCGCACTTGATGCTGGCCACCCTGGACCAGGGCGACACCGTACTGGTGCCCAACCCGAGCTACCCGATTCATATCTACGGTGCCGTGATTGCCGGCGCCCAGGTGCGTTCGGTGCCGTTGATTCCGGGCGTGGACTTTTTTGCCGAGCTGGAACGGGCGATTCGCGGTTCGATTCCCAAGCCGAAGATGATGATCCTGGGGTTCCCGTCCAACCCGACCGCGCAGTGCGTGGAGCTGGATTTCTTCGAGCGGGTGATCGCCCTGGCCAAGCAGTACGACGTGCTGGTGGTGCATGACCTGGCCTACGCCGACATCGTCTACGACGGCTGGAAAGCCCCGTCGATCATGCAGGTGCCGGGCGCCAAGGACATTGCGGTGGAGTTTTTCACCCTGTCCAAGAGCTACAACATGGCCGGCTGGCGCATTGGTTTCATGGTGGGCAACGCAGAACTGGTCAACGCCCTGGCGCGGATCAAGAGCTACCACGACTACGGCACCTTCACCCCGCTGCAAGTGGCGGCGATTGCCGCGCTGGAAGGCGACCAACAGTGCGTGAAAGACATCGCCGAGCAGTACCGCCAGCGCCGCAATGTACTGGTCAAAGGCCTGCATGAGTTGGGCTGGATGGTGGAGAATCCCAAGGCGTCGATGTACGTCTGGGCGAAGATCCCCGAAGCGTATGCCGCCATGGGCTCGCTGGAGTTTGCCAAGAAGCTGCTGCTCGAAGCCAAGGTGTGCGTGTCGCCGGGGATTGGCTTTGGTGAATATGGCGACGACCATGTGCGCTTTGCACTGATCGAGAACCAGGACCGGATTCGCCAGGCGGTACGCGGGATTCGCGGGATGTTCCGCGCCGATGGCCTCTTACCAAAAACCGGCGTCTAACTCGGTCAAACATGTGGGAGGGGGCTTGCTCCCGATGGCAGGGTGTCAGTCACTGTATCGGGTGACTGAAACACCGCTATCGGGGGCAAGCCCCCTCCTACATTTGGATTGGGTTTGCACCCTTGCCTTACGGTGTGTCTGTCACACCACCAACGACAGCAACATGATGAAGATCAGCGCCACCACCGACAAGATGGTCTCCATCGCCGTCCAGGTCTTGAACGTCTCGGCCACGGTCATGTTGAAGTACTGCTTCACCAGCCAGAACCCCGCATCGTTGACGTGAGACAGGATCAACGAACCCGCCCCCGTCGCCAACACCAGTAGCTCGCGGTTAACCCCCGGAATCATGCCGACCACCGGCACCACGATGCCTGCGCCAGTGATGGTCGCGACTGTCGCCGAACCGGTCGCCACCCGAATCACCGCCGCCACCAGCCACGCCAGCAGGATCGGGTTGATCTGCGCGTTCACCGCCATATGGCCGATCACGTCGCCCACGCCGCTGGTCACCAGCATCTGTTTGAAACCACCACCGGCACCGATGATCAGGATGATCGCGGCGGTCGGCGCCAGGCTGGCGTCGAGCAACTTGAGGATCTGCTTGGAGTGGATGCCCTGGCGATGACCGAAGGTGTACAGCGACAGCAGCAACGCCAGCAGCAAGGCACTGATCGGGTGACCGATCATGTCCATCCAGTTGCGCACCACATGACCGTCGGCCAAGGCGATGTCGGCGAAGGTTTTCAGCAGCATCAGGAACACCGGCAGCAGCACGGTGATCAGGGTGATGCTGAAGCTCGGCAGCGTCTTGTGCTCCGACTCGCGGGCCAGTTGGTCGATCAGTTCCTGGGACGGATTGCCCGGGATGTACTTGGCGATAAACGTACCGAAGATCGGGCCGGCGATGATGGCAGTCGGCAGCGCGACGATCAGGCCGTACAGAATGGTCTTGCCGATGTCCGCACCAAACACGCCGATGGCCAGCAGCGGGCCCGGGTGCGGTGGTACCAGGCCATGGACCGCCGACAGGCCGGCGAGCAACGGGATGCCGATCTTGATCAGCGACACGCCGGTACGGCGCGCGACGATAAACACCAGCGGGATCAGCAACACAAAGCCGATCTCGAAGAACAGCGGGATACCCACCAGGAACGCGGCGAACATCATCGCCCACTGGACCTTTTCCTTGCCGAAGGCGCGGATCAGGGTCTGGGCGATCTGATCGGCACCGCCGGATTCGGCCATCATCTTGCCGAGCATCGTACCCAGCGCGAGGATAATGCCGACAAAGCCGAGCACCCCGCCGAAGCCGTCCTGGAAGGCCTTGATGATCTTGTCCACGGGCATGCCCGAGGTCAGGCCAAGGAAGCCGGCGGCGATGATCAACGCGATAAACGGGTGAACCTTGAACTTGGTGATCAAGAAGATCAGACCAATGATAGTGACCACTGCATCAAGCAGCAGGTAGGACTCGTGGGACATGCCAAACATGGGGGTCTCTCCTGTTTGTTGTTGTTATTAAAGCGGGTGTTGAGTTTGCTGTCGGAGATAGCGCTATCTTTCCGACACAAAAATTAATGAGCGGGTTCAAAACCGTGTTTGCACCACCACGCATGGGTTTGCTCGGCCAACGCCTCGACGCTGTCTTCGCTGGCGTTGAGGGCCAGGGTCAGCGGCTCGCCGATGGGCGATTCAAGGGTGGCGAACTGGCTGTCGATCAGACTTGCCGGCATGAAATGCCCGGGGCGATGGGACACGCGGTCGGCGGCGACTTCGCGGCTCAGTTCCAGAAACACAAAGCCCAGGCCCGGCGCGGCTTCGCGCAGGTGGTCGCGGTATTTCTTTTTCAATGCGGAACAGGTGAGGACCGGGTGTTCGCCGGCCTTGAGCGAACGGCGTAACTCATCGCACAGGATGTCGAGCCAGCCGGCGCGGTCGTTGTCGTCGAGGGGGTGGCCGGCGCTCATTTTTTCGATGTTCGCGGCGGGGTGAAAGCTGTCGCCTTCAATGGCGGTGGCACCGTTCAGGCGGCACACGGCCTCACTGACGCTGGTCTTGCCGCAGCCGGCGACACCCATGATGACCAGGGCGGTAACAGGTTGACTCATGAAACACCTCAGGACGCAGATAGCGCTACCTTTGCACGCTGTAAGGCTAGTGCAAAAACAGGCTTTTCCCGCGCCGTCTTGTCTTTTTTTATGGAGTGACGCGTGCATCCGCTCCAAGCATTTGAACTGGATCAGGCAACCCAGCATTCAAGCATTTGCAGCCGTTTGGAGACAGCGCTACCTTAGTGCCTCGATTTTTGTTTGGCAAGCCGCCTGATGACCTCCAAGAACGATAAAAATACGCGCACCACGGGTCGCCCGACCCTCAATGAAGTCGCCCGCCTGGCCGGCGTCAGCCCGATTACCGCTTCCCGCGCCTTGCGTGGCATCAGCACCGTGGCCACCGAACTGGTGGAAAAAGTGCAACGGGCCGCCGCCGAGTTGAACTACGTGGTCAACCCCGCCGCCCGCGCCCTGGCCTCGGCCCAGAGCCATTCGGTGGTGGTGCTGGTGCCCTCGCTGTCCAACCTGCTGTTTATCGAAACCCTCGAAGCGATCCACCAGGTGCTGCGGCCCAAGGGCTTTGAAGTGCTGATCGGCAACTCCCACTATTCCCGCGACGAAGAAGAGACTTTGCTGCGCAACTACATGGCCTACCAGCCGCGGGGTTTGCTGCTGACCGGGTTCGATCGGACCGAAAGCGCGCGACGGATGGTCGAGGCCAGCAATGTGCCGTGCGTGTACATGATGGATCTGGACCCCAACGCTGGCGTGAATTGCGTGGGCTTTTCGCAGTTGGCGGCGGGTGAGACGGCAGCGGCGCATTTGCTGTCCCGTGGGCGCAAGCGCCTGGCGTATATCGGCGCGCAACTGGACCAACGCACCTTGCTGCGCGGCGAAGGCTTCCGCCGTGCGCTGCAACAGGCCGGGCTGTACGACCCGGCGCTGGAACTGTTGACGCCACGCCCCTCCTCCGTGGGCCTGGGCGGCGAGTTGTTCTTGCAGTTGCTGGCGGCCCATCCGGATGTGGATGCGATCTTCTTCGGCAACGACGACCTGGCCCAGGGCGCGCTGCTCGAAGCCCTGCGTCACGGCATCAACGTCCCGGGGCGCGTAGCCGTGCTGGGTTTCAACGACCTGCCCGCCTCCTCCTTCATGGTGCCGCGCCTGAGCAGCATCAGCACGCCGCGCGAGGCCATCGGTCGGCGCGCGGCGGAGCATCTGCTGACGGTCATGGCGGGGAACAAGATCGCCAAGCCGGTGGTGGACATGGGGTTTGAGTTGCAGGTGCGGGAGAGCACGTAGGACGCGGCTGACATTGCGATGTTGCCCTGGCAATTCATCAGTTGAGGGAGCTGAGCGTATTGCCAGTGGGCAAAGCCATGGCCCCACACACATTTTTAACCGTGCCCGCTTGAAGGCATCGCCGTAGTGCCCGACCCCTGCTAGATTGAGTGTTCTCCACTGCCAGAGAAGCACCATGGGACACTCACTGAAAATCTTGGGTCGCGCTTCGTCCATCAACGTGCGCAAAGTGCTCTGGACCTGCCAGGAACTGGGCATCGACTATGTGCGCGAAGACTGGGGCATCGGCTTCAAGCCGACCCAATCCGCCGAATTCCTTGCCCTGAACCCCAACGCCCAAGTGCCGGTGCTGATCGACGACCACGGTGTGCTGTGGGAATCCAACACCATCTGTCGCTATCTGGTGAACCTCTACCAACGCCACGACCTGCTACCTCTCGAGCCCGCCCCTCGCGCCCGGGTCGAGCAGTGGATGGACTGGCAAGCCACCGAACTCAACCCGTCCTGGGGCTATGCCTTCCAGGCCTTGGTGCGCAACAGCCCCGATCATCAGGACCCGCAGCGCATCAAGGCGGGCGTGCAAGCCTGGCACGACAAGATGGGCCTGCTGGAACAACAGTTGGCAAAGACCGGTGCCTACGTGGCCGGCGACGAATTCACCCTGGCTGACATCCTCATCGGCCTCTCGGTTCACCGCTGGCAGATGACGCCGATGGAGCGCCCGTCCTACCCGGCAGTTGCCGCGTATTACCAGCGCCTTGGCCAGCATGCCGGCTTTAAGACCTTCGCCCTCGACGGCCATGACTGATCACAAAGACGGCAACGTGAAAGGACTCAACGCACAGCTCTCAGGTGCCTGCGACAGAATCGGCAAAACGCTTTTTTCGAAACATCGAAAGACCGTCTGTCAGGAAAGCGCAGGGACCTGTCAGGTCTGACAGTAGCCCCGTTTCTCCTCTTCGCCTATTCATAAGCACACGCAATGTGCAACACATTGCCCCTTGAATATGGAGAAGCAATCATGGGTTCGGTACTGGGTAAAAACGATGCAATCTCTGGGGTAATAGCCGGATGGACGGTTCCCTTTAGCACAAACTTTGTAGCTCATTTGAATGGCGGGTCAGGCTTTAATTCAACAGTCGGGATCATGACCGATTTCGCCCTGCTTAAAATCAGCATTGACCAAAATATCAAGGAAGGCGAGACCTACGAGATTGGTGCAACGGCCAGTGAAGACCACAAGGTAAGGCTTGAATTTGACGACACGAGGTCAGGCGAACAGGGCACCTATTTGGCAACCAGCGGAAAATTCACCGTGTTGTACCTGCAAGGCCGCCTCCTGAAGGCGTCCTTTCACTTCAAGGCCAAAACGGCGGCACTTCACCATGCCCTGGAAATGGACTTCACGAGCGGGTCGTTCATCGTCGAGGACTTCAAACACGACTGAACGGCCCTGCCACCGGGAAGGTACTGCACAAGATGGCCTGTCGACGGCAACGTTTGGCCGGCGCCAGAACAATGTTTGCCGCTAGCGCCATGCCAGCCCCCCGTAAAACCGGGGCTGTGCACCCGGCACGCTATTTGCTCCAGCTGACGCATCGAACATTTGCATAGGTGCCCGATCATGCTGATTAACAACAACACTCAAGCCTTGTCGACCGTCGAAAAGCTCAAGCGCCCCGACATGGACCCCGCCAACGCCGCCGCCAGCACGCTGTACAGCGGTGCCCTGCAAACGGCGCAGCAAAGTGTGAGCGTACCCGCCGCGCAGACCCAACTGGACAAGGCCGCCGACCGCATCGACGAAGCCTTCGCCAAGACCCGCGTGCAGTTGCAGGCCTCAACGGCCGCCACCCCGGCGACCACGGATGTGCCCGCAGCCGGTTCTACCACGAGTGCCGCGCGCGCAGACTTCACCGATTACATGAGCAAAACCCCGGCCGAACGCATTCGCGAACAGTTGCTCAAGGAGCAGGGGTTGACCGAGGCGGAGGTGCAGACAATGCCGCAGGAAAAACAGGATGCAATCGCCAAGCAAGTGGCTGATCGTCTGAAGCAACAGCAAGAGCAGCAGGTAGCCGTGAAGACGGCAGAGCCACAAGCGCAATCGGTGAAAGAGACCTTGGCCGCGATCTAAGCGACCCGGCCAGCGGGGCCATTCGGTCGCGCAGTAACGCCGTGTGCCAGGACGTTGATTTCCCGGCACTGGGTGCCATCACGCTAGTTGGGCATCGACAGCTCAGAGCAGGTGTGTCCTGCTCTGTGCGGTAAGGCGGGAACATCTTGCAGATCGTAGGCTTCTACACGTTCAACTCAGTGACCGAACAGCCCTGTCTCGGATTTCTTGGCTTTCTTGTCAGCGCGTTTTTCATCGGCGGTCTTTGCCGGTTTCTTCTTCGCGGCTTTCTTTGAATCCATACCTTTGGCCATGATGCATGCTCCACTTACAGGGGATGTAACAATGGGTATACCACCTATTGCCGCACATTAGGCGCTTATAATCCCCGGCCCTGGATAACGCCTGCCTGAACACCATGCCCGAATTGCACATCGAACCGCTGGCAGAGCCCCTGTGGCCGCTGCTGAACAAGTTTTATCGCCACCACGATTCGCCGATGAAGGCACTCAAGGGCGGACGTCTGTGGGTGGCGCGGGACCGCGAGATAGTCGCCGGCTTATGCCTGACGCCGGTGGTGGGCGGGCAATGGCTGACCGGGGTGTTTGTCGACCCGGCCTATCGCGGTCAGGGGCTGGCGGCGCGCTTGATTCGTCAAGCGGTGGCCGATGGGGAGGGTACGGTCTGGCTGATGTGTCATCCGGACCTGGAAGGCTGGTATCAACGCATGGGGTTCACCCAGGATACCGTGCTGCCGCAGTCCCTCAGCGAACGGTTGGTGCGCTACAAGCGCAACAAGCCGATGATCGCGATGGGCATGGAACGCGCCTTGTAACCTCCCGTGGGAGCTGAGGTTGACGTTGCGTTGTGTCAGGAGGCTATTCGTCGGCCGTCGGGTCCATGTCGGGGAACATCACCTCGATGAACCCGAACTTGCTGAAATCGGTAATCCGCGACGGGTACAAGCGGCCGATCAGGTGATCGCACTCGTGCTGCACCACCCGCGCATGGAAGCCATCGGCAATGCGGATGATCGGTTCGCCCTTGGGGTCGAAACCTTCGTAGCGGATCTGCTGGTAACGGTCCACCGCGCCACGCAGGCCGGGCACGGACAGGCAGCCTTCGAAGCCCTCTTCCATGATCGGACTGAGCGGCGTGATCAGTGGGTTGATCAAAATCGTCTGCGGTACGGCCGGCGCATCCGGGTAGCGCTCGCTGCTCTCGAAACCAAAGATCACCAGTTGCAGGTCAACACCGATCTGCGGCGCGGCCAGGCCGACACCGCCGACGTGCTCCATGGTCTGGAACATGTCATCGATCAATTGCCACAGCTCGGGGCTGTCGAACATTTCCGGCGGGACCGGCGGGGCGATACGCAGCAGGCGCTCATCGCCCATTTTCAGGATTTCACGGATCATCAATCAGACTTCATCGGGAGTGGGCTTGGAATGGTCTCGGCCAAGACCGGAGACGTGCTTTTTTTCACCGGCATGGGTGTTTTCATCGAATGTCTTTTCTCCCGGGTCCTTGCCTTCGGCCGACATGTGCTCGATCACGGCATTCATTTCCGCCCCCAGCAACAACACGGCGGCGGAAATATAGAAGTACAGGAGCAGAACAATGATCGCGCCGATGCTGCCATACATGGCGTTGTAGTCGGCGAAGGTTTTGACGTAGGAGCCAAAGCCCAGGGACGCGACGATCCACACCACCACCGCCAGCACCGAGCCAGGGGTGATGAAGCGGAATTTCTGCTGCACGTCAGGCATCACGTAATACATGAGGGCCACGGCGAACATCAGCAGGATCACAATCAGCGGCCAGCGCAGGATGGTCCACAGCGTGACCACGAATTCCTGCATACCGATCTGCCCTGCCAGCCATTCCATGACCTGCGGGCCGAGCACCATCAGCGCGGCGGCGGCGAGCAACATGCCAGCGATGCCGACGGTGTAGAAAACCGACAGCGGGAAACGCTTCCAGATCGGCCGGCCTTCGATCACGTCGTAGGCGGCGTTCATCGCGCTCATCATCAGGCGCACGCCGGCCGACGCGGTCCACAGGGCAATCACGATACCCACCGAAAGCAGGCCGCCCTTGGACTGCTGCAACTGGTCGATCACCGGGTTGACCTGCTCGAGGGCCTGGGGCGGCAACACCAGTTCCGACTGCAGGCGCAGCCAGGTGAAGAAGTCCGGCAAATGCAGGAAACCGATCAACGCGATGAGAAACAGCAGGAACGGAAACAACGAAAACAGCATCTGGTAGGCCAGTGCCGAGGCGTAGGTGGACATCTCGTCGTTGACGAATTCCTTGACCGTGCGTACCAGCACCTGGTGCAGCTTGAGACCATCGAGTACCGGGAAAATCATAGCGTCTCCTTTCGCCGCAAAAAGTCAGGTTCGTGGGCGACTCAGGGGCCGTTTTCTACATCAAGGTAGCCTATTTGGCGACATTGAAACAATTTCGAAAGATTAACCGCTTCAGGTGACACAAAAACGGCCATCCGTGGATGGCCGTCGGGCTGGGTGAATCCAACCGGCGAATCAGGGTCACTTGATCGCTTTCTTCACCGCATCCTTGATATCACCCACGGCTTTCTGCACTTCGCCTTTCTTTTCCTGGACCACCCCTTCAGCGCGCAGCTTGTCGTTGCCGGTCACTTTGCCGACACCTTGCTTGATGTTGCCGACTGCTTCGTTGGCGACGCCTTTTACCTTATCCGATGTGCTGCTCATGGTATTTCTCCTGGAACAATCGAGGGCTTTTGGTCATTACCTAGAGATTGACCCAGGGCTGTTCGGCAGAGTTTCAATTATTTTTACGCGGGCATTTCATCGCCGGCAGCAGGTTTGGCTTTATGTTTTGCGGCCAACCCACGAGAATGCCCGGCACATTCAGGCTACAACGCTGAATAACAGATCCCGTAGGAAGGTTATGAAACTCAATAAAGCACAGGCCATCGCCCGCAGAAACCAGGAACTGGGCGGTGCCGTACTCGGCGTCAACAACTGCCACTTCACCGACCTGGACCGCAAACGCAACATCTGGTGGTTCGACCTGCCGGTGGCGCGGATCGCGGTGGGCCAGTACGAGTGGATTCACTTGTTGCTGCACAACGCCGAGACTGACCAGTTGCTGCACCTGAAGGTGCCGACGGTGTTCCTGCGTGAAAAGCTCGAAGGCTTGGTGGTGCGCAATGCGGGCAAGCGCAAGCCAGAGATTACCCTGGAGCTGAGCGCGGACAAGGACTCGTTCCTCAAGGATGTGCGCCCAGCCGGTGCTGGCGTCAGCTTCGCGCCATTCACCCTGTAGGAACGCGGTCAGAATGTGCGAGGGGGCTTGCTCCCGATAGCGGTGGTTCAGTCACTCGATGCAGTGGCTGACACTCTGCCATCGGGAGCAAGCCCCCTCTCACATTTGGGCCTGGGTTACTTTTTCAGGCCCAGTTTCTTCAGTTCTTCATCACGCAATTCGCGACGCAGGATCTTGCCCACGTTGGTGGTCGGCAAGGCATCGCGGAATTCCACGGCCTTGGGCACCTTGTAGCCGGTGACGTTGGCACGCATATGCTCCATCACCTGGTCCTTGGTCAGGGTGGCGCCCGGCTTGACCACGATGAAGATCTTGATGTGCTCCCCGGACTTCTCGTCCGGCACACCAATGGCCGCGCACTGCAGCACGCCCGGCAGGGTCGCCAGCACGTCTTCGAGTTCGTTGGGATAGACGTTGAAACCGGAGACCAGAATCATGTCTTTTTTACGGTCGACAATCCGCATGTAGCCGTCCGGCTGGATGATCGCGATGTCACCGGTCTTCAACCAACCTTCGCTGTCGAGGATCTCGGCGGTGGCGTCTTCGCGCTGCCAGTAGCCCTTCATGACTTGCGGGCCTTTGACGCACAACTCGCCGACCTCGCCCAGGCCCAGCTCGACGCCGTCATCGGTGATGACTTTGCACAAGGTCGACGGCACCGGAATGCCGATAGTGCCGATCTGGATCTTCTGGATCGGGTTGACCGTCGCCACGGGGCTGGTCTCGGTCATGCCGTAGCCTTCGCAGATGTCGCAGCCGGTCACGGCCTTCCAGCGCTCAGCTGCGGCCAGTTGCAGGGCCATGCCGCCAGACAGGGTGACTTTCAGCGCAGAGAAGTCCAGCTTGCGGAAGCCTTCGTTGTTGCACAGCGCCACGAACAGCGTGTTCAGGCCGACAAAGCCGCTGAACTTCCACTTCGACAGCTCCTTGACCATCGCCGGCAGGTCGCGCGGGTTGCTGATCAGGATGTTGTGGTTGCCGATCAACATCATCGCCATGCAATGAAAGGTGAACGCATAGATGTGGTACAGCGGCAGCGGAGTGATCAGGATCTCGCAGCCTTCATTGAGGTTGGAGCCCATCAGCGCCTTGCACTGCAGCATGTTCGCCACCAGGTTGCGGTGGGTCAGCATCGCGCCCTTGGCCACGCCGGTGGTGCCGCCGGTGTATTGCAGCACCGCCACGTCGCTGCTGGCCGGGCTGACATCATTGACCGGTTGGCCGTGCCCCTTGGCCAGCACGTCGTTGAACTTGATCGCCTTGGGCAAGTGATAGGCCGGGACCATTTTCTTCACGTACTTGATGACGCTGTTGATCAGCAGGCGCTTGAGCGGCGGCAGCAGGTCGGCGACTTCGGTGACGATCACGTGTTTGACGGCAGTCTTGGGCACGACTTTTTCAGCCAGGTGCGCCATGTTGGCCAGACAGACCAGGGCCTTGGCCCCGGAGTCGTTGAATTGGTGTTCCATTTCCCGCGCGGTGTACAGCGGGTTGGTGTTGACCACGATCAGGCCGGCACGGATGGCACCGAACACGGCGACCGGGTATTGCAGGACGTTGGGCAGTTGCACGGCGATTCGATCGCCAGGCTTCAAATCGGTATGCTGTTGCAGGTACGCGGCGAAAGCGCCGGACAATTCGTACAACTCACCGTAGGTGATTGTCTTGCCCAGGTTGCTGAAAGCCGGTTTGTTGGCGAAGCGCTGGCAGGACTGTTTCAGTACCGCCTGAATATTTGGATACTCGTCTGGATTGATGTCTGCAGCAATCCCGGCGGGGTACTTATCCTTCCAAAAGTCTACGTTCATGGAAGCCCACTCCTCAGCGACGCGAATTCATCATCGCATTTGATGCGATTATTATTGGTGTATGTTTTTTAGGTGAGTCTGGCGCGTTTAAGCAGGCCGAGAGGTCACAAAGCGCGCCGAGAGTAGCAGCTTTGCCAAGGGCCGACTAGAGCCAAAAGAGGGCCCTACAGTCATAAACATGACTCATGAATAACTAATAGTCATTTTTAGAGCAAAAATTCTATACGCTTGAAAATGGCTCTAGAACAGGGCTTAACGGGATAAACACAGACAAATGTGGGAGGGGGCTTGCCCCCGATAGCAGTGAATCAGCCAACACATTTGGTGACTGATCCACTGCCATCGGGGCAAGCCCCCTCCCCCATCATCGACTGCA
This sequence comes from Pseudomonas sp. K8, assembly GCF_014889455.1. Classification (NCBI taxonomy): domain Bacteria; kingdom Pseudomonadati; phylum Pseudomonadota; class Gammaproteobacteria; order Pseudomonadales; family Pseudomonadaceae; genus Pseudomonas; species Pseudomonas sp. K8. Next base: position 44,959 of record NZ_VJWO01000045.1, read on the forward strand.
TTTCACATCAGGCGATGTCGCGCAACTCGCGCCGCAGGATCTTGCCCACCGGCGTCATCGGCAACGACTCACGCAACACGATGTGCTTGGGCACCTTGTACCCCGTGAAGTTGGTCTTGCAGTAGTTCTTCAACTCCTCAAGGCTCACACCTTCGGCACGCGCCACCACAAACAGCTTCACCGCCTCCCCCGTGCGCTCGTCCGGTACGCCGATCACCGCGCAGTTGGCCACCGCCGGGTGAGCCATCACCACGTCTTCGATCTCGTTGGGGTAAACGTTGAAACCCGAGACGATGATCAAATCCTTCTTGCGATCCACGATGCGTACAAATCCATCCTCGTCGATCACGGCAATATCGCCGGTCTTGAGCCACCCCTCGGCGTCCAGCGCCTCGGCGGTGGCGGCCGGCTGCTGCCAGTAGCCCTTCATCACCTGCGGGCCCTTGATGCACAGCTCGCCGCGTTCGCCCAGGGGCTGCTCGGCGCCTTCATCATCGATCACCTTCATCGCCGTCCCCGGCACCGGGATGCCTACGGTGCCCAGGCGTGACTGATTGCCATACGGGTTGGTGCTGGCCACCGGCGACGTTTCCGTCAGGCCATACCCTTCGCCGATCGCACAACCGGTGAGTTGCTCCCAACGTTCGGCGGTGGCCTTGATCAGCGCCGTGCCACCGGAGTTGGTGAGTTTAAGGCTGGAGAAGTCCAGGCCCTTGAAGTCGGGATGGTCCATCAACGCCACAAACAACGTGTTGAGCCCGAGCAAGCCGGTGAAGCGCCAGTTTTTCAGCTCCTTGATAAAGCCCGCGATGTCACGCGGGTTGGTGATCAACACATTGTGGTTGCCGGAAACCATCATGCACATGCAGTTCGCGGTGAACGCATAGATGTGGTACAGCGGCAGCGGCGCGATCATCACCTCCTGGCCTTCCTTGATCAGCGGGTGGCCATCCTCGCCGGTCTGCGACATGCAGGCGCGCACCTGCTGCATGTTCGCCACCAGGTTGCCATGGGTGAGCATTGCGCCCTTGGCCAGGCCGGTGGTGCCGCCGGTGTATTGCAGCACCGCGACGTCATCGAGGCTCACCGGGTGGCGCGTCACGCCCTGCCCTGCGCCCATGCGCAAGGCGCGCTTGAACGACACCGCGCGCGGCAAGTGATAGGCCGGGACCATTTTCTTCACTTTGTCGACGAGGGTGTTGACCAGCCAGCCCTTGGCCGCTGGCATGAAGTCGCCCATCCTGGCTTCGATCAGGTAGTCGATCTCGGTGTCGGTGCAGACGTCCTGCACCCGCGAACCAAACAGGTTGAGGTAGATCAGGCCGCGCACGCCGGCGTCCTTGAACTGATGACGCATCTCGCGCGGGGTGTACAGCGGGTTGGTGTTGACCACGATCAGCCCGGCGCGCAGCGCACCGAACACCGCCACCGGGTAATGCAGCACGTTGGGCATCTGCACCGCGATGCGATCGCCCGGCTTGAGGTCGGTGTGCTGCTGCAGGTAGCCGGCGAACGCCGCACTCTGGCGCTCAAGCTCGGCGTAGGTCAGGGTGACGCCCATGTTGCTGAACGCCGGGCGGTCGGCAAAGGCCTTGCAGGAACGCTCGAAGACTTCAATCACCGACTTGTAGGCGGTCAGATCGATCTCGTTGGGAACGCCCGCCGCGCGTTTGTCATTCCAGAAATCAGGTTGCATTATTCTTGTCCTCTTACCTGAATGTGCCTGGCCGCTTTTCTGCTGCTATAAAAAGCGGAGCTTCGGGGACGTTAGCAGCTATGGCCAAACAGGCAAATACGGGCAATAGCGTCATTGATAGCGTGAATCTTCCTACAAGGGTCTGTACTGATCAGCCGCTTGGCCGAGGATGGGCTATACACTGCAATGACCCCGAGCAAAGGAAGCGCCATGAACCACACCACCTTCTGGCTGACCGCGAATGACCACAGCCGCCTGTACGTCAATCAATGGCTGCCGGACACGCCGCCGAAGGCGTTGATCATGGTGTCCCACGGCATGGCCGAGCATGGCGGTCGCTATGCGCGCCTGGCCGAAGCGTTATGTGGGGCGGGCTACGGGGTGTTTGCCCTGGACCAGCGCGGCCATGGTCGCACCGCCGACGAGGGCACGCTGGGCCTGTTCGCCGAGCGGGACGGCTGGAACAAGGTGGTGGGCGACCTGGCCAGCCTCAACCAGCACATCGGCCAGCAGTTGCCGGGAGTGCCGATCATTTTGCTGGGCCACAGCATGGGCAGCTATATCGCCCAGGCTTACCTGCTGCACCACAGCGCCAGCCTGCATGGGGCGATTCTCAGCGGTTCGAATTTCCAGCCGGTGGCGCTGTACCGCGCCGCGCGGCTGATCGCCCGTGCCGAACGCCTGCGCCAGGGCTTGCGCGGCCGCAGTGCGCTGATCGAGTTCCTGTCGTTCGGCTCGTTCAACAAAGCGTTCAAGCCCAACCGCACGGCTTTCGACTGGCTCAGCCGTGACCCGGACGAAGTCGACCGCTACCGCCACGACCCGCTTTGCGGGTTCCGCTGCACCAACCAACTGTGGATCGACCTGCTGGGCGGCTTGCAGCAAATCAGCAAAGCGTCCAATCTCGCGCAGATCGATCCGGGCTTGCCGATCCTGGTGATCGGCGGCGAATGTGATCCGGTGAGTGAAGGCAAGCGTCTGAAAAGACTGGCCCATGCCCTGCGTGAGGCCGGCTGCCAGAACCTGCAACTGAATATCTACCCGCAGGCGCGTCACGAACTATTCAACGAAACCAACCGCGACGAAGTCACCGCGGATGTGCTGACGTGGCTCGACCAGGCCCTGACCTCGCGCAGGCCGACTCGCTGCGAATAATTTTTCGTTTAAAATCAGCCAATTAAATTATCGATTAGCCACAGGATGCACCTTTAGATGACCCAGGTAACCAACACCCCATACGAAGCCCTCGAAGTCGGCCAGACCGCCAGCTACAGCAAGACCGTCGAAGAGCGTGACATCCAACTGTTCGCCGCGATGTCCGGCGACCACAACCCGGTACACCTGGATGCGGAATTTGCCAAGGCGACCATGTTCAAGGAGCGAATCGCCCACGGCATGTTCAGCGGCGCCCTGATCAGCGCGGCGGTTGCCTGTGAGCTGCCTGGGCCGGGCACGATCTATATCGGCCAACAGATGAGCTTCCAGAAACCGGTGAAAATCGGCGATACCCTGACCGTGCGTCTGGAAATCCTCGAAAAGCTGCCAAAGTTCCGCGTGCGTATCGCCACCCGCGTGTTCAACCAGCGCGATGAGCTGGTGGTGGATGGCGAAGCGGAAATCCTCGCGCCACGCAAGCAACAGGTCGTGACATTGACCGAACTGCCAGCCATCACCATCGGCTGATCAATTCCCATAAAAAATCCCCGCATCGGCGGGGATTTTTTATTCAGCGACGGCTCACGACTGAGCGCGAGCCTGGTTACGCAAGGCTTTCACCTGATCGTGGTTGCGTTGTACGCCGTGGTACTGGCGCTCAACCAAGTCACGAATGCCCACCAGGTTGTGCTGGGTGATCTTCTCGATCGCTGCTTTGTAAGCCTTGAGGGCGTGGTCTTCACCGCGCTCGGCTTCGTTCAACACAGCCTCTTCGTCTTTGCCGGTGACCATCGACTTCACATCGACCCAGCCACGGTGCAGGGCGCCGGCAACGCTGCCGGACTGTTCCGGGTCGCCACCCAGGGCACGCACGGCGGTTTTCAGCTCGGCGGCGGCAGTGGCGCAGTCTGCGGAGCGCTTGGCAAACAGCGCTTTGAGTTCGGGATGCTTGATGTCGTCAGCGCACTCTTTAAAACCTTTTTGACCGTCGATGCTGGTTTCGATCAGGTCGTTCAATACGGAGATGGACTCTTTATTGATATCAGTCATTTTTCAATTCCTTATGTGGGTTGAGAAAGGTGGCATTAATGATTGCAGCGCC
>NZ_VJWO01000046.1:0-48477 GCF_014889455.1 Pseudomonas sp. K8
CCCCACCACCCGGTAAAGTGCCGCTCCCCCCGCAATGCCCGAGGCAGCTCCCATGACCCAGACCTTTGATATCGCCGTGATCGGCGCCACCGGCACCGTCGGTGAAACCCTGGTGCAGATCCTCGAAGAGCTGGCTTTCCCGGTGGGCACCCTGTACCTGCTGGCGGGCAGCAACTCCGCGGGCGCGTCGGTGCCGTTCCGTGGCAAGAACGTGCGCGTGCGGGAAGTCGATGAGTTTGACTTCAGCAAGGCGCAGCTGGCGTTTTTCGCCGCCGGCCCGGCGGTGACCCTGAGCTTCGCCCCACGCGCCACGGCGGCCGGCTGTTCGGTGATCGATTTGTCGGGCGCATTGCCGGCCGCGCAAGCGCCGCAGGTGGTGCCGGAAGCCAATGCCCATGTGCTGGAGGGCTTGAAAAAGCCGTTCCAGCTCGGCAGCCCGAGCCCGTCCGCGACCAACCTGGCGGTGGTGCTGGCGCCGCTGCGCGGGATTCTGGATATCCAGCGTGTCAGCGTTACCGCCAATCTGGCGGTGTCTGCCCAGGGCCGTGAAGCAGTCAGCGAGCTGGCGCGCCAAACCGCCGAGTTGCTGAATGTGCGCCCGCTGGAGCCCAAATTCTTTGATCGGCAGATGGCATTCAACCTGTTGGCACAAGTCGGCACGCCGGATGCCCAAGGTCATACAGCGCTGGAGAAACGTCTCGTACACGAACTGCGCGCGGTGCTGGAAACTCCTTTACTAAAGATTTCTGCGACTTGCGTTCAAGCCCCGGTGTTTTTTGGCGATAGCTTGACTGTGTCATTGCAATTGGGTTCGCCGGTCGACCTTGCCGCCGTCAACCGTGCGCTCGACGCCGCAGCGGGTATCGAGCGGGTGGAGGAGGGGGATTACCCGACAGCGGTGGGTGATGCCGTCGGCCAGGATGTAGTCTACGTCGGACGAGTGCGTGCGGGGGTGGACGATCCGGCGGAACTAAATCTGTGGTTGACGTCAGATAACGTGCGTAAAGGCGCCGCACTGAATGCGGTGCAGCTGGCGCAGTTGTTGATAAAAGGCCTTGTGTAAAAGATACTTGGCGGCAATTTGTAGATTGATTCTAACCAGGCGCTATGCTTGGCCCCAAGCAGGAACAGTTGCGTGTCGGTGACCTATCGGCTCGCCGTGCCTTATGGCAACGGTTACCAACCTTCTCGCAGGCCGGGGAGTGTTCAAACAAAGGATGAGGCTATGGTTCAAGTTCGCAAACTGGTGTTAGCAATAGCGGCCGCCTCGGCGCTGTCCTCCGGTATGGCGCAGGCGCTGCAGCTGGGGGAGATGACCCTCAAGTCGAAGTTGAACCAGCCGTTGTCGGTGGAAATCGAATTGCTCGACGTCGGCGGCCTCACGGCCTCCGAGATCACCCCGAGCCTGGCGTCGTCCCAGGCGTTTGTCGATGCCGGCGTCGATCGCCAGGCGTTCCTCAATGACCTGACGTTCACCCCGGTGATCAACCCGGCCGGGCGCAGTGTGGTGCGTGTCACGTCCAGCAAGCCGCTGCCTGATGCCTACGTGCGGTTCCTGCTGCAAGTGCAATGGCCCAATGGCCGCTTGATGCGTGACTACAGCGTGCTGCTCGACCCGGCCAAGTTCGACCAGTCGACGCCGACCAACAGCGCAGCCACGCCGCGTTTGAGCGCGCCCGCGTTGAGCGTGCCAGCCCAGCACACCACCACGGCCCGTGACACGCTGTGGGAAATCGCCGAGAAGCACCGCAATGGCGCTTCGGTGCAGCAGACCATGCTGGCGATCCAGGCACTCAACCCTGACGCTTTTATCGGCGGCAACATCAACCGTCTGAAAACCGGCCACGTGCTGCGCCTGCCGGATACCGTACAAAGCACGGCGTTACCGCAGTCCAAGGCCATTGCCGAAGTGACCGCGCAGAACGTCGCCTGGCGCCAGGGCCGCCGTGCCGCGCCCCATCAGGCGGCCGGTAAGCAACAACTGGACGCCACCAAGCGCACCCAGGCTGGCAATGCACCGGCGAGCACCAACGCCAAGGACAACTTGAGTCTGGTTTCGGCCGACTCCGCCAAGAAGGGCGCGAAGGGCAAGGCGGGTGATGGCCAGGCCCTGAGCGACAAGCTGGCGATGGCCCGGGAACAGCTCGACACCACACGCCGTGACAACGAAGAACTGAAAAGTCGCGCCGCAGACCTGCAGAGCCAATTGGACAAGCTGCAAAAGCTGATCCAACTGAAAAACGATCAACTGGCCAGGTTGCAGGCTGAAAAAGGCGCCCCGGCAACCCCGGCGACTGCGGTCATGCCCGCGCAGTTGGCAGGTGAGCCGCCGGCCGCTGCAGTCGCGCCCGCTGAGCCGGCCGCCACTGCGGCCCCGGTGGCCGAGCCGATCAAGCCCGACGCCGTGCCTGCGACCAGCGAAGACAAATTCAACGAACTGCTGACCAACCCGATTGTGCTTGGCGTCATCGGCGGCGCAGCCGGCCTGGTGGCGTTGGTGCTCCTGTTGCTGTGGGCGCGTCATCGCAATGCCCGTCGCGCAGAAGAAAAGCACCTGCGCATGGCGCGGGCCCTGTCCGAAGAGCCGGAATTCACCTCGAACATCGACCTTGATCTGCCACCGGACAGCTTCGCTGGCCTGGAAGTACCGGCACCGAACGTGACGTTGGCCGCCGCGCCTGCGCCTGCGCCGGCACCTGTGGTCGCGCCGGCAGCGGCGCCAAGCGCGGCCTCGGTGCTTGCGCCACTGGCTGGCGCCGTAGCGCCGGAAAACACCAATGATGCACTGGTCCAGGCCCAATCCCATATCGACCGCGGTCACTTGAACCAGGCGGCCGATGTGCTGGAACAAGCCATCAAGTACGAACCCAAGCGCAGCGACCTGCGCTTGAAGCTGATGGAAGTCTACGGCCTGCAGAACGACAAGGACGGTTTTGTCGTCCAGGAGCGTCAGTTGGTGGCCAATGGTGAAAACCATGCCCAGGTCGAGCAGCTCAAGTCGCGCTTCCCGGCCATGGCCGTGTTGGCGGCGGGAGTGAGTGCCGCCGTGGCCGCCGCCGCGATGGACGCTCAATACGTCAAGGATCTGCTGGAAGACAAGTCGGCCGCCGCGCCGCAAGCGACGGCAGAAGCGGAGCCGTTCGATACTGATTTCGATCTGAGTCTGGACGAGCTGGAGGCGGCTTCGCCAGCGGCGTTGGACAAGACCGATCAGCAGACCTTCGAAGCGCTGCTGCAACAACAGACCGATGCCAAGCCAAGTCCGGAAGATCTGTCGGACTTTGACCTCGACCTGCAACTGGACCCGCCGGCGTCCCAGTCCGATGACGACTTCCTTTCGGGGCTTGAAGATCAGATGAAGGACGTGTCGCCGGTCGAACCGCCGACCCTGACCCCGGCCGCCCTGGACGACCTCGACTTGCCGGAAGACTTCGACCTGTCCCTGGCTGACGAGCCGGACGCCCCGGCGGCCAAACCCGATGCGTTCGCCTCGGAACTGGATGACGTCAACGCCGAGCTCGATCGCCTGTCCCAGAGCCTGGAAAGCCCGCCGATCGAGCCGTCCTTCACCGCCGAAGACGCGGCGCTGGGCGGTGACGAACCGGAGGTCGACTTCCTCTCCGGCACCGATGAGGTCGCAACCAAGCTGGATTTGGCCCAGGCCTATATCGACATGGGCGATACGGATGGCGCGCGGGATATCCTTTCCGAAGTGCTGACCGAGGGTGATGAAACCCAGCGCGGCGAAGCCAAGGAGATGCTTGGCCGACTGGTGTAATCGCCACGGGGTGACCCAGACGGCGGCCTTCGGGCCGCCGTTTTGCATTGCCGGTACCAAACACATGGCGTCTGGGGCGCAGCGCCTTATAATGCCCGCCTTTGCGCAACTCATCAGGCTCTCAGTTCTTGGCAAATATAGATAACCCGGCTGCCGAAATGGCGGCTGCAGGCTTTTACCGCATCGCCCTGGGCGTGGAATACAAAGGTTCGCGCTATTGCGGCTGGCAGCGCCAGGCGTCCGGCGTGCTGACGGTGCAGGAAACCCTGGAAAAGGCCCTGTCCAGAGTCGCCGACTCGCCGGTATCGCTGATGTGCGCCGGGCGTACCGACGCGGGCGTCCACGCCTGCGGCCAGGTGGTTCACTTCGACACCCAGGCCGAGCGCTCGATGAAAGCGTGGGTGATGGGCGCTAATATCAATTTGCCCCATGACGTCAGTGTCAGTTGGGCCAAGGTCATGCCGGCGCACTTTCATGCGCGCTTCAAGGCGATCGCCCGGCGTTACCGCTATGTGATCTACAACGATCAGATCCGCCCGGCGCACCTCAACGAAGAAATCACCTGGAACCACCGCCCGCTGGATGCCGAGCGCATGGCCGAAGCCGCGCAGCATCTGGTTGGCGTCCACGATTTCAGCGCGTTCCGTGCCGGCCAGTGCCAGGCCAAGTCACCGATCAAGGAAGTCCATCACTTGCGGGTGACGCGTCACGGCAAGATGATCGTGCTGGATATCCGCGCCGGAGCGTTCCTGCACCATATGGTGCGCAACATTGCCGGTGTGTTGATGACCATCGGCACCGGCGAGCGCCCGGTGGAGTGGGCCAGGGAAGTACTGGAAAGCCGTATTCGGCGGACCGGCGGCGTCACGGCGCATCCGTTTGGCCTGTATCTGGTGGAAGTGGAGTACCGCGACGAGTTCGAGCTGCCGCAGCGCTTCATCGGGCCACACTTCCTCACAGGTTTCAGCGAACTTGGCGGCTGACGCCCGGAAAAGCTTTTGTTACCATCCGGGACTTTCTCGGTTCAACCCCTGAGGTTTCCACGACATGTCAGCCGTTCGCAGCAAGATTTGTGGGATTACCCGCATAGAAGACGCGCTGGCGGCAGTTGAAGCGGGGGCGGATGCCATCGGTTTGGTGTTTTATGCCAAGAGCCCGCGGGCGGTGAATGTGCTGCAGGCGCGGGCGATCATCGCCGCACTGCCGCCGTTCGTGACCACCGTGGGCTTGTTCGTCAATGCCAGCCGCTGCGAACTCAACGAAACCCTGGATGCCGTGCAACTGGACATGTTGCAGTTTCACGGCGATGAAAGCCCTGACGAATGCGAAAGCTACCAGCGTCCGTATATCAAGGCGTTGAGAGTCAAGGCCGGGGATGACATCGCCGGCGCTTGCGCGGCCTACACCGGTGCGCGCGGGATACTGCTGGACACCTACGTCGAAGGCGTACCCGGCGGCACCGGCGAAGCCTTCGATTGGTCGCTGATCCCCGAGGGGTTGAGCAAACCGATCATCCTGGCCGGCGGGCTTACCCCCGCCAATGTCGCGGCGGCGATCGAGCAGGTCCGGCCGTATGCCGTGGATGTCAGCGGTGGGGTAGAGCAGGGCAAGGGCATCAAGGACCACGGCAAGATTCGCGCATTCATGCAGGCTGTGCGCAACAGCGATGGCGCGATGTGACGGCTGGCAGTCTGCCGCCGTCCATAACTACCACTGTGTAAAACAGCCCGGTGCCCCCTGCGGGAGGCCCGGAAATGAAGTGGCAACCCTGCACGGGCAGGTTGTCTGGAAGGCTGAGGAAACATGCGGGAAATGGCTGGTCGAACGTCTGACCCCGTCCTGCATGTGTCATCGCCACATATGAATTTAGCTCAAGGGCATACGCGGGGCTGTGTTCAAGCCACCGGTACTGGAGAAAGAAAGCATGAGCAACTGGTTAGTAGACAAACTGATCCCTTCGATCATGCGTTCCGAGGTGAAAAAAAGCTCGGTTCCTGAAGGTCTGTGGCACAAATGCCCATCCTGCGACGCGGTGTTGTACCGCCCGGAGCTGGAAAAGACCCTGGACGTTTGCCCTAAGTGCAACCACCACATGCGTATCGGCGCTCGCGCGCGCATCGACATTTTCCTCGACGCCGACGGCCGTAACGAGCTGGGCGCGGACCTCGAGCCGGTTGACCGCCTCAAGTTCCGTGACGGCAAGAAGTACAAGGACCGCCTGACCGCTGCACAGAAGCAGACCGGTGAGAAAGACGCGCTGATTTCGGTCAGCGGCAAGCTGCTGGGCATGCCGGTCGTGGTGTCGGCGTTTGAGTTCTCCTTCATGGGCGGTTCCATGGGTGCCATCGTCGGCGAGCGTTTCGTGCGCGCCGCCAACTACGCCCTGGAAAACCGCTGCCCGATGATCTGCTTCTCAGCCTCCGGTGGTGCGCGCATGCAGGAAGCCCTGATCTCCCTGATGCAAATGGCCAAGACCTCCGCGGTGCTGGCACGTCTACGGGAAGAGGGCATTCCGTTCATCTCCGTGCTGACCGATCCGGTGTACGGCGGTGTTTCCGCCAGCCTGGCGATGCTGGGCGACGTGATCGTCGGCGAGCCCAAGGCCCTGATCGGCTTTGCCGGCCCGCGTGTGATCGAGCAGACCGTTCGCGAAAAACTGCCGGAAGGCTTCCAGCGCAGCGAATTCCTGCTGGAGCACGGTGCGATCGACATGATCATCGCCCGTGGCGAGTTGCGTCCACGCCTGGGTAGCCTGCTCGCGCAAATGATGGGCCTGCCGACGCCGGTCTACATCGCGCCGAAGGTTGAGCCGATCGTCGTGCCGCCGGTGCCTGCAAACCTATGACCCAACGTACCCTGGGCGAATGGCTCGCCTACCTTGAGCAGTTGCATCCGTCCGCCATCGACATGGGCCTGGAGCGCTCGCAACAGGTAGCGGCCCGCCTCGGGTTGGGCCGCCCGGCGCCGCGAGTGATCACGGTGACGGGGACCAACGGCAAGGGCTCGACCTGTGCCTTTGTCGCCGCGCTGCTGCAGGCCCAAGGCCTGAAGGTCGGCGTGTACAGCTCGCCGCACCTGCTGCGCTACAACGAGCGGGTGCAACTCAATGGCGTGGAAGCCACTGACGAGCAGCTCTGCGAAGCCTTCGCCGCGCTCGATGCCGGGCGCGGTGAGATTTCCCTGACGTACTTCGAGATGGGCACTCTGGCGGCGTTCTGGCTGTTCGAACGGGCGCGCCTGGACGTGGTCGTGCTTGAAGTGGGCCTGGGCGGGCGCCTGGATACGGTCAACGTGGTGGATGCCGACCTGGCGCTGGTCACCAGCATCGGTGTCGACCATGTCGACTACCTGGGCGATACCCGTGAATCCGTGGCCTATGAAAAGGCCGGCATCTTCCGCCAGGGCAAGCCTGCGCTGTGCGGTGACCTGGACCCGCCGCAGACGTTGCTCGACCGGGTGCGGGAGCTGGATTGCCCATTCTTCCTGCGCGGGCGTGAGTTCAATCTTGAGGTCGGTGCTGAGCATTGGCAGTGGCGCGGGCGTGATGCGCGCGGCCAGCTCGTAGAGTTGCATGACCTGCCGCTGCTGAACCTGCCGATGGAAAACGCCGCGCTCGCCCTGCAAGCCTATCTGTTATTGGATCTGCCGTGGAATCCTGCGCAGATTGCTCGTACATTGCTGGCGACGCGGATCGTCGGGCGTCTCGATCGCCGAGCCTTCGATTGGCAGGGCAAGCGCCTGAACCTGCTGCTGGATGTGGGGCATAACCCCCACGCCGCCGAATACCTCGCGCAACGCCTGTCGCGTACAGCGCCGGTCGGTCGCCGCCTGGCGGTGTTCGGCTTGCTGGCCGACAAGGATCTGGAGGGCGTAGTGACGCCGTTGCTGGGGAATGTCCAGGCCTGGGCCGTGGCGCCCCTGGACACGCCGCGCAGCCGTCCGGCCGCCGAGCTTGAGGCGGCCTTGCAGAACCTTGGTGCGCGCGTGGCGTCGTATGCAAGTGTCACTGCGGCCCTTGAAGCGCAGTGTGCGGTTGCCACGCCCGAGGATGAGATTCTGTTGTTCGGGTCATTTTATTGTGTTGCCGAGGCGCTCGAATGGTTGGCCCGGCGCTCCACGGAGGAAGCTGCACATGGCATTACTGGATAGCGCATACAAGCAGCGGATGGTCGGCGCCCTGGTGCTGGTGGCCTTGGCGGTGATTTTCCTGCCGATGCTGTTTTCCCGTCAGGACGAACAGCGCCAGGTGGTCGTCGAGGCCCCGGCAGCGCCCCAGGCGCCGGCCGTGCCTCAGGTGCAGGTTGAGCCGGTGGTGGTGCCTGAGCCGCAGGCGTTGCCTGAAGAAGAGCCGGTGCCGGCCGATGAGGAGTTGGCCGCGCAGCCGGCCCCTTCGATGCCGGTGCAGCCGAGTGTGCCTGTGGTCAAGCCGGCGCCTGCCGTCGCTGCCAAGCCCGCTGCGCCAGCGCCTGCCCCCAAGCCGGTCGTGCCGCAGCCTGCCGCGCCGGGCAAACCGGACGTGGGTCAGAGCCGTATCGACCCGAATGGCCTGCCGATCAGTTGGTCGATCCAGTTGGCCAGCCTGGCCAATCGCGAAAGCGCCGAGGCCTTGCAGAAAAAACTGCGCAGCCAGGGCTACAACGCTTACATCCGCAGCGCCGACGGCAAGAACCGCGTGTTTATCGGTCCGTTGATCGAGCGCGCCGAAGCGGACCGCCTGCGCGATTTGTTGGGGCGTCAGCAGAATCTCAACGGTTTTGTGGTGCGTTTCCAGCCTGAACGCGGCTGAGTTCACGCCGCTTTCAGCTTGGAATGCAGTCAAATGTGGGAGGGGGCTTGCCCCCGATGGCGGTCGATCAGTATCGGTTGTGCTGACTGACCCACCGCCATCGGGAGCCAGCCCCCTTCCACTTTGGTTTCGAGTGGGCCTTGAAATGCGCTTAACTCGTCACAAACTATTGTTTTGCAAAGCACCCGCAATCACAGCTTACCGATAGCCCGGCGCTCTGCTAAAATGCGCCGCCTTATCCGTCTGTAGGCTGCACCGTGCCATTTACCTGGGTTGATTGGGCGATCGTCGCAATCGTCGCCATCTCCGCTTTGATCAGTCTAAGCCGCGGCTTCGTAAAAGAAGCACTGTCGTTGCTGACCTGGATCATTGCAGGAGTCGTCGCCTGGATGTTCGGCGGTTCGCTGTCGGTCTACTTGAGCGGGTACATCGAGACACCTTCGGCTCGCGTCATCGCGGGCTGCGCCATCATGTTCATCGCCACGCTGCTGGTGGGAGCAATGGTCAATTATCTTATTGGCGAGTTGATACGTGTCACCGGCCTCTCCGGGACCGATCGATTTCTCGGCATGGCCTTCGGCGCTGCGCGTGGCGCGTTGCTGGTGGTCGTGGCGGTCGGGCTGTTGAGCCTGGGGCCAGTACAGCAGGATTCGTGGTGGCAGGAGTCGGTACTCGTGCCAAAATTTCTATTGGTTGCAGATTGGTCCAAGAACCTCATTTTGGGGTGGAGCAGTCAGTGGCTGGCCAGCGGGATCAGCATACCCGCTGATCTTCCGTTCAAGGAGCACCTCTTACCGGCCAAAACGCCTCAGTAAGCAGTGTTCAGTCAAGATTCATTAAGTAGGGGTTGCGTCGCATGTGTGGCATCGTCGGTATCGTCGGTAAGTCGAACGTCAATCAGGCGCTGTATGACGCGCTAACCGTCCTCCAGCACCGCGGCCAGGACGCTGCCGGTATTGTGACCAGCCACGACGGCCGGTTATTCCTGCGCAAGGACAATGGTCTGGTACGTGACGTGTTCCATCAGCGTCACATGCAGCGCCTCGTCGGGCACATGGGCATTGGCCATGTGCGTTACCCGACTGCCGGTAGCTCGACCTCGGCCGAAGCTCAACCGTTTTACGTCAACTCGCCTTACGGCATCACCCTGGCGCATAACGGTAACCTGACCAACGTTGAACAGCTGGCCAAGGAGATTTACGAATCTGACCTGCGCCACGTCAACACCAACTCTGACTCGGAAGTGTTGCTCAACGTGTTCGCTCACGAGCTGGCCCAGCGCGGCAAGCTGCAGCCGACCGAAGAAGATGTGTTTGCCGCCGTCACCGACGTGCATAACCGTTGCGTCGGTGGTTACGCGGTAGTGGCGATGGTCACCGGTTATGGCATCGTCGGTTTCCGTGACCCGCACGGCATCCGCCCGATCGTGTTCGGCCAGCGTCACACCGATGAAGGCGTCGAGTACATGATCGCCTCCGAAAGCGTGTCCCTGGACGTGCTGGGCTTCACCCTGATCCGCGACCTGGCACCGGGCGAAGCGGTGTACATCACCGAAGATGGCAAGTTGCACACCCGCCAGTGCGCTGTTGCGCCGAAACTCACCCCGTGCATCTTCGAACACGTCTACCTGGCGCGTCCGGATTCGATCATCGACGGCGTTTCGGTGTACAAGGCGCGCCTGCGCATGGGCGAGAAGCTGGCCGACAAGATCCTGCGCGAGCGCCCTCAACACGATATCGACGTGGTGATCCCGATCCCGGATACCAGCCGTACCGCTGCGCTGGAGCTGGCCAACCACTTGGGCGTCAAGTTCCGTGAAGGCTTCGTCAAGAACCGCTACATCGGCCGCACGTTCATCATGCCTGGCCAGGCGGCGCGCAAGAAGTCGGTACGCCAGAAGCTCAATGCCATCGAACTGGAATTCCGCGGCAAGAATGTGATGCTGGTGGATGACTCCATCGTGCGTGGCACCACCTGCAAGCAGATCATCCAGATGGCCCGCGAAGCTGGCGCGAAGAACGTGTACTTCTGCTCCGCCGCGCCTGCTGTGCGTTACCCGAACGTGTACGGCATCGACATGCCGAGCGCCCACGAGCTGATCGCCCACAACCGCACGACCCAGGACGTAGCCGATCTGATCGGCGCCGATTGGCTGATCTATCAGGACCTTTCCGACCTGATCGAAGCGGTCGGCGGTGGCAAGATCAAGATCGAGCAGTTCGACTGCGCGGTGTTCGACGGCAAATACGTGACCGGTGATGTCGATGAGGCTTACCTGAACAAGATCGAGCAGGCGCGTAACGACTCGTCGAAGATCAAGACCCAGGCGGTCAGTGCGATCATCGATCTGTACAACAATTGAGTGAACACCGGCCCTGAGGGGCCGGTTTTGTATCTTAAACAAAGCATTGAGTAAGGAGTCGCAGCATGAGTCAGGAATGGGATGCCGGTCGGTTGGACAGCGACCTCGATGGCGTAGCTTTCGATACCCTGGCTGTGCGCGCCGGTCAGCACCGCACGCCGGAAGGCGAGCACGGTGATCCGATGTTCTTCACCTCCAGCTATGTGTTCCGCACCGCTGCCGACGCCGCTGCGCGTTTTGCCGGTGAAGTGCCGGGCAACGTCTATTCCCGTTACACCAACCCGACCGTGCGCGCGTTCGAAGAGCGTATCGCCGCACTGGAAGGCGCTGAGCAGGCGGTCGCCACGGCGACCGGCATGGCGGCGATCCTGGCGGTGGTCATGAGCTTGTGCAGCGCCGGCGACCATGTGCTGGTGTCACGCAGCGTGTTCGGTTCGACCATCAGCCTGTTTGAGAAGTATTTCAAGCGCTTCGGTATCGAAGTGGACTACGTGCCTTTGGCGGATCTTTCCGGCTGGGATGCGGCAATCAAAGCCAATACCAAGCTGCTGTTCGTCGAGTCGCCGTCCAACCCGCTGGCCGAGTTGGTAGACATCACCGCGCTGTCGCAAGTCGCGCATGCCAAAGGCGCCATGCTGGTGGTCGACAACTGCTTCTGCACGCCGGCGTTGCAACAGCCGTTGAAGCTGGGTGCGGATGTTGTCGTGCATTCGGCGACCAAGTTCATCGACGGCCAAGGCCGTTGCATGGGCGGTGTGGTGGCGGGGCGTAGCGAGCAGATGAAAGAAGTGGTGGGTTTTCTGCGCACGGCCGGCCCGACCCTGAGCCCGTTCAATGCATGGATCTTCCTCAAGGGCCTGGAGACTCTCAGCCTGCGGATGAAAGCCCATTGCGCGAACGCCCAGGCCCTGGCCGAGTGGCTGGAGCAGCAGGACGGTATCGAGAAGGTTCACTACGCCGGCCTCAAGAGCCATCCGCAGCACGCATTGGCCCAGCGCCAGCAGCGCGGCTTCGGTGCGGTGGTGAGTTTTGAAGTGAAAGGCGGCAAAGAGGGCGCCTGGCGCTTTATCGACGCGACGCGCCTGATCTCGATCACCGCCAACCTGGGTGATAGCAAGACCACCATTACCCATCCGAGCACCACGTCCCACGGCCGCCTGGCGCCGCAGGAGCGGGAAGCGGCGGGTATTCGCGACAGCCTGATCCGTGTTGCGGTGGGGCTTGAAGACGTCGCTGACTTGCAGGCTGATCTGGCCCGTGGGCTGGCGGCCTTGTGATCGAGTGGTCCATGGAAGCGGCTGCGGGCGGTAACGGCCGCGTCGCGCTGGTGACGGGCGCTGCCCGGGGCATTGGCCTGGGGATCGCGGCGTGGCTGATCAGCGAAGGCTGGCAGGTGGTGTTGGCCGACCTGGACCGCGAGCGCGGCTCCAAGGTCTCCAAGGTGCTCGGCGAGAACGCCTGGTTTATCACCATGGACGTGGCCGACGAGAAGCAAGTCGCCCAGGGCGTCGCTGAAGTGCTCGGGCAGTTCGGGCGCCTGGACGCATTGGTGTGCAATGCGGCGGTGGCCGACCCGCGCAATATCACCCTTGAAAGCCTTGACCTGGCCTCCTGGAATCGCGTGCTGGCGGTGAACCTCAGCGGCCCGATGCTGTTGGCCAAGCACTGTGCGCCTTACCTGCGCGCCCATGGCGGTGCGATCGTCAACCTGGCCTCGACCCGGGCTCGGCAGTCGGAGCCGGACACCGAAGCCTACGCGGCGAGCAAGGGCGGCGTGCTGGCCCTGACACACGCCTTGGCGATGAGCCTTGGCCCGGAAGTGCGGGTCAACGCCGTCAGCCCTGGCTGGATCGATGCGCGTGATCCGGCAGCCCGTCGCGCAGAGCCGCTGACCGACGCCGACCACGCCCAGCACCCGACGGGCAGGGTTGGCACGGTGGAGGACGTGGCGGCGCTGGTGGCATGGCTGCTGTCGCGCCAGGCCGGGTTCGTCACCGGCCAGGAGTTTGTGGTGGACGGCGGCATGAGCAAGAAGATGATTTACAGCGAGTAGGGTGGGTAGCCGTCTTGAAACTATTTTGTCTTTTTCAGAAAAACTTCAAGCAGGCTATTGACTTAGGTCCGCTATCTGCGTAAATTTCGCGGCCTCAACGAAGCAAAGGGTGATTAGCTCAGCTGGGAGAGCATCTGCCTTACAAGCAGAGGGTCGGCGGTTCGATCCCGTCATCACCCACCACTTCTTGAGAGTTTTGCCCTAGGGTAAGACGCAACGTTAAAGGTTGCACCGACGCGCAGCGGTAGTTCAGTCGGTTAGAATACCGGCCTGTCACGCCGGGGGTCGCGGGTTCGAGTCCCGTCCGCTGCGCCATATTTTCCAGGTTCGATTCGTCGGGCTTGAGGTTGAACAGCCAAGGCTGATCAGCCAGATGTTTAAAGACGGTCGAGGGTTTACGTTCGGCCGGTCAAGCGATACGCAGCGGTAGTTCAGTCGGTTAGAATACCGGCCTGTCACGCCGGGGGTCGCGGGTTCGAGTCCCGTCCGCTGCGCCATATCTGCTTCAAGGCCCACTGAACGCCTTGCAGCACAAAGAAAGCCGTTGGCTGCCTTTGACCCGATAGCAAAGACCCTGGTCGAAAGACCGGGGTTTTTTGTGTCTGCGATTCAGCATTGATCGGCGCGTGTCGGCAAGCTACCTCAGCCCCTGTGGACGCAAGCTTGCCTGCGATGATGTCGGCTGAGTGCGCCGTGCCAGCATCCCAGGCAAGCCTTCCCATCAGAACCCCAGCTTATCCCGTAGCCCGTAATACCAGGCGCCCATCGCGGCAAACGGCGTGCGCAGCAGTTGCCCGCCGGGGAACGGGTAGTGCGGCAGGTCGGCAAACGCGTCAAAACGCTCTGCCTGGCCTCGAAGGGCCTCTGCCAGTACCTTGCCCGCCAGGTGCGTGTACGTCACGCCGTGGCCGCTGCAGCCTTGGGAGTAATAGATGTTGTCGCCCAGGCGACCGACTTGCGGCAAGCGCGACAGGGTCAGCAGGAAATTGCCGGTCCAGGCGTAGTCAATCTTCACATCCTTGAGCTGCGGGAAGGCCTTGAGCATCTTCGGGCGGATGATTGCTTCGATATTGGCCGGGTCCCGCGCGCCATAGACCACGCCACCGCCGAAGATCAGGCGTTTGTCACTGGTCAGGCGGTAGTAGTCGAGCAGGTAGTTGCAATCTTCGACGCAGTAGTCCTGTGGCAATAGCGTTTTGGCCAGTTCGTCCCCCAGCGGTGCGGTGGTGATCACCTGCGTGCCGCACGGCATCGATTTGGCCGCCAATTCCGGCACCAGGTTCCCCAGGTAGGCATTGCCGGCGACGATGATGAACTTCGCCCTGACCTTGCCCTCGGCGGTGTGTACCACTGGGTTGGCGCCGCGCTCGATGCGCAATGCGGCTGACTGCTCATAAATCGTGCCGCCGAGGGACTCTACGGCTGCTGCTTCGCCCAGCGCCAGGTTGAGCGGGTGGATATGTCCGCCGCTCATGTCCAGCAGGCCGCCGACGTAATTGTCACAGGCCACCACCTCGCGGATGCGCCGCTCGTCCAGCAACTCCAGCTGCGTATGGCCATAACGCTCCCACAAGCGCTTCTGCGACTCCAGGTGACCCATGTGCTTGCTGTTCAGCGCGGCGAATACTCCACCGTCCTTCAGATCGCACTGAATCTGGTACTTGGCGATCCGCTCACGAATGATCCTGCCGCCCTCGAACGCCATCTGTCCCAGCAACTGCGCCTGCTTCGGCCCTACGCTGCGCTCGATCACATCGATATCGCGGCTGTAGCTGTTGACGATCTGCCCGCCGTTGCGGCCAGACGCGCCAAACCCCACCTTGGCTGCCTCCAGGACTGTCACGCGAAAACCGTTCTCCAGCAGAAACAGCGCGCTGGAGAGTCCGGTGTAGCCAGCACCGATCACGCACACATCGGTTTCGACTTCACCTTGCAGCACTGGGCGAGGCGGAGCCGCATTCGCCGACGCGGCGTAATACGACTGGGGGTAGGGGGTGTTCGCCATCCTGGAACCTCTGTTTTATATTTTTTACGAGTGCCCCGATCCTACCTGAGTTGAAAATTGCCTGCCAGCCGCCCGAAAAATACGGGTGTACGGGCCGAAAATAAAAAATTCGCATATTCATAGGGTTAGCTGCAAAAAAGATGTTGACAGCCCTCCGGAATTCCGTAGAATGCCGCCTCACAGCAGGCACGTAGCTCAGTTGGTTAGAGCACCACCTTGACATGGTGGGGGTCGTTGGTTCGAGTCCAATCGCGCCTACCAAACAAAATCCGCTCTGCTGGGCGGTCTAGAAGGGTTCACCGAAAGGTGGGCCCTTTTTTGTGTGCGCCTGAAATTTGCGCGCAGTTTCGCCACGCCCCGTTCGCGGCGGACGGTGAAGCGGGCGATCAGAAGAAAAGCTGAGCCACCGCTAGCAGACAGATGATCTGGACGAGCATCTGGCCGAGAATTTCGCCATTGAACGTTTCCATATGCGTTTGTCCGGCGTACATAGTGGCTAGCCTCTTTGTCGGCAATATTGCCCTGAACGATGCACAGAACGTGCGGTTGCTTTGTTGAGTGTAGTGGCTGAATGAGAATCTTCACGCCGGGCCGACACAAGGTGATCACCCCCCCCCCACGGTTTGTCGGTCTGCAGCGACAATTCTCCCGCCTTGGAAAAAAACACTCGAAACACGTCGCCCCGCCCTGGGAGCTGCCGCTGTAGCGCCGGGGATGCGTCGCGTGAGCGCTGTTGGCGTTTACAAGCGTCGAGGTGATCCGTAGATTGCCTCGAGTCTATTTTTGTCGTCGCCTGCGAGGAAGCCACACCGTGCCCATCCCCGGTTCATCTGTATTTGCCCAGCGTTATCGCGCCTTCCTGTTCGATATGGATGGCACCTTGCTCAACTCCATTGCGGCTGCCGAACGGGTGTGGAGTATCTGGGCTGAACGTCATGGCCTGGATGTGGCGGCGTTCCTGACCACCATTCATGGCGCGCGGGCGATCGATACGATCAGGCGTCAGGCGTTGCCTGGGGTCGATCCTGAGGCTGAGGCGCAATGGATCACCGAGGCTGAGCTGAATGATGTCGAGGGTGTGGTGGCGATTCCCGGCGCCGTTGCGTTCTTGAATGATGTGCCCAGCGATCAATGGGCGTTGGTGACGTCCGCCCCCAGGGAGTTGGCGCTGCGGCGCCTGCAGGCGGCGGGCATCAGTCCGCCGGCGGTGTGGGTGACGGCCGAGGATGTCGCCAACGGCAAGCCGGATCCCGCCTGCTATAGGCTGGGTGCGCAACGTCTGGGTGTCGCGGCCCAGGACTGCCTGGTATTCGAAGATGCGACGGTGGGGATCCGAGCGGGGGAGGCGGCGGGCGCGGATGTGATGGTCGTGACCTCGACGCACCTGACACCCATGGTGACTGCGCATGCCTGGATCGACGGGTATGAGCAGTTTCAGGTGCGGCGCGACGCTGAAGGCCTGCTGCGCGTCGAGCGCCGAATGGAGTGAGGGGAACAGGCTGCGCGTTCTATCGGCCGTGGCCTTCTTCACACGTGCCTGGGGCGCCGGGCGTGTGCAACGGATAATTTTTCACGCCCTGGCGCGACAGCACCATCTCTCTGAGTATCTCATTGGCAAGTCGGGCAATCGCTTCTTCGCCGCGATAGTGCGCGCGCACGATGCCGGTGATTGCGAAGTGGTCGGTGTTCGGGCCGCTGAGAATGGCTGAGAGGGTGCCGTCAGCATGTAATGTGCAGACGACCTTATAGCTGGGCAAGCGCGATGCCAGTGCAGATTCGATTTGGGATTTGCTCAGGGTGTCCATCTGTTTCAACGCCTTTCAGCCGACCGTGCAAGGCCAAGCATAGGTGCTGCTGCAGGGCTGTAAATACCGGCGATCTGATAGCCAGGCATCAGCCGTCAGCGGGTAGTTCTCCGGTGTTCGCCGGGAGCTGCGCGCTGGCACATTTTGCGCTGGACGGTTTTCTGGATCGGCTTGAGGCAGAACACAAACAGGTAGCCGCCGAGCAACAGCGTCAAGTCCAGCCACGACGGCACATCGGTGACGTAGATGTCTTTGATTTCGAACCTCAAGCCGCATTCCAATCCCGCAAAAACGAGCCCGATGAACAGGGCGATCATCCAGGAACGGGCGGCAAAAGGTCGCTTCGTGCTAGGCCTCATCGATGTGCTCCTGAGTGCACTCGTATGGCGGAAGAGGTTCTCACGAGGTTCGGCTGCAAATCATGTAACAAGTTCCGGGCGTAATGACAGTTTCATCTTTTTAGCGACGATGAAAGGACTGGATACGCTGAACGCGAAAAGAACGCGAGCAGGCCAATAGGGTTTTCGCCAGCCGTGACCGTGAACGAAAAGGCTGGCTACTGAAGGCGCTTCAAGGCGTCTGGTTTTTGTCCGGCGCCGTCAGGCCGGCCTGGATGCGCTGGTAGATTTCCTCGCGATGCACGGCAACATCCTTCGGTGCATTGATGCCGATTCGTACTTGCTGGCCGCTGACGCCCAGGATGGTGATCGTAATGTCATCACCGATGTTTATGCTTTCACCAACTTTACGGGTGAGTATCAGCATGGACTTCTCCTTGATTACTTTTAAGGACACATGTTTCAGACAGGGCAGGTGTCGGATGTGTGTAGCTTACTGCTAAGCGCTTCCCTGTGACTGCCTCTTTTAGGACGCATAGAGGCGACATTAATTCCCATGGCGTCATCATACAGGTCTGCGATACATGATTCGCATTGTTTAACCCAACGTTTATGACGGCCAGAATAGACAGTGGATGATAAAGTTGCCTCTTTATCCTTAAAGGAGCAGGGCAGTGCGTAAAGTAGCGATGGCAATGGCGGTGTTGGCATTGGCCGGTTGCGGTGAAGGCAAGCGTGTCGAAGAGCCCAGGGCCAAGCCCGCCGTGACTGAAAGCCAGCCGCAAACCGGTGCGATTGCCGCTCAGGAGTGGGACCTGCGCGTGGGCCCGCCGGATCACAAGCTGCAGGCGATCACCGACCTGACCGCCTGGTTGCTGGAGCATGGTTTCAATTTTTATATCGTGAAGGAAGACGGCAAGGATGTGGTGCTGTTGGGGCCATTCCAAACCAGGGCCGAGGCTGAAGCCAAGCAGGCCTTGCTGACGGAAAAACTTGCCCGTGCCAAGAAAAACGACACCGAGTCGCAGATCATCGAACACAAGGTCGCGCAGTAACCGGCCGATTGGGCGGGAAAATACCGATTTTTCCCGCTCGGTTTCAGTTGCAGGCTTTCAGATTCACCGGGCCGACGAACTCGTTGCCGCGCCCCATCACGCAGGCTACCGTCTGATTGCGTTGGCGCTCCCAGGTCTGCACCGGATAGGTCTTGTTCCAGGCTTCGTACAGTTGGCGATCCTGTTTCGACAGGCGCAAGCCGTATTGTTTACTCATGTAAAAATACGTCCGTGCGATCATCCCGCGAATGGACGGACGCGGCATGACCTTCTTGGCCTTGAAGTCGACCTGGGTCAGGCATGAACCGTACTGCCCGCTTTGCACCGGCAGCCAGCCAAAACTGAAGTTGTTCCGGTCGCCATTGACCTCGCCGATGCTCGGCACGAGGTTGTGCAGGTCGGCTTCGGCGCGTTTGAACACGTCGTCATACCGCGTACAGTTCTTGCGCCCGCCATTCTGCCAGCACTGGCGCTGATGCCCGATCTGCCAGGCCGGCACGATATGTTCCCACTCGATGCGCGCGGCGCGGCTGGCGTTTTTGCGTGGGATGTAGCCGCAGGCTTTCAGGTCTACGCGGTTGCCCGTGTATTTGCAGCCGCAATAGAACTCGGTGGATTGTGGTGCGTAGAGCTTCCAGGCGATTTTCTTGGCTTCGCTGAACGTTCGGGGCGCTTGGGCGTGGGCGGCGACGGCAAAAAACAGGCACAAAAACACAGCAGTAAAACGGACACTCATTGAATCAATCTTCCTTCGGCACAACCCAGAAAATCTGCACGCCACCGTCGTCCCGGTAGGCGAGTGTGACGTTGTCGTTCTCCGCAATTTCCTCCAGCAGACGTTGCCATTCGTCCTCCGGTTCATCCGGCAGGCGGAAGATCAAGGCTGCCTTGGCTTTCTGGGCGTTGGTCGAATTGATGATCTTTTGCACACGAAGGGCCAGGCGTTCGTAAGCATCAGGCGGGGTTGGCGCTGCGGAAGAGGACTTTGCCACGGAGTATTCCTTAGTAAGCTGTACGTGCATACAGTATTTAACTGTAGGCGATTTCGCAACTGCTTAAAATTCAACAAGCTCGTCTGACAGTGATTCAAGCGAATTGATGTAGGGCGGGGAGATATGTAGCGAGGGTTTTGCGGGGAAGCAGGGGCGGGCGAATCCGCCCCTGCACAGGTGTTATCAGGAATCAGTATTCCCAGAACATCCGTTGCAGCTCTTTGCTGTCCTGGGTCTTGGTCAGGCCGACCATCGCCAGAATCCGCGCTTTCTGCGGGTTCAGGTCGTGGGCAGCCACCCAGTCGTACTTGTCGTCAGGCTGTTCGGCGTTGCGCAGCACGAAACCGCCGGCATTCACGTGGGACGAGCGAATGATCTGCACGCCTTGCTTGCGCAGTTCCTGCAGGGCCGGGACGACCTTGGAGGACACCGAACCGTTGCCGGTGCCTGCAAAGATGATGGCTTTGGCGCCGGCCTGGGCCAGGGCTTTGGCGGCAGTGTCGCTTACGTTGCCGTAGCCGTAGGCAATTTCGACGTCGGGCAGGCTCTTGATGGTCTTGATGTCGAACTCGGAGTCCATGGTGTGACGCTTGGCCGGCAGGCGGAACCAGTAGGATTTGCCTTCAACCACCATGCCCAAAGGGCCCCATGGGCTCTTGAACGCTTCGGTCTTGATGTTGACCATCTTGCTCACGTCGCGACCCGACTGGATCTCGTCGTTCATGGTCACCAGCACGCCCTTGCCGCGGGCATCCTTGCTGCCGGCGACGGCGACGGCGTTGTACAGGTTGAGCATGCCGTCTGCCGACATGGCGGTACCTGGGCGCATCGAGCCGACAACAATGATGGGTTTGTCGGTTTTTTCCACCAGGTTCAGGAAGTAAGCGGTTTCTTCCAGGGTATCGGTGCCATGGGTGATCACGATGCCGTCGACGTCCTTGCTGTCAGCCAGTTCGGCGACGCGGCGACCCAGTTGCAGCAGGTTTTCGTTATTGATGCTTTCGGAGGCAATTTGCATGACTTGCTCGCCGCGCACATTGGCGATCTGGCTAAGCTCGGGAACACCGGCGATCAATTGCTCGATGCCGACTTTGGCTGCCTGGTAGGTGGCGCTGTTAGCAGTGCTGGCGCCGGCGCCGGCAATGGTGCCGCCGGTGGCGAGGATCACCACGTTGGAGAGTTTGGCTTTGGTTTCGACTTCTTTTGCCTGAGCGGCAACGGGGAACAGCAGCAGGAGGGCGAGTGCGCCCGGAACAAAGGTCTTCAGTGCAGATTTCATTATTTTTCTCTCTGGTTTTTGATGAGTGCGGTAGCAAGTTCATCTAGAGCGCTCGGGCGGTTCTGAACGCCTCGAGGTGCAGGCAGGGAGCAGGATTTGTACCAGCCTGAACGCCTTCGTGTTTATTATCTAAGGTGTTGATTTAAAACCAATTAAACTTATCTTTAAGAAGGTTTGTCCATGCACTTGTCCGGCTTTCCGAACAAAGCGTGGCTGTTGCGTTCGGTTGTCCGAAAATAATGACGGGATAGTCGCCGGAGGCGTATGACATCGGCGGCACTGCCTGTCGTTTTAGAGAACGATCCGGCGACGGTGATGTTTAATAACCCCGCGAGACAGGCTGGAACGCAGGCGCTAGAGGGCTTGGGTGGAGGGCGGTTTTCTTCCGTTGACAAATCCTGGCAAGGTTCTCATAGTTTGTTTAACGCAAACGTTTGCGAGATGTTTCGCGGGTACGCCCTGAACGTCTTGAAAGCTCGTATCAGTCACCCGGGTGGGTGGGCTGCCGAAGTGTTCTTCGGTGCAAGCGTTGCTCCCAATAATCATAAGATCGGAGTGAACCCATGAAGCTGCCATTCGCTGGACGTCTTCTTGCTGTCGCTGTGCTTGCCGCCGCATCTGCTGCTCTGCCTCTCTCTTCTGCATTCGCCGCCGACACCGCCGCCAAACCCAAGGTCGGCCTGGTGATGAAATCCCTTGCCAATGAATTCTTCGTCACCATGCAAGAGGGCGCGAAGGACTACCAGAAGTCCCACGCCGCTGATTTCGACATGATCACCAACGGTATCAAGAACGAAACCGATACCAGCGCGCAGATCGATATCGTCAACCAGATGATCCTCGCCAAAGTGAACGCCATCGTCATCGCACCGGCTGACTCCAAGGCACTGGTCACCGTGCTGAAAAAAGCCTCCGATGCCGGCATCAAGGTCGTCAACATCGATAACCGCCTGGACCCGGGCGTGCTGAAAAGCAAAAACCTCGATATTCCCTTCGTCGGCCCGGACAACCGCAAAGGCTCCAAGCTGGTGGGTGATTACCTGGCCAAGCAACTGGCCGCGGGTGACAAGGTCGGCATCATCGAAGGCGTACCGACCACTACCAACGCGCAGCAGCGCACCGCAGGCTACAAGGATGCGATGGACGCGGCCGGCATGAAGATCGTCTCCACCCAATCGGGCAACTGGGAAATCGACCAGGGCCAGAAGGTCGCCTCTGCGATGCTGAGCGAATACCCCGACCTCAAGGCGCTGTTGGCCGGTAACGACAACATGGCCCTGGGCGCCGTCTCGGCTGTGCGTGCGGCAGGCAAAGCCGGCAAGGTTCTGGTCGTAGGCTACGACAACATCGCCGCGATCAAGCCGATGCTGCAGGACGGCCGTGTCCTGGCGACCGCCGACCAGGCCGCCGCACAGCAGGCCGTGTTCGGTATCCAGAACGCGCTCAAGCTGGTCAAGGGTGAGAAGGTCGACGCTCAAGACGGCGTGATCGAAACCCCGGTCGAACTCGTCCTCAAGAAGTAATCCCGGCTGCACCCAACAGCGTCCGCTCACCCTGAGCGGACGCCTGGAGATTTTCCTATGTCATCTTCCGCCCCGAACGCTGTCCTCTCGGTCAGCGGTATCGGTAAGACTTATGCCCAGCCGGTTCTGTCCGACATCACCTTGACGCTCAATCGCGGGGAAGTGCTGGCGCTGACCGGTGAAAACGGCGCAGGCAAAAGTACCTTGTCGAAGATTATCGGCGGGCTGGTCACGCCGACCGCCGGGCACATGCAATTCAACGGTCAGGACTACCGCCCCGGCAGTCGCACCCAGGCCGAAGAGCTGGGCGTGCGGATGGTCATGCAGGAACTCAACCTGCTGCCGACGCTGACCGTGGCCGAAAACCTGTTCCTGGACAACTTGCCCAGCCACTGTGGCTGGATCAGCCGCAAGCAGCTGCGTAGCGCGGCGATCGAAGCGATGGCGCAGGTCGGCCTGGATGCGATTGACCCGGACACCCTGGTCGGCAGCCTGGGTATCGGCCATCAGCAAATGGTCGAGATCGCCCGCAACCTGATCGGCGACTGCCATGTGCTGATTCTCGACGAGCCCACGGCTATGTTGACCGCCCGTGAAGTCGAGATGCTGTTTGAGCAAATCACCCGCCTGCAGGCCCGGGGCGTGGCGATCATTTATATTTCGCACCGGCTCGAAGAGTTGGCCCGTGTCGCCCAACGCATTGCGGTACTGCGTGACGGCAAACTGGTCTGCGTCGAGCCGATGGCCAATTACAACAGCGAGCAACTGGTGACCTTGATGGTCGGCCGCGAGCTGGGCGAGCACATTGACCTGGGGCCCCGTACCATCGGCGGCCCGGCCTTGACGGTGAAAGGGCTGACCCGTGCGGACAAGGTCCGCGACGTCTCCTTTGAAGTGCGTGCCGGCGAGATCTATGGCATCTCCGGCCTGATCGGCGCCGGCCGCACGGAATTGCTGCGCCTGATCTTCGGTGCCGACCTGGCCGACAGCGGCACCATTGCCCTGGGGTCGCCGGCCCAAGTGGTGAGCATTCGCTCGCCGGTCGACGCAGTGGGCCACGGCATCGCCCTGATCACCGAAGACCGCAAGGGCGAAGGCCTGCTGCTGACGCAATCCATCAGCGCGAATATCGCCTTGGGCAACATGCCGGAAATTTCCGGCGGCGGTGTGGTAAATAGTCGCGACGAAACCGCCCTGGCCAAGCGTCAGATCGATGCCATGCGTATCCGCAGTTCCAGTCCGGCGCAGTTGGTGTCCGAATTGTCCGGCGGTAATCAGCAGAAAGTTGTGATTGGCCGCTGGCTGGAGCGCGACTGCTCGGTGATGCTGTTCGATGAGCCGACCCGTGGCATCGACGTGGGGGCCAAGTTCGACATTTACGCCTTGCTCGGCGAGTTGACCCGCCAGGGCAAAGCGCTGGTGGTGGTGTCCAGCGACCTGCGCGAGCTGATGTTGATCTGTGACCGCATCGGCGTGCTGTCTGCCGGGCGGTTGATCGAGACCTTCGAGCGCGACCGCTGGACCCAGGATGAATTGCTTGCCGCCGCCTTCGCCGGCTATCAGAAACGTGACGCGCTGCTCAATGACGCAGCGCTTAGGGATGCCCAATGAAAACAACAACTTCCCCCGGTAAAGCGGGCGGCAATTTTTACGGCCTGGGCACCTACCTGGGGCTGGCGGGTGCGTTGCTGGCGATGATTGCGCTGTTTTCGGTGCTCAGCGATCACTTCTTGTCCTACGACACCTTCAGCACCCTGGCCAACCAGATCCCGGACCTGATGGTGCTGGCGGTGGGCATGACCTTCATCCTGATCATCGGCGGAATCGACCTATCGGTGGGCTCGGTGCTGGCGCTGGCGGCGTCGGCGGTCAGCGTGGCGATTCTCGGCTGGGGCTGGAGCGTGTTGCCGGCCGCCGTGCTCGGCATGGGCTGCGCCGCGTTGGCCGGCACCATCACCGGCTCGATCACCGTGGCCTGGCGGATTCCGTCGTTTATCGTGTCCCTTGGCGTACTGGAAATGGCACGCGGCGTGGCGTACCAGATGACCGGCTCGCGCACGGCTTATATCGGTGACTCCTTTGCCTGGCTGTCCAATCCGATCGCCTTCGGGATTTCGCCTTCGTTCATCATCGCTTTGCTGGTGATCGTCGTCGCCCAACTGGTGTTGACTCGCACGGTATTCGGCCGTTACTTGATCGGTATCGGTACCAATGAAGAAGCCGTGCGTCTGGCCGGGATCAATCCCAAACCTTACAAGATCCTGGTGTTCAGCCTGATGGGCCTGCTGGCGGGTGTTGCGGCGCTGTTCCAGATCTCGCGCCTGGAGGCGGCGGACCCGAACGCCGGGTCCGGCCTGGAACTGCAAGTGATCGCGGCCGTGGTGATCGGCGGCACCAGCCTGATGGGCGGGCGCGGCTCGGTGATCAGTACGTTCTTCGGTGTGTTGATTATTTCGGTATTGGCGGCTGGCCTGGCGCAGATCGGTGCCACCGAACCCACCAAGCGCATCATCACCGGGGCCGTGATCGTGATTGCCGTGGTCCTCGATACCTACCGCAGTCAACGCGCCAGTCGGCGGGGCTGAACCATGGCGACGATTAAGGATGTGGCAGCCCTTGCAGGTATTTCCTACACCACCGTGTCGCATGTGGTGAACAAGACGCGCCCGGTCAGCGAGCCGGTGCGCCTCAAGGTGGAAGCGGCGATCAAGCAACTGGACTATGTGCCCAGCGCCGTGGCGCGTTCGCTCAAGGCCAAGACCACCGCCACCATCGGCCTGCTTGTGCCCAACAGCCTCAACCCGTATTTCGCCGAGCTGGCCCGGGGGATCGAGGATTACTGCGAGCGTAATGGCTATTGCGTGATCCTCTGCAACTCCGACGATAACGCCGAAAAGCAACGCAGCTATTTGCGAGTGTTGCTGGAGAAGCGCGTCGATGGCTTGATCGTGACCTCGGTGGGCGGCGACGACAGCGGCCTGGCCGCGGGCTTGAGCGCGGTCCGCACGCCCATGGTGATTGTCGACCGGGCGTTGGACGGTATTGATGTCGACCTGGTGCGTATAGATCACGAGCAGGGCGCCTACCTGGCGACCCGGCATTTACTTGAACTGGGCCATCGGGACATCGCCTGCATCGGCGGCCCTGGCCATACCCGTGTGGCACAAATGCGTCTGGCGGGGTATCACCGCGCTTTGCGCGAGGCGGGTATCGACGTTGCCGCCAATCGCACCCTGGAAAGCGACTTCACCAGCACCGGCGGTTATGCCGCGGCAGTGAAGTTGCTGTCGGAAAACCCGCCGAGTGCGATTTTCGCCAGCAACGACATGATCGGTTTCGGCGTGTTGCGTGCGGCAGCCGAGCGCAACATCCGCGTGCCGAGCGAATTGTCGGTGATCGGCTTCGATGACATCCAAATGGGCCGTTACGTGTACCCGGCGCTGACCACGGTCGGGCAGTCGATCGTGCAATTGGGCGAGACGGCGGCCGAGTTGTTACTGCGACGGATTGCGACCCCCCAACTGCCGATCGATCAACGCATCGTGACGCCGAGTATTGTCTTGCGTGAGTCGACGGCGCCACTTGCCGGTGTATTCGCGCAATACCGCTGAACCGAATTGATGAGTACTGATGTATGCCAGCAAAAGTAGTGGTAGTAGGCAGCTTGAACATGGACCTGGTCACCCGCGCCAGCCGGCTGCCCCGCGCCGGTGAAACCCTGATCGGCCAATCGTTCTCCACCGTCCCCGGTGGCAAGGGCGCCAACCAGGCCGTCGCATCGGCGCGGCTGGGGGCTGAGGTGGCGATGATCGGCTGCGTCGGCTCTGACGCCTACGGTGTCCAATTGCGCGATGCGTTGCTGGTCGAAGGCATCGATTGCCAGGCTGTGAGCCGTGTCGACGGTTCCAGCGGTGTGGCGTTGATTGTGGTGGACGACAGCAGCCAGAACGCGATCGTGATCGTTGCCGGCAGTAACGGTGAGCTGACGCCCGCTTCGTTGCAGGCGGCCGATGTGGTGTTGCAGGCCGCCGACGTAATCGTCTGTCAGCTTGAAGTGCCGCTGGAGACCGTCGGGTATGCGCTCAAGCGCGGGCGTGAACTGGGCAAGACGGTGATCCTCAATCCGGCCCCGGCCAGCGGTCCTTTGCCGGCGCAGTGGTATGCCTCGATCGATTACCTGATCCCCAACGAAAGCGAAGCCACCGCCCTGAGCGGCGTGACGGTGGACTCCCTGGACAGCGCCAAGCTCGCCGCGGCGCAGTTGATCAAGGCCGGCGCCGCTAAAGTGATCATCACCCTCGGCGCTCAGGGCGCGCTGTTCAGCGATGGCAACCGTGTTGAGCACCTGGCAGCGCCCAACGTCAAGGCGGTGGACACCACGGCTGCCGGCGACACGTTCGTCGGCGGTTTTGCCGCAGCGCTGGCCCATGGCAAAAGCGAAGCCGAGGCGATTCGTTTTGGTCAGGTGGCGGCCGCGCTGTCAGTCACCCGCGCCGGCGCGCAACCCTCTATTCCTACGCTGCACGACGTTCAAGGTTTTGTGCCCTCATGAAAAAGACACCGCTGCTCAATATCGCCCTGTCACGCCTGATCGCCTCCCTCGGGCATGGCGACATCCTGGTTATCGGTGATGCGGGCCTGCCCGTGCCGCCGGGCGTCGAGTTGATCGACTTGGCCCTGACCCAGGGCATTCCCGACTTCATCAGCACCTTGCGCATTGTGCTCAGCGAAATGCAGGTGGAAAGCCACGTGCTGGCCGAAGAAATCCTGCTCAAGCAACCGCCGGCGCTCAGCGCGCTCAATGCCCTGACCGACCAGGCGGCGCTCGGCGAGCGGCGTCTGCTCAGTCATGACGCATTCAAGCAACTGAGCCGCAGCGCGCGTGCCATTGTCCGCACGGGCGAGTGCCAGCCTTATTGCAATATCGCACTGGTGTCCGGCGTCACGTTCTAGAGTTCCCCAACGACAAGGAGTGTTTCATGCCGCGTAATCTTCCAACCCTGAGAAATCTGTTCCGGAGTGTTTTGCTTTTGTCTGCACTCACCGCAGTGAGCGCCCAAGCGGCGGAAAAAATCGACCTGATCATCGACACCGACCCTGGTGCCGACGATGTAGTGGCCTTGCTGTTTGCCATGGCCTCCCCGGAGGAGTTGAACATTCGGGCGCTGACCACCGTCGCCGGCAATGTGCGCCTGGACAAGACCTCGCGTAACGCGCGCCTGGCTCGTGAATGGGCGGGGCGAGAGGACATCCCGGTGTACGCGGGCGCGCCGAAACCGCTGCTGCGCACGCCGATCTACGCCGAAAATATCCATGGCAAGGAAGGCATTTCCGGTGTCGCCGTACATGAGCCGAAAAAGGCCCTGGCCGAAGGCAATGCCGTTGATTACCTGATCAAGACCCTGAGTACCGCCAAGCCGCACAGCATCACCATCGCCATGCTTGGCCCGCAGACCAACCTGGCGCTGGCGCTGACCCAGGCGCCTGAGATCACCCAGGGCATCAAGGAAGTGGTGGTGATGGGCGGCGCGCACTTCAACGGCGGCAATATCACGCCGGTGGCCGAGTTCAACCTGTTCGCCGACCCGGTCGCGGCCGAGATTGTGCTCAAGAGCGGCGTCAAGCTGACCTATCTGCCGTTGGACGTGACCCACAAGGTGCTGACCAGTGAAGCGCGCCTGAAGAAGATCGCCGACATCAACAACAACGCGAGCAAAGTCGTCGGCGATATTCTCAATGAATACGTCAAAGGCGATATGGAGCACTACGGCATTCCTGGCGGCCCGGTGCATGACGCCACAGTCATCGCGTATCTGCTCAAGCCTTCGTTGTTCAGCGGGCGTCAGGCCAATATGGTGGTGGACAGCCGCGAAGGGCCGACCTTTGGCCAGACCATCGTCGATTGGTATGACGGCCTGAAGCAGGAAAAGAATGTGTTCTGGGTTGAGAATGGCGACGCCCAGGGCTTTTTCGATCTGTTGACCGAGCGCCTGGCGCGCCTGAAGTAAGGTGATTGCCGGTCGGCGCTCGCCGGCCGGTGCTTAATCGCGCCCGGGGTTGTGTGCGCCCATGTGATCGGCCGGGTATTTCTCGAAAACCTGGCCAATGAACGCTTGCGCGGCCTGGGTGCCCAACTCCTTGACCAACAGGTCGATACCGATGATCGCCAATTCTTCCGGGCTTCCGGGGCTGTAGGAACTCTGCCCTTGGGGCCACTTGGCTTTGATGTCGGCTTGGAGCGTTACGGTGGTCATGGGTGTCTCACGAGCTGGAAGTACGGGGTGATGCGCTAAAACGCGGTTCTTACGTCGGCAGTTAAGCATTTTGTACGGCGTTTGGCACTGCTACTTACGCATGAGGTATTTCGAAATGAGGCAAGCAGTGTGCGACACTGTCAGCCTGTTTTAATGACCGGGGAACACCGCGTGCAGATCGACTTGAACAACCCCGAGAACCTGACATTGGCCGCCGTGCGCCAACTGCTTGCCAGTGCCAGTGATGATGAACACACTCAATTGCGAGTCACCAGGGCAGGTATTGCCTACATCTCCTCCGGCAAGGCCGTCGGCGGCGTCGATATCGATGGGTTGCTGTTTCGCCTGGAAACCTGGGCCAAGGGCTCCGGTTACGTCGGAAACGTGGCCGCCAGCGATGAGGTCTGGGTCACACAGATTTTCAATGCCTTGAAGCAGAACTGGCCAAAGCCACCGTTTGACTACATCGACATCTACTGAATTCGTTCATATCTGGTGACGATTGATCGGGCGAATGCCTGCCCTGAGTCAGGCAGACTTGCCAGCAGGCGATTTACGTCTTGAAACCAATCCGCCTGATCGCTGTCGCACGATCTCTGTCCATTTTTTATCATAGGAGGCTTCATGCCTTGGAAGCTCGCATCATTCGGTACTTTGTTGGCGGCACTCGCGTTGGCGGGTTGCAGCACCCCGGGTACCTCTGAGCCAGCCAAAGATGCCGCCGTGACCGATGCCGGTCATAGCCGCTGTGAGGCGAAGGCCGCCGAGTTCACGATCGGCCAGAAAGCCTCGCCCCAGTTGCTGGAGCAAGCGCGTACCCGTGCCGGTGCGCAGAACGCCCGAATTCTCAAGCCTAACGATATGATCACCCTGGAATACCGCTCCGACCGCCTTAACCTCAACACCGACGATAACCTGGTGATCACCCGGGTCAATTGCGGCTGATAGCCACAGGCTTTTGCAGCGCCCATAAAAAACCCCGTCACATGGACGGGGTTTTTTTAGCTCAGCGGAGAATTACTCGCCGCGAACCTGTGCAGCTTGCATACCCTTTTGGCCTTTCTCAGCCACGAAGGAAACGGTTTGGCCTTCTTTCAGGCTTTTGAAACCGTCGCTTTCGATAGCTTTGAAGTGTACGAACAGGTCGTCACCGCCACCTTGAGGAGTGATGAAGCCGAAGCCTTTTTCATCGTTGAACCATTTAACGGTGCCGGTTTGGCGATTAGACATGGTGTATCTCCAAGAAACATATATTTTCAGTAGTGCTGTGCTGCTCAGGCCAACTGGGCACACAGGGCTATCATAGTCGAAATGTTCGGCTTGGGAGCCCCCCCAAGGCACTGTTTGCTAATCAATAGCCCCGGGTTTAGTCCTTCGGTTGGCTGAAAGCCCCGATCTACGGGGCTTTCGCACGAAATATCAGCTGGTAAAAAAAGCCGTAAAAGCTGTGTATTTTGTGCGAAATGGCAGTTTTAAGAGGGCTTTTACCGAAAAACTGCCATCCGAATTGCAGCGATTCTTACTTTTTCTTCACGACTTTGCAGGACGAAATAGCCGCGACTGCTTTGTTTTTAAGCGTCTCGCTCGCGTTCTGGTTGGTCATGAGTTCCTTGATTTCCGCGGTGCTCAATTCAGCATTGATCTTGTCGGCGCCGCATTCGCAGTGTGCTTTGGCGGTTTTGATGTCCACGTTCTGGCTGGCGGCTGAGCTGCAGTCTTTGACGAATGCGTCCCTGGCGCCCGCAGGCCAGTTCGAAGGAGCGGCGGCCTGTGCGCCGAGGGAGAGAAGGGTAAGGGATGCTGCAAGCGCGAAGGTCGAGGAAAAACGCATCATTAAATGCTCCTAAAGTCGTGAGGACGAATGGCGATTCTCGGCGGATTTGACGGGGGACGTACAGCTCAAGTTCACTTTTGCCGCTATAAAAGCGGGAATTTGTTATTGGCTGTGGCGCCGTGGGCGCGATGACCGTTCATCTGTGCTAGCATCGTGTGCTTGGCTATTTCCGGGCGCGCCAAATGCCGCCTTGCCATGTTTTTTTCGTCCACTCCAGTCACTCTGGTTCGATCACCGGTTGGCCGAAAGGCTCCTGCCGCTGTAAGGCAGGCGTTCATCACTGAACGGCCTGGTATTGGATCTTGTACTGGCTCATCCCAACCCACGTGACCTTTGGTAGGGGTCACCACTAGGAGAGGAGGCGCCATGCCAACTATTACTCTTCCCGATGGCAGTCAACGTTCATTCGATCATTCGGTTTCCGTAGCCGAGGTCGCCGCATCCATTGGTGCCGGCCTGGCCAAGGCCACCGTGGCCGGCAAGGTCGACGGCAAGCTGGTTGACGCCAGCGACCTGATCACCGCCGATGCCAGCCTGCAAATCATCACGCCCAAGGATCAAGAGGGGCTGGAGATCATTCGCCACTCTTGCGCACACCTGATTGGCCACGCGGTCAAGCAGCTGTACCCGACGGCGAAAATGGTGATCGGCCCGGTCATCGACGATGGCTTCTATTATGACATCGCCTACGAGCGTCCTTTTACTCCGGACGATCTGGCCGCGATCGAACAGCGCATGCACGCGCTGATCGAAAAAGATTACGACGTGATCAAGAAAGTCACGCCGCGCGCCGAAGTGATCGACGTGTTCACTGCCCGTGGCGAAGACTACAAGCTGCGCCTGGTGGAAGACATGCCGGACGAACAGGCCATGGGCCTGTACTACCACGAAGAATACGTCGACATGTGCCGTGGCCCGCACGTGCCGAACACGCGTTTCCTCAAATCGTTCAAGTTGACCAAGCTGTCCGGTGCCTACTGGCGCGGCGACGCGAAGAACGAGCAACTGCAGCGGATCTACGGCACAGCCTGGGCTGACAAGAAGCAGCTGGCCGCCTACGTCCAGCGCATCGAAGAAGCCGAGAAACGCGACCACCGCAAGATCGGCAAGCGCCTGAACCTGTTCCACCTCCAGGAAGAAGCGCCGGGCATGGTGTTCTGGCACCCGAACGGCTGGACCCTGTATCAGGTGCTCGAGCAGTACATGCGCAAGGTTCAGCGCGAAAACGGCTACCTGGAGATCAAGACTCCCCAGGTCGTTGACCGCAGCCTGTGGGAGAAATCCGGGCACTGGGCCAACTACGCCGACAACATGTTCACTACCCAGTCGGAAAATCGCGACTACGCCATCAAGCCGATGAACTGCCCTTGCCACGTGCAGGTGTTCAACCAAGGCCTGAAGAGCTACCGCGAGCTGCCGATGCGCCTGGCCGAGTTCGGTGCCTGCCACCGTAACGAGCCGTCGGGTGCGCTGCACGGCATCATGCGCGTGCGCGGCTTCACTCAGGACGACGCCCACATCTTCTGCACCGAAGAGCAGATGCAGGCCGAATCCGCTGCGTTCATCAAGCTGACCATGGACGTTTATCGCGATTTCGGCTTTACCGAAGTCGAAATGAAGCTGTCCACTCGTCCGGAAAAACGCGTCGGTTCCGATGAATTGTGGGATCGCGCCGAAGCCGCACTGGCCGCTGCGCTAGACAGCGCGGGCCTTGCGTATGATCTGCAGCCGGGTGAGGGCGCCTTCTACGGTCCGAAAATCGAGTTTTCGCTGAAAGATTGTCTTGGTCGTGTCTGGCAATGTGGTACTTTGCAGCTCGATTTTAACCTGCCGATCCGTCTGGGAGCCGAATACGTCTCCGAAGACAACAGCCGTAA
Organism: Pseudomonas sp. K8; assembly: GCF_014889455.1. Taxonomy (NCBI): domain Bacteria; kingdom Pseudomonadati; phylum Pseudomonadota; class Gammaproteobacteria; order Pseudomonadales; family Pseudomonadaceae; genus Pseudomonas; species Pseudomonas sp. K8. Next base: position 31,942 of record NZ_VJWO01000046.1, read on the forward strand.
ACACCCGGTTATGCTGCACCGGGCGATCCTCGGCTCGTTCGAACGGTTCGTCGGTATCCTGATCGAGCACTACGAGGGCGCATTCCCCGCGTGGTTGGCTCCGACCCAGGCAGTGATCATGAATATCACTGATAAACAGGCCGATTTTGCTGCTGAAGTTGAAAAAACTCTCAACGAAAGCGGATTTCGTGCCAAGTCCGACTTGAGAAATGAAAAGATCGGCTTTAAAATCCGCGAGCATACTTTGCTCAAGGTTCCCTATCTTTTGGTTATCGGAGATCGGGAAGTCGAGATGCAGACTGTCGCTGTGCGTACTCGTGAAGGTGCTGACCTGGGCTCGATGCCCGTCGCCCAGTTCGCTGAGTTCCTCGCGCAAGCGGTTTCCCGGCGTGGTCGCCCAGATTCGGAGTAATTATTATTAAGCGTGAAATGAGACAAGATAAACGAGCTGCACCGAAAGCCCCGATCAACGAGAATATCTCGGCACGCGAGGTTCGGTTAATTGGCGCTGACGGCGAGCAGATTGGCATCGTCTCGATTGATGAAGCGCTTCGTATCGCTGAAGAGTCCAAACTGGACCTGGTGGAAATTTCCGCCGACGCAGTCCCACCTGTTTGCCGGGTGATGGACTACGGCAAGTCGATCTTCGAAAAGAAGAAGCAGATTGCTGCGGCGAAGAAGAACCAGAAGCAGATTCAAGTAAAAGAAATCAAGTTTCGTCCAGGGACGGAGGAAGGGGATTACCAGGTAAAACTGCGCAACCTGGTACGTTTCCTGAGTGATGGGGACAGGGCCAAGGTATCCTTGCGATTCCGCGGCCGTGAGATGGCCCACCAGGAGCTGGGGATGGAACTCCTCAAGCGGGTTGAAGCTGACCTGCTCGAGTACGGTTCGGTCGAACAGCATCCTAAGATGGAAGGACGCCAACTGATCATGGTCATCGCCCCGAAAAAGAAGAAGTAATCAATAGGGCACGGCAGGCCTTCTGATTATGTTTATCAACTGAATGCGGAGTATCCGAACATGCCAAAGATGAAGACTAAAAGTGGTGCTGCTAAGCGGTTTCTGAAAACTGCTAACGGTATCAAGCACAAGCACGCTTTCAAGAGCCACATCCTGACCAAAATGTCGACCAAGCGTAAGCGTCAACTGCGCGGTAGCAGCTTGCTGCATCCGTCTGACGTGGCAAAAGTCGAGCGCATGCTGCGCCTTCGTTAATTTTTGGATCAAGAATAGAGGAAGTAACTCATGGCTCGTGTAAAGCGTGGCGTCATTGCCCGTAAGCGTCACAAAAAAATTCTGAAACTTGCTAAAGGCTACTACGGCGCGCGTTCACGCGTATTCCGTGTTGCCAAGCAAGCGGTAATCAAGGCAGGCCAATACGCCTACCGTGACCGTCGTCAGAAAAAACGTCAGTTCCGCGCTCTGTGGATCGCTCGTATCAACGCTGGTGCTCGTGTTAACGGTCTGTCCTACAGCCGTTTCATCGCTGGCCTGAAAAAAGCGTCCATCGAGATCGACCGTAAGGTTCTGGCTGATCTGGCAGTGAACGAAAAAGCGGCGTTTGCTGCGATTGTCGAGAAAGCTAAAGCCACCTTGGCTTAAGTACCCCCGACAGTCACCCTGGGCTACTCCTGTGGTCCAAGGTGTTAAACGTCATAAATAGGGGAAGAGCCTTCAAGCTCTTCCCCTATTTTGTATCTGGAGTCTGTACATGGAAAACCTGGACGCGCTCGTCGCTCAAGCTCTTGAGGCTGTGCAAAGCGCTGAAGATATCAATGCCCTGGAGCAAATCCGGGTTCACTACCTTGGCAAAAAGGGTGAATTGACTCAGGTGATGAAGACCCTGGGAAATTTGCCGGCTGAAGAGCGTCCGCAAGTCGGTGCGCTGATCAACGTCGCCAAGGAGCGTGTCACAGAGGTTCTCAATGCGCGCAAGGCGTCGCTCGAGGAGGCCGAACTTTCGGCCAAGCTCGCCGCCGAGTCCATTGACGTAACCTTGCCTGGCCGTGGCCAGGCCTCGGGCGGTCTGCATCCGATCACCCGGACTCTGGAACGTATCGAGCAGTTCTTCACCCATATCGGCTACGGCATCGCCGAAGGCCCTGAGGTCGAAGACGACTATCACAACTTCGAGGCGCTCAACATCCCAGGCCATCACCCGGCCCGGTCGATGCACGACACCTTCTATTTCAACGCGAACATGTTGTTGCGCACCCATACCTCACCGGTACAGGTCCGCACCATGGAAGCGAACAAGCCGCCGATCCGCATCGTCTGCCCAGGCCGTGTGTACCGCAGCGACTCCGATATTACCCACTCGCCGATGTTCCACCAGGTCGAAGGCCTGCTGGTCGATCGCGATATCAATTTCGCCGACCTCAAAGGCACCATCGAAGAGTTCCTGCGGGTGTTCTTCGAGAAAGAGCTGGCGGTGCGTTTCCGTCCATCGTTCTTCCCGTTCACCGAGCCTTCCGCCGAAGTCGACATGGAATGCGTGATGTGCAGCGGTAAAGGCTGCCGCGTTTGCAAGCAGACCGGCTGGCTGGAAGTGATGGGCTGCGGCATGGTTCACCCCAACGTGCTGCGCATGTCCGGGATCGACCCGGAAGAGTTCTCGGGCTTTGCCTTCGGCATGGGCGTTGAGCGTCTGGCCATGCTGCGTTACGGCGTGAACGACTTGCGTCTGTTCTTCGACAACGACTTGCGGTTCCTCGCGCAATTTCGCTAGTCGTAACGAATCTTTAGGAGAGCAGGATGAAATTCAGTGAACAATGGCTGCGTGGCTGGGTAAGCCCGCAGGTAAGCCGCGACGAGCTGGTTGCTCGTCTGTCGATGGCCGGTCTTGAGGTCGATAGCGTTACTCCGGCCGCCGGCGTATTCAGCGGTGTGGTCGTGGGTGAGGTGCTGAGCACCGAGCAGCACCCCGATGCCGACAAATTGCGTGTGTGTCAGGTCAGCAATGGCGCGCAGACGTTCCAGGTCGTGTGCGGAGCGCCTAATGTGCGCCCGGGCCTGAAGATCCCGTTCGCCATGATCGGCGCCGAACTGCCGGGCGACTTCAAGATCAAGAAAGCCAAGCTGCGTGGCGTTGAGTCCAACGGCATGCTGTGCTCCCAGGCGGAACTGCAGGTGGGCGAGGGCAATGATGGCCTGATGGAGCTGCCGGCCGACGCGCCCGTGGGCCAGGACATTCGTGTCTACCTGGAACTGGAAGACGCCAGCATCGAGGTCGACCTGACCCCGAACCGCGGCGACTGCCTGTCCCTGGCGGGTCTGGCACGTGAAGTAGGCGCGCTGTACGACGCGCCCGTCACCCGGCCGGTGGTTGCCGCAGTTGCTGCGGTGCATGATGAAGTGCGCTCGATCGAAGTACTGGCACCCAACGCGTGCCCGCGTTACCTGGGGCGTGTGATCCGCAACGTCGACCTGTCCAAGCCAACGCCGCTGTGGATGGTTGAGCGCCTGCGTCGCGCCGACGTGCGCAGCATCGACGCTGCCGTCGATATCACCAACTATGTGATGATTGAACTCGGCCAGCCGTTGCACGCGTTCGATCTCGCCGAAATCAATGGCGGCATCCGTGTGCGGATGGCGGAAGAAGGCGAGAAGCTGGTTCTGCTCGACGGCCAGGAAGTCAGCCTGCGTGCCGACACCCTGGTGATCGCCGACCATTCCCGCGCCCTGGCGATTGCCGGTGTGATGGGGGGCGAACACAGCGGTGTGTCCGCAACCACGCGTGACATCTTTCTTGAGAGCGCATTCTTCGACCAGATCGCCATCGCCGGCAAGGCTCGTTCCTACGGCCTGCACACCGATGCGTCGCACCGCTACGAGCGTGGCGTGGACTGGAAACTGGCGCGTGAAGCCATGGAGCGCGCCACTGGCCTGCTGCTGGAAATCACCGGTGGCGAAGCGGGCCCGATCACTGAAACCGTCAGCGAACAATACCTGCCGTCGATTGCACCGATCACCCTGCGCGCCAAAAGCGTTGAGCAAATGCTTGGCCTGGTGATCGAACCAGCGGAAATCGAGCGTCTGCTTTCGGCCCTCGGCCTGGGCATTGCCGCCGGTGAAGCCGGGCAATGGCACGTTGAGGTGCCAAGCCATCGCTTCGATATCAGCCTCGAAGTCGACCTGATCGAAGAACTGGCCCGTCTCTACGGCTACAACCGTCTGCCGGTTCGCTACCCGCAAGCGCGCCTGGCGCCGCAACCCAGGGCCGAAGCGCGCGCGCACCTGCCCGAGCTGCGCCGTCTGCTGGTTGCCCGTGGCTATCAGGAAGCGGTGACCTACAGCTTCATCGATCCTAAGCAGTTCGAACTGTTCAACCCAGGCGTCGAGCCGCTGTTGTTGGCCAACCCGATCTCCAACGACATGGCCGCCATGCGTTCGTCGTTGTGGCCCGGCCTGGTGAAAGCACTTTCCCACAACCTGAACCGCCAGCAAGACCGCGTGCGTATGTTCGAAAGCGGCCTGCGTTTCGTCGGCCAGCTGGATGGCTTGAAGCAAGAGCCGATGCTTGCCGGTGTTGTTTGCGGTAGCCGCTTGCCGGAAGGCTGGGCCCAAGGCCGTGATGCAGTGGACTTCTTCGACGTTAAAGCGGACGTGGAAGCCGTATTGGGGTTTGCCGGAGCACTGAACGACTTCTCGTTCGTGCCAGGTAGCCACCCAGCGTTGCACCCGGGCCAGACGGCGCGCATCGAGCGCGAAGGTCGACTGGTGGGCTTCGTCGGTGCCCTTCACCCGGAACTGTCGAAAACCCTCGGTCTCGACCGTCCGGTCTTCGTTTTTGAATTGGTCCTGGCCGAAGTCGCTTTGGGCAAGATGCCGAAATTCAGCGAGCTGTCGCGCTTCCCGGAAGTGCGTCGCGACCTGGCGCTGATCGCCGATCGTGAAGTGTCCGCCACGGCCGTTCTGGATGTCATCCGTGAAAATGCAGGCGAATGGCTGACGGACCTCAGGCTATTTGACGTCTATCAGGGTAAAGGCATTGATCCGCATAGAAAAAGCCTTGCAGTTGGCTTGACCTGGCAGCATCCATCGCGCACTCTTAATGACGATGAGGTGAATACCACGACACAAAATATCCTCACCTCGCTCGAACAAAGGTTGAACGCCACGTTAAGGAAGTGACGTATGGGGGCTTTGACGAAAGCTGAGATGGCGGAACGTCTGTACGAAGAGTTGGGTCTGAACAAACGCGAGGCCAAGGAATTGGTCGAGTTGTTCTTTGAAGAAATCAGACACGCTCTGGAAGACAACGAACAGGTCAAATTGTCCGGTTTCGGCAATTTTGACCTGCGAGACAAACGCCAGCGGCCTGGCCGCAATCCAAAAACGGGAGAAGAAATCCCGATCACGGCTCGCCGTGTGGTCACCTGTCGTCCAGGGCAGAAGTTGAAGGCCCGAGTTGAGGCTTATGCTGGAACCAAGTCATAACGACGAGCTACCCGTCATCCCAGGCAAACGCTACTTCACCATCGGTGAAGTCAGCGAGCTCTGTGCGGTAAAACCGCATGTGCTGCGCTATTGGGAGCAGGAGTTTCCTCAACTCAACCCCGTCAAACGCACCGGGAACCGTCGGTATTATCAGCGCCAGGATGTGCTGATGATCCGACAGATCCGTGCATTGCTGTACGACCAGGGGTTCACCATCAGCGGCGCGCGCCAGCGCATGTCCGGTGATGAAGCCAAAGACGACACCACCCAATACAAGCAACTGATCCGCCAAATGATCTCCGAACTCGAAGATGTGCTGGTGGTTCTGAAAAAATGATTCAGGCTTTTAAAATACTTCCACATTTCAAAAGCTTGCGGTATATTCCTGATCGCTTCATTGCGAAGCGAACCCAGTAACACGCCTAGTCGGGGCGTAGCGCAGTCCGGTAGCGCACTAGCATGGGGTGCTAGGGGTCGAGTGTTCGAATCACTCCGTCCCGACCATATTATTCAATGACTTAGCCGCTTTTTAGCGGCTTTGTTGTTTCTGCCATAGTGACTTTCCGAGTGACCATGGCCTTTTTCTTCTGTAAGTTGGTGTCGGATTTGGCATCACTTTACGCGATGTTTGGCACCGCCCATTCGCTCGCGTCCCGATGAATTTAGCGCAACTCTTGGCACCGTATTCATGACAACCGAATTGCAGTTGCGGATAGTCGCCACTGCTTTTCAGAGGGTGAGGTTAGCTTGAAAGGGGGACTGCGCTGTCTGATACCTTTTCTGCCTTCAAATGGCCTTTACTCTTCGAAAATAACATACGGGCAGGCTACGTAGTTTTTTGCATCATCAACGTGCCACATCACCCTAGCTAGGCAGCGCGCCGGAATTCCGACATTTCCCTTAAGTGCAGGAGATGCACGAAGAACCTGGGCGAAACCTGCTGAAAAGTAGCTTTCCTGGGTCAGGAATTCCATTCGTTCGTTGTCAAACTTCAGTTCAAAATACTCATGACCAGGCACCTCGCTACCACGCGCCTTCCATTGGCCTACTGTCAGCTTGCCGCTGATCCATACGAGCTTCGTTCCTTGGTAGTTTTCGAAAGAGCTGAAGGTTTCATAATTTTCCTGCAACTGTTTCCACGTGCTTTGGAGCATCTGTCGCGATGTGATCGAGAATGTTCGGGATTCTTGGGTGGAAATTCCAGCAGTCGCAAAAAGCGCTTTGATACCCGCGTTCCCACCCTCCTGATAGGTTGTTTTCGTTGCTGGATCTATTCCGTGTAGCTCCTCGTACTTCCGCGAGATGAACTCAAGGTCAAGGTAAATAAGCTTATCAAGGGTCTCGGGCATAGCACGCACGTAACTTCTCCAGAAAATTATGGCTGCCAAGATAAGCACTATAGCGCAGCTAATGTACCTCTTTATGACTCTATCCTGTCACCATTCAGTGGCGGTCTGGCTCTCTGGGGCTTCAATAAGCGTGGAGCCAGGCTTTCCGTGGAGGATTAGGGACACAAGCCTCTGTCGAAAACCCTTTATCCAGTAACTGGGAGACAATTAATTCGGAAAAATATCCGAAACCGTATTGAGAGCTTTTGAGCGCTCCCAGAAGAAAGGGCTTCGATGTAAAGGGATACTAGAACAACGCCAGCCATGATTTAGTTTAGCTTTAAAGACTTTCGAGTTTGGTCTTGAGGTAGTCAGCCTGGCCTACGCCTAACGCGCGGATTACGCCCAGCTCTAGCTGACTCAAGATGGCCCCGCCAGCCGTCTCTGTGGCTCCATCACGTGTATTAGTGAACTCCAAATCTGAGAGGCCTAACATCTGTGCCACCCGCTTTTCCTCTGCATTCATCGCTGTCGCTTGGCGTTCGACGCTCCCGCCGAACTGCTCATTATTCAGAGCAGTGAGCAGAAGATTCGGCTTGTTGGCCAATCCTGCCGACACGAGGGCCACGATACGGCGGCTCTCCGTTTCGTAATCAAATACCGGAGAAAGGTATCGATACTCTCGGGCTTCTACCTGGGCCCTTCCTCGAGGTGTCCAAGATACTTTTCCCCATAGCGTGCCGATACGCAGTTGCAATACTGTTATCCAACCTGCTGCGGGGGCATCCTGGCCCTGAGGAGCACGGCGCTGTGTGGCATGCTCCCAGTCAATAGGAAGATCGATAGATCGACCAACAAATGCATTGGTGACCAATTGAGCAGACCCTTGGTCGAAAACCCATGATCTACCGTCACGGCCAGTGACCTTTGGGCCAGCAGGAATCAGCTCTACCCATTCTGGCGCCTGTCCGTTTACTAGGCCCGCCGTGATCTCTACATCTAATGAAGCCTTCGCCAGCATACGTTTTCCTAAAATATGATGTGTTCCCGTGCGTGAGCGGCTTTGCCGTTGATGCATGCTTTAGTTCTACCGAGCGTTTAGCCTCATCTTCGGTCATTGACCTCTCCGGACTTGTGTTCCGACTCTGCGCTCAAACTCTAGGAACAGTTCCTCGCGATCAAGGCGTATATCAAATGAAATGGGCTTATCAAGAGCGGCCCTGAATCGAGCAATTGCCTCATTCAAACCGACAAGTGAGGAGCCTCCAGCCTGAGTGCTAAAGGCACCTCCTAGTAACGTATTCGCCTGATTGCGCGCCCACTCATTCGCGCTCGCTACTGTCGATCCCTGAGCAGTCAAGCCGGTATCTTGCTGAGCCAGCCGTCGAGCTTGAGCCGAGACCCAATTGTCGGTGGCATCTGGATTTTGACCTTTTAGGGTCATTCGATTGCGGTAGAAGGCGCCGTAGTATTCTCTCTGGCTGGCATTCAGCATCTTGCTTCGCTCGGCTTGAGACAGCCTGGTGGCGTCGTCTTGCGGGGAGGCCGTTGGCGCATATTGAGTCATGTCTAATGCCATGTATCCCGCTCCAATCCCTGGTATGGCTCTCAGCAGCATTGACCCTCCGCGAGCTGACAGCCCCGCGCCGACTGCTCCTACCACTCTCGCGATAGCACCACCTTTGCCCCTGCCGCCAAGTACCTCTGCCGCCGCGACCCCTAGGTCACCTATTCCTGTGCCCATATTGCTCGGCCAGTTAGTAACGTACACGGAGGTAACACCAGTTGCCTCCTCAAGCGCCTTGCCTACGGCAATACCCTTAAGGGTGTTCAATGGGTTATCGAACCCTGGCAATTTACTGAGTAGCGCCCCAGCTCCTTTCTTGAGGCCTCTCCCAGCGTAATAACTGCCCGCTGCTGTCGCCGCGCCCAGGCCAAGCAGTTGTTCGCCCGACATGTTCAAGTCATCAAGAAGGTATGTACCCATGCTGGCGAACGCTTTATTGATAGGCTGTGCCATTCGATCCGTGGCGTCACGCAAGGTGGCCCGCATACGCCCAGCTGTGCCGGTGGCACTCTCGGTGTTCTCCTTGCGTTGCTGATTAAAAATCGGCCCCCCGTTCTCGGTCTTACTGGAAATCGTGTGCATGTTGGACTCACGATCACCGGACAGCATCCAGCGCCAGGCGGACACCGCGTCACGATCCATGCTCTTGAACGCGACGTTCCAAAACTCTGCACGCTTCTTATCGTTCGGCATTTTTTCGTACTTTCGCTTCAACTCCGCGATGACCTCGAAGGGATCCCGACGACTCTTGTCCTTGTTGAAAAACTCCGTTCCTGTCTTCTCGGTGATTTGTTTCTGGTACGACCCGGTGTTAAATACGGTGAGAAAATTGCCCACCATGGTGCGCAAGTTGTCAGCGTTGGGCTCGACGTTGGACAACGATTCAATTAGGCCAAGAGACTGGCTAAATTTGAAACCTGCTGCACTTGCATTGGCGCCGACCTTGTTGAAAATATCGCCCAGGTCACCCAATTCGGCTTTCGCGGCGTCCCCGGCAATAGTCATTTTCTGAAGTATTTCCAGCATTGCGCTAGGGTTCTCAAGATCAAATCCGTAAGCCTCTTTGGCTGCCATGCCGACCCCAGCTAATACCGTAGGATCTGCACCCCGTAGTGCATTCGCTTGGCCGATGGCATCAATACTTGATTTTGCAGCTTTTGGACTGAGGCCACCGGCCAACAAGGCGGCGCCACCCGACAGGATTGCATCAGGATCGTTGCCATAGGCTTTGGCTACGCGAAACGCCTCTGTTTTGAATTCCTGGCGCTGTGCAGGTGTCATGTCAGCCGTTTGGCCTAACTGGATCACCTGACGCTCCGTGCGAGCGGCTGACCCTAAGGATACTGCGGCGCCAATACCTAGCCCGGCTCCGGCAACCATCCCATTGGTACTGGCCATCACACCCCTAATGCGGTTGAACTCTATGCGCGCCATAGCCGAAACATTTTTGATAATCCGACCAGAATTTGAGGCTGCTCTCGCTAGCTGTCGAAAGCTGTTACTGGTGCGATCCACGCCAATACCTAGAGGACGTACACCATCCCGGTCAGCGCTCCGCAGATTCTCTTTAACTTGAGTCGCTGCCGCTCGTGCGGCTTGCGCAAGTTGCTTCATGCTTGCAGTGCTTTGCGTCACCTGAGTACGGAAGTCACGGCCACCTTGCGTGCTGTCCCGCATGCCTTGACGGATCGCCCGATAGCTGGCAACTCCCGCTCGACCAATGCCAGAGATTGCTACCTGTGCATTTCGGCTTTCGTTCGTTAGAGATTTAGCGCCGTCCTTACCAGCTTGGCGTAGATCACGATTTAATGCGTTGATCTCGCGCCGACTGTTTCCTGAGTTCGCCTGAATTCGCAACGCGACGCGTAGATCACCCGACATCATATGCCTCCTGGTTTTTTCTTCATTTTCTGAATAGGTTGGCGCTGGCTGATATACCGCTTGCCAGTCTTCGGTTTACCCACAATTAAATCGATCACCGTCCCGAGCTGTGCTCGGGACATTTCATGGATCTCGCTTAATTGATGTCCGTGCCGGATGAGGACGTGCTCGATTTGTCGCCTATCTCTGCTGCCACGCTCGGCAGCTTGAGCTTTTTTTCCAATGCCTCATCGGCATCACTTAGGAGGCTCAAATCGCTCTCCGACAGTTCCGCATGCAGCAGCTCATAGGTCAGCGCCTCAGGGGGAATATCTCCCAAGGACACCAACTGCTTATGTAGTATCGCCAAGGTGGCGACGTGAATCGTTCCCTCGGGATGCTCGATCTGTACATTAATGATGTCTCCCGCCATCGGGATACGCAGTGTGAAGTGTTTGTGTCTTACACCGGCGTAGTACACACCAGCCGACAATTCACCATCAATCGTCAAGCCTTCCCAGCGTTTATCTTGATTAGTCATCTTCAGGCCTATGAATGGGGCAATGGAATTAACGTATTTGCACGGCGTTGTTAATGTCGTTGAGTTGTCGAAACAGGCTGTCTCGTTGTTCATTAAGCTCGTCTATCTGGTCTTCAATGGATTGGAGTTCGTCACGACGTTTCGCAATGTTAACTTCGCCGTCTTTTACCCATTTGGATTCGCTCCCCGTACGCAGACATGTCATGAGTCGATCATGCATCACGTCAGGAAACAGGAAGCAGAGTGCATCACTTGTTACGTCAGGCTTAAGTACTTCGCTTAGCAGTTTTCCGACCTCAGTTTGCTCAAAGTCTGGCCAGCGCATAACACTGTGTTGAGGTCCAGCCGCACGCCCTGATTGAGACGAATGTCGTGTGCCTAGCCAAAGGCGCGCGTAATTGTCCGCACGCCCCTGAATCTCTTGAAGAAGAAACGCGCTGTAGTCTTCCAAGGACACAAGCCCGTTTTTCGATTTGCTTTTTTCTTTCTCAACAGAAACGATCTTCTCGGTAATACTTTCAATCTCTAAATTGATTCGCTCTCTTGATGCTTTGATTGCATCAAGTGCAGTTTTTGCTAAATCGGGAATTGAATCCAACTTGGTTTGGTTGCAATTGGTGAGTTTCATTAAAGTTGACCTTGCTCAGAATTTTTGAGAGTTGCTGCTTTTCTTTCGCGCGCGATAATTTCATAGATAGCCTGACTGCCTAGGCGGTAATCTTTAGCCAGTTGAGGTATAGGAACTTTATTCTTCCATGACGTATAAATATCAAAGTCCCGCGCCTTCCGTTCCGCAGCCGCCCCCATTGGCAAATAAAAAACCGCACCGCCGAAGGTTCTGCATAGTCCTAAAACTACTGCGCGTGCCAGGGATTGCGGCGAGCGTTCCTTATCTGGTTGTGCTGAGATCGAGTGCTCTACTACCTCGAGCATCTCTAACATCGTCCCCTCCCATTTAGGGGGGGTGGTTTTACTCTGCGTAGTACCTTCGTCTTGCTGCATATATCTTCCCTCTATCAAAATGCTTTCGTCGATATGAAAGAAGGTATCAGTTAACTCATTAGATTTAACTTTCGTGCCGCCGAAATAAAAAATGGCACCTATCGGGGTGCCATTTCGGGTTGGTTGTACGGACTAGGGCCTGTTAGTCGTGTGAACTCCGATCAAGCCTTGCTGAAACCGTATCTTTGCTTCTGCTATGTTGGTTTTTGCGCGCCCTCACAAAAAAACATGTGTAACCTGATTACAGTGATGTTGGTCAATGAGCCATGACGTGGTTAAAGCCTCCGGGCGGGAGTGAAGAAGTAGAAGTTCGAATCAATCTGATATTTCTTGGTGTTCATCACCGACCTGTTGACTTTAAGATTTTTCAGCAGGGCGTATAAGTCTTCCCGCTGTACAAGAAGCATAATCAGTAGCGTCTGTCAGTGGCGCGCCCTTGGTTGCTAGTCGAACCGCAGACACGATAGTTGAAAGTGCATCCGCAGCCACCTTCACTCCTGGAGTTGATGAGCTGTTTACCTTTGTAATTACTCCGTTATCTAATTCAATGCCAAAAGTTGATGTTTCGAGCCAGCCCGGATCGTAAGCAATGTATCTAGTTTTTAGTGGGTCAACATCCGGAACTATCTGTGCTTCCTTTATTTCTACAAGATTACAAGCTGTAGCTTCGGAATCTTCAGAGGTGCCGGTATAAATCCTAATGACTTTTCCATCTTTGTCTAGGATTCTATCCAAATAGTAGGTTTGAATTCTTTCTCGCAAGGGACTAAAAGGAATCCCAACGTATCTTTGCTTATCTTTCTCGCTTCCGAAGTTCTGGGCGGCCTGATCGCGGTCCATGACATAGATATGCCCTGAGCATCCAGCCAAAATCTGACTAACGCCTATAGCTAGCAGTATTCTTGAAAACTTCATAACTGTCCCCTCCCTAAGCAAGGCAAAGCGCCATCATTCAATGTAGGTGACTTCCATCCGGATGCAAGCCGCTCGACAGCCCTAAATTCATTTATGTGGCTGTGCCAGGAACGCCAGCTTGTATTGGTGGCCGTAAAGGGCGTTAGACCCGCGTTAGAAACAACGATCTTGGCCAGGCCTATACGCAGGTGGCTCTTTGAAAAAAAATGGTTGCCAGCAGCACCGTAGGCGCTCTTGAGTTTCTTGAGGCTTTAGGAGCGGCTGACGTCAGTCACTTTTTTTCTAGGTCAAGCAGGTTGGCCTTTTGACAAGGTGTTCCGTTCTTAAGAACAAAGCCTGTCATTGCCTCAGAAAGAGGCCATTCGATTTCGAAGTCACCGTACCTTTCTAGGAACGCTGCCCAACGGGCACTAAGCACGCCAGTACGGCGCATGCTAGGTGCAACCCATATCCAGTAGAGAGTCCAATGATCTTTACGCCAGTAGAATGCGCATGCCCCCACTATCTTTCCCGTTGGTAATAATTCGAGCTTCTCGGAGAATAAATGTCCTTCAAAGTTGGGGGTTGCCCTTCGTTGACTATTCCCATCCCACTGCAAAGAGTCGTATCTGAAATCTCGTTTAAATCGAAGAGCTCGCTCATAGACTTCGTCGTGCATCCAAAGAGGAGAACTGTCATCGACTAATTCGGGATCTGGATGATTGAGTAGGCGTTTAGAAAATCGGCTGGACAGGCGAGGTTCTAAGACTCTCTTAAGTCTTGCGTGTTCTCTGCGATGAGTGAGGCTAGATTCCAAGTCTCCCTTGGTATATTTGATGCCGCAATATTCGCAAGTGATCTGCACGCGTGGTCTGAGATTTTTTTGTTTTGGACCGATAACTTCTAGTTCGTAAGGTCTTTCGTTAATTAGCGTTAAAATAAAGCGGTATCCGTTTTCTCCTTTGAAACGGTGCTCGGCCCATGCATGTTGCGTAGCATCAATATCTGACCTTAAGTGAATTTTGGATTTGTGGCGTTGACTTGGATATTCCCATATTACTAACTCGCTCGTCGTAAGCATATCTTTGTGTTTTAACGTGGTTGTCAGCTTGTTTACCAATCTTTCTGGGTTAACGCATAGGCCAAGCGATTCAAGCAAGATTAGAAGGTGCACAGCATCTGGTGCGGTGTAACCTTGCCAGCCTATATTTTCTCCATTAGCGTAGCGAGGCTTGTGGTAAATATATCTTATTGGAATTTCGAAGTAGTTTGCTAACTCTTTGAGTAGCGATGAGAGTCTATATCCACCCCGATCCTCAGTATCCAATACCATGTCTTCAAAATCGACTGCGAGAATAACTCCGCTTTGCACAAGATCCAGTTCGCGGGTAGTGAGTCTCTTGGTTTTTGGGAGTGTTGGCGCGGTCTGTTTCAATACATCAATTAAATTTTCCAGCGACTGAACTGAAATTCGTTCAAGCATGGCCTCCATCCTTATGACGATCAGAGCTTCTATGAAGCTGCCAAAATATCAGGTACGAGCATGGGATGGCTAATAGCATCTCGCTAACCTGAGTTACGAGCAGCGCGGGCGTACATTACCTTGTTTAGGTTTGCATCGAAGACCTGCCCGCTCCGCTGAATTATCGGTGCTATTGGCCCTGTGTACATACCAAGCGCAAGGCAATAGCGTGTTTGCCTACCTGGCTGTGCTGGTGTAACCACGGAAAGATAGCCAGCCCAGTTCAACCACTTGAGATAGTTTTTTGCTGTGGCAATGCTAGTTGGCGCCGCTGTGCTGGCGTACATCGCAAGTTCAGTCGCGTTGACGTCGTCCAGCATTCTGAGCGTACGCCACATTGCTTCCGTGCCGCGACCTTGTTGGCTTGGCGTCCCGTCCAGTCGAATCCGGGGAGCCTCAGTGCCCACGTCACGAACTAGCTGGAACTCTGCTTGATCCCCAACACCGTCGCCGCGTTCCAGATAGCCAGCTTTCCTTAGGCTGCTTACGTATGTTCGAACAGTTTCATCGTTGAGGTCAGTGCGCCGACTGATGGTGTAACAACTAATACCCTCAGGATGCTTTCTAATCGCTTCCCACACACGCTGACGATTGCTTTTACCGTCCTGAATGACCATGTGCGCAGGCTTCCGGCCAATGCCCATTAGAGCGTTCTCCGTAATGGTGCCTCACCGGTGAACCAGCCACGTTCTCCCCACTGCACGCTATCAACTGAGTCCCAGCCGAACGCTTGGGCTTCTGATTGAAGGCGGTAAAGGTTCACCACCACACGACGTAGGCAGCCACGCACGGCTTTTCGCAGATCCTCAAGAAGGTCGTCATGAATCTGGAGGTGTGGATAGCAGGCGGTTGACAACGTTCGCAGATCTTCCTGTGTCGCAGGTTGCGCCGGCACCCACTCTAAGACCCTGTTATGTAAGCGTTCAAGCTTGGCTAGGCTGAGCGGTACGCGCTCTTCTCCGATCAGAACAATGGTCCCGTGGCTGGCGTTATAAATGTCGGTCAGAACATTGGCTGCTGCTTTTTCTAGAAGATACTGTGCATCGTCGACGATGAGAGGGCGTCCGCTTCGTGATAGTTGATCTGCGATTTGATCAACCATCTCGGACATTGTGCGGCTTGGCACTATTGTCATTTCTCGCAAAATGGCAGCGAGGAAGGCTTTCTTGGTCCAAGTGTCCCGGCACTCGATGTAATAGGCGCGATAGATGTTCGCGGCGAATGTCGCTCCCACGGTTTTGCCTAGGCCGCTAGCACCGTACATCACTACTAATCCGGGTAAGTTGGATGGTCGGGCCATAGCACGCTCAAGTGCGCTGGCCAGCAAGCCGACGTTCGTCAGGGGGACTATCTTCGGTGCGCTCATTCCGGGCCTCTCCATGCTGTTTTAGTGCTATCGGCCATTTGGCAATGGCCCTACGAGTTGGTGTGCTCATACATCCGCTTGATGGCGGTAAAGTCGAGATGGTGCGGGTATCGCTCATGCCATAAACCTTCTTCTGCGTTAAGGATCTCCCCGGCTTGGAGGCGCCTGTTGAGTGCTTCCCACAGTCGATACCTACCAATCGGGTCATTGGGTAATTCAAATCTGTTGATTTTGGGAGGCGTAAGGCTTGCGGCAAATCGCTGGGCGTCGGCCAGTTGCTCGGCGCTGAGGTCGGCGGATAGAGCAGGAGAGGTAGTGATCATTTCTACACGGCTGCCGGTCAGCGTTTCCAGCTTGTCCACTGCGCGTTTCACCTGGCCTTTCTCGCGTTTGTCGTACGCCTTTTCAATCATGGTTTTCGGCATGTAGTCGCATGCATTGCCGTCGAGGCTTGCTTCGCCGATTAACTCGCCGTCTAGCGTACGGACCCAAATGCGGGATGAGTCGCGCACGTCGTATGCCAGGCGGATTTGCTCGCCGTGAAAGTTACGCAAAGCATCCAGAAAATAGGTTTCTCCAGCCCAGGTAACTTCGCCGCGACGTGTCGGACGGATAACTTGCGGGCGTGTCAGTTCATTTAACAACTCGGCAGGTGCCACAATCGGCTCCCAGCCAGCGGCAATGGCTGCGCTCCATGCCTCATTTGGGCTCATGTGACGAATCTTGCCCGTCAGCGTATCGCGGAACTTTGCCAGCCCCCTGTGCGGGTGGTTGTTGTAGGTTTCAATCTCATACTCGACACCAGACATGAACTCGGCGAAGGTTGGAATTAGGGATGTTTTTCCAGTTTCGCGCAGTTCTTTGCGGCCAATCCGATGCACCTTTGTTGCGCATTCCACGCCATCCGGCCACCCAGCCCACCAACATCCGGCCACCTATTCCACGCTCATCCGGCCGGGCAGTCGGAGCGCAGCGACGCAGGTTTGCATTGTTAGTCTGAAGTCTCTGTCGCCG
>NZ_VJWO01000047.1:0-48042 GCF_014889455.1 Pseudomonas sp. K8
TGTTTGGCGACTACCCCGGCACCTGGGGCCTGATCCGCCTGCTGGAAAACGCCCAGGTCACGCCACTGGACGACGGCAACAGCCGCTACCGCCTGGCCCTCAAGGCGCCCGACGGCCTGAGCCTGACATGGCACCTGCGCACCGAACTGGATGCGGGGCCGCTGGCGTTGCTCAAGCTGCGTGACTTCAGGTTGCCGCAACAGATATTTCTCAATGAGGGCTGAGCCTTCGAGTCGGTGAGACCGCTCCTTGCAGGTCAGGGAGTGCCCGGCACATTCGGCCAAAGATCCGCCACCAGAAACAACCGCTCGGCTTCCTCCCACTCCTCGCCGTTCTGAACCAGTCGCACCAGCAACTGAGCCGGTGCCATCGGTGCCAGGTCCGCCAGCCATTCCAGCATCTGTTCTTCGCTCCACACCGCTTCTGCCTGGTAATGCGCTGGCGCCAGCCACGCATGTCGGGGCAAGGGCTGCCAGCGGCCGGGCGCGCTGGCGCTGACAAAGTCCCGCCAATCACGCTGATGCAGCCAGCGCCCACGCAAATGCTGCGGGTGAGCGCCATAGGGCGGTTCAGCCTGGCCAGGCCAGGGGTAAAGCAAATAGCCGCCGAGCCACAAGTGGGCATCGAACTGCGCGATGCCCAGCGCGGCCAACACCTCGCGGCTCTCCGGTCGTGCCGAAATCGGCAACTGATGCTGGGCCAGGTGCGCCAGCTTGCGATCCAGCCGATCATGACAGCCCGGCCCCAGCCACTGCGCGGTGTCCTGGCCATTGCCGTCCTGCGGGCCGAGGTAGAGTTTGATCGCCAGTTCCAGGTGATGCACGCCCTCGCGGTCGCGCAGCAGCATGTCCAGTTCGCCCAGGGTATGCCCGGCGCGGCGGATCGGCAGGTTGGCTGCCAGCAGTTCCACGCCCGGCGCATGCTGCACGGCGAACTGCCACAGGCGTTCGTAGTAGAGGCCCAGGCGCCGGGTGCGTGCCAGGTTCAGCCAATGCTGCAGGGGGCTGCTGTCCTGGTCCAATTGCCGCAGCCAGTGTTCGAGACGGTCGGGCGCCTGTACCCAGTCGCTGCCGGCCAGCGGATGGCGTTGCGGCCACGGCGTTTGCGCGAGCATCGGCGGGGCGAGCATCACCCACGCCAGGTCGCGCACCTCGGGATGGCGCAGTTGGCGGGGCAGGTTGTGCAAGTCGGGGAACACGGTCATGGTCCGAGCATAGCCTTTTACACAGGGGAGGGTGGCTGAGAAGCGTTGTCATCAAGGCTTCACGGCGACAAAGGATTTTGCCTGACGCGGCCTTTCGCCCATAATCGTTCTTTTTTGCCACACCCCAATCCCGCAGGAGCCCCATGGAGCAATTTCGCAATATCGGC
Organism: Pseudomonas sp. K8; assembly: GCF_014889455.1. Taxonomy (NCBI): domain Bacteria; kingdom Pseudomonadati; phylum Pseudomonadota; class Gammaproteobacteria; order Pseudomonadales; family Pseudomonadaceae; genus Pseudomonas; species Pseudomonas sp. K8. The sequence continues at coordinate 1,372 of NZ_VJWO01000047.1, forward strand.
ATTATCGGTCGCCTGGGCAGTACCCAGGTGTTGGACACCGTCCGCCGGCTGAAAAAGTTTTTGCTCGAGCGCCACCTGCATGTGATCCTCGAAGACACCATCGCCGAAATCCTCCCGGGCCATGGCCTGCAAACCTCGTCGCGCAAGATGCTCGGTGAAGTCTGTGACATGGTGATTGTGGTCGGCGGCGACGGCAGCCTGCTGGGCGCCGCACGGGCGCTGGCGCGGCATAACGTGCCGGTGCTGGGGATCAACCGTGGCAGCCTGGGGTTCCTGACCGATATTCGTCCCGATGAGCTGGAAGTCGAAGTGGCCAAGGTGCTCGACGGCCATTACCTGGTGGAGAACCGCTTCCTGCTGCAAGCTGAAGTGCGCCGCCACGGCGAAGCCATCGGCCAGGGCGACGCCCTCAACGATGTCGTGCTGCACCCCGGCAAATCCACGCGGATGATCGAATTCGAGTTGTATATCGACGGCCAATTCGTATGCAGTCAAAAGGCCGATGGCCTGATCGTCGCCACGCCCACCGGCTCCACCGCTTATGCGCTGTCGGCGGGCGGCCCGATCATGCACCCCAAGCTCGACGCCATTGTGATCGTGCCGATGTACCCCCATATGTTGTCCAGCCGGCCGATTGTGGTCGATGGCAACAGTGAGCTGAAAATCGTGGTTTCCAAAGACATGCAGATTTACCCGCAAGTCTCCTGCGACGGGCAGAACCATTTCACCTGCGCCCCCGGTGACACCATCACCGTGAGTAAAAAAGCGCAGAAGCTGCGGCTGATCCACCCGCTGGACCACAACTACTATGAAGTGTGCCGCACCAAGTTGGGCTGGGGCAGCCGCTTGGGGGGTGGAGGCGACTGATGCTCGATCCCGCGCGTAGCTACGACCTGATTGGTGATGTGCATGGTTGCGCCCACACCCTTGAGCACCTGCTCGACCAGTTGGGCTACCACAAGCACGCTGGTACCTGGCGCCACCCGTCGCGCATGGCGGTGTTCCTCGGCGATATCATCGACCGTGGCCCGCGGATTCGCGAGGCGCTGCACATTGTCCACGACATGACCGAGGCCGGGCAGGCGCTGTGCATCATGGGCAACCATGAGTTCAACGCCCTGGGCTGGGCCACGCCCGCGCCACCGGGCAGCGGCAAGCAGTTCGTGCGCGAGCACACCCCGCGGCATGAGCGCTTGATCCACGAGACCCTGACCCAGTTCGAGGATCACCCGGCCGATTGGCACGACTTCCTCGGCTGGTTCTATGACATGCCGCTGTTCGTCGACGCCGGGCGTTTTCGTGTGGTGCATGCGTGCTGGGATGACGGGTTTATCCAGCCGCTGCGCGCGACTTTTCCCGATGGCTGTATCGATCAGCATTTCCTGCAGGCCGCCGCCGTGCCGGGCAGCTTCGCCTGCAATGCCTTTGACCGCCTGTTGCGCGGCACCGACATGCGTCTGCCGGACGGTTTGACCCTGACCGGCGGCGACGGCCTGACACGCTCGTTCTTCCGCACCAAGTTCTGGGAAGAGGACCCGAAAACCTACGGCGACATCGTGTTCCAGCCCGACGCGTTGCCGGAGCCCGTGGCGCGCACACCGTTGTCGTCTTCTGAAAAAAACTCCCTGCTGCGCTACGGCGTCGACGAGCCTGTGCTGTTCGTCGGGCATTACTGGCGCAGCGGCAAACCGGCGCCGATCCGTCCGAACCGGGCCTGCCTGGACTACAGCGCGGTGCTGTACGGCAAGCTGGTGGCGTATCGATTGGATCAGGAAACCCGCCTCGATCCGCATAAATTCGTATGGGTCGACGTTGAGCGCCCCGAGGTGATTACATGAGTGCCGTGCCCGTATTACGCTTGCCGCTGAGCGTCGACCTGGGCGGTTTCGTCAAACTGCTGCAACGCATGCAGGTGCCCCATCGCGTCAGTGAAGAAGCGGGCGAGCAGGTGTTGTGGGTGCCCGAGACCATCAGCGACGACGTGCGCGTCTTGTATCAACGTTTTCCGGCCGGCGATCCGGACCAGCAACTGGATATTCCGGAGCAGGCGGCGGTCACGCGCCCGGGGTTTGTTCAGCAAGTGCGCCATAGCCCGGTGACAGCGCTGGTGCTGCTGGCGAGCCTAATCGTCGGCGCGGTGACCTTGCTCGGTGAAACCCTGCAAGCGATGAGCTGGCTGACCTTCCTGCCGTTCCGGGTGATGGGTGAGTACATCCAGTTCACGCCGCTGGCCGACACCTTGGCCTCGGGCCAGTGGTGGCGGCTGGTCACGCCGATGCTGATCCACTTCGGCATCCTGCACCTGGCCATGAATGGCATGTGGTACTGGGAGCTGGGGCGGCGTATTGAAGCGCGCCAGGGCAGTATCAACCTGCTGGGGCTGACGCTGTTGTTCAGCCTGGCCTCCAATTTCGCTCAATACCTGTATGGCGGCCCCGGCCTGTTTGGTGGCTTGTCCGGCGTCTTGTATGGGCTGCTGGGGCATTGCTGGATCTATCAACTCATCTCGCCCAACCCGGCTTATCGCCTGCCCCGTGGGGTGCTGGTGATGATGCTGGTGTGGTTGGTGCTGTGCCTGTCGGGGCTGGTCTCGATGATCGGTTTCGGCGAAATCGCCAATGCCGCCCATGTCGGTGGCCTGGCCATCGGTTGCCTGACCGGCTTGTTGGGCGGTTTATACAGTCGTCGCAAATCCACTATTCGTTAAGGAAGAGCCTGAATGTCCTCTTTTGCTGAAATGATCGAAAACATCACCCCGGACATCTACCGGAGCCTCAAGCTCGCCGTGGAAATCGGCAAATGGTCTGATGGCCGCAAGCTCACCGCCGAGCAGCGGGAGCTGTCGCTGCAAGCGATGATCGCCTGGGAGATCCAGAACCTGCCGGAAGACCAGCGCACCGGCTACATGGGAACGCAGGAGTGTGAATCGAAGTCGACCACGGTGCCGAACATCCTGTTCAAGTCGGACGCGATCCATTGATTGAAATCGGTCGCGGTGCAGTCAGCAAAATGTCGGCGCAACTCGGTGAGCCGACCGTTCAATATGCGTTTCGTCTGGGCGATACCGAGGTGCCGGTCAACCCGATGATCGGTACCCATGTGCGCCTGGAATACCTGGGTGCGATCCATTGCAGCCATTGCGGCCGCAAGACCAAGACCAGCTTCAGCCAGGGTTATTGCTACCCGTGCATGACCAAGCTGGCTCAGTGCGACCTGTGCATCATGAGTCCCGAGCGTTGTCATTACGCCGCCGGCACCTGCCGTGATCCGGCGTGGGGCGAGCAGTTCTGCATGACCGACCATGTGGTCTACCTGGCCAATTCGTCGGGCATCAAGGTCGGCATCACCCGCGCCACCCAATTGCCCACGCGTTGGCTCGACCAGGGCGCCAGCCAGGCGCTGCCGATCGTGCGGGTGTCCACGCGCCAGCAGTCCGGTTTCGTCGAAGACCTGTTCCGCAGCCAGGTCGCCGACAAGACCAACTGGCGTGCCTTGCTCAAGGGCGATGCGCAATCGGTTGACCTCAAGCAGGTGCGCGATGAGTTGTTCGCGTCTTGCGCCGAGGGCCTGGCGAGTTTGCAGGAACGCTTTGGCCTACAAGCCATCCAAACGATTGCCGACATTGAACCGATCGAAATCCGTTACCCGATCGAGCAGTATCCGACCAAGATCGTCAGCTTCAACCTGGACAAGAACCCGATTGCCGAAGGCACGCTGCTGGGGATCAAGGGCCAATACCTGATCTTCGACACCGGGGTCATCAATATTCGCAAGTACACGGCCTACCAGCTCGCCGTGCATCAGTAAAAGGATGCCACCCATGCGTACCGAACAACCGAAGATGATTTACCTGAAGGACTATCAGGCGCCGGACTACCTGATCGATGAGACGCACCTGACCTTCGAGTTGTTCGAGGACCACAGCCTGGTCCACGCGCAGCTGGTGATGCGCCGTAACCCCGCACGTGGCGCCGGCTTGCCGCCGCTGGTGCTGGACGGTCAGCAGCTCGAACTGTTGAGCGTGAACCTGGCTGACCGGGAATTGACGGACGCTGACTACCAGTTGACCGACAGCCACCTGACCGTGCAGCCCACGAGTGAGACCTTCACCCTCGACACCAGCGTCAAGATCCACCCCGAAACCAACACGGCCCTCGAAGGCTTGTACAAGTCCGGCGGCATGTTCTGCACTCAGTGCGAGGCCGAAGGGTTCCGCAAGATCACTTACTACCTCGACCGTCCGGATGTGATGAGTACCTTCACCACCACCGTGATCGCCGAGCAACACAGCTACCCGGTGCTGCTGTCCAACGGCAACCCGATTGCCAGCGGTCCTGGCGAAGACGGCCGCCACTGGGCGACCTGGGAAGACCCATTCAAGAAGCCGGCGTACCTGTTCGCGCTGGTGGCCGGTGATTTGTGGTGTGTCGAAGACCGCTTCACCACCATGACCAACCGTTCCGTGGCGCTGCGTATCTATGTCGAGCCGGAAAATATCGACAAGTGCCAGCACGCCATGACCAGCCTGAAAAAATCCATGCGCTGGGATGAAGAAACCTACGGCCGCGAGTACGACCTCGACATCTTCATGATCGTCGCAGTCAACGACTTCAACATGGGTGCCATGGAGAACAAGGGCCTCAACATCTTCAACTCCAGCGCCGTGCTGGCCCGCGCCGAAACCGCCACCGACGCCGCGCATCAGCGGGTCGAGGCTATCGTCGCGCATGAATACTTCCACAACTGGTCGGGCAACCGCGTGACCTGCCGCGACTGGTTCCAACTGTCGCTCAAGGAAGGCTTCACCGTGTTCCGCGACTCGGGCTTCTCTGCGGACATGAACTCGGCCACGGTCAAGCGCATTCAGGATGTGGCGTACCTGCGCACTCACCAGTTCGCCGAAGACGCCGGCCCGATGGCCCATGCCGTGCGCCCGGAAAGTTTTATCGAGATCTCCAACTTCTACACCCTGACCGTGTACGAAAAGGGCTCGGAAGTGGTCGGTATGATCCACACCTTGCTCGGCGCCGAAGGCTTCCGCAAAGGCAGCGACCTCTATTTCGAGCGTCATGACGGTCAGGCCGTGACCTGCGACGACTTCATCAAGGCCATGGAAGACGCCAACGGTGCCGACCTCAGCCAGTTCAAGCGCTGGTACAGCCAGGCCGGTACGCCGCGCTTGGCGGTGAGTGATTCCTACGATGCTGCGGCCAAAACCTACAGCCTGACTTTCCGCCAAAGCTGCCCGGAAACCCCGGACAAGGTGGAAAAGCTGCCGTTCGTGATTCCAGTGGCATTGGGCCTGCTGGACGGCAAGGGCGCCGCTGTCGCGTTGCGCCTGGCCGGTGAGGCAAGTGCTGCCGGCACGTCCCGCGTGATTTCGGTGACCGAGGCCGAGCAGACCTTTACCTTCGTCGATATCAACGAACAGCCGCTGCCTTCGCTGCTGCGCGGTTTCTCGGCGCCGGTGAAACTGAGCTTTGCGTACACCCGTGATCAGTTGATGTTCCTGATGCAGCACGACAGCGACGGGTTCAATCGCTGGGATGCCGGCCAGCAACTGTCGGTGCAGGTGTTGCAGGAGCTGATCGGCCAGTACCAGGCGGGCCAGCCGCTGAAGCTGGATCAGCGCCTGATCGACGCTCTGCGCACGGTATTGAGCGACGAAAGCCTGGACCAGGCGATGGTCGCCGAAATGCTCTCGTTGCCGGGTGAGGCCTACCTGACGGAAATCAGCGAAGTGGCCGACGTCGACGCCATTCATGCCGCCCGTGAATTCGCCCGCAAGCAACTGGCCGACCAGTTGTTCGACGGCTTGTGGCTGCGCTACCAGGCCAACCGCGAACTGTCCAAGCAAACCCCGTATGTAGCGGCTGCCGAGCACTTTGCCCGGCGTGCCTTGCAGAATATTGCGCTGTCGTACCTGATGCTCAGCGGCAAGCCGCAAGTGCTGGCGGCGACGTTGGACCAGTTCGACACCAGCGACAACATGACTGAACGCCTGACCGCGTTGGCGGTGTTGGTGAATTCGCCGTTCGAGGCGGAAAAAGCCAAGGCCTTGGCGGTGTTTGCCGAGAACTTCAAGGACAACCCGCTGGTCATGGACCAGTGGTTCAGCGTGCAGGCCGGCAGCGTGTTGCCGGGCGGGCTGGCGCGGGTCAAGGCGTTGATGGAACATCCGGCGTTCACCATCAAGAACCCGAACAAAGTGCGTGCACTGGTGGGCGCGTTTGCCGGGCAGAACCTGATCAACTTCCACGCCGCGGACGGCTCGGGCTATCGTTTCCTGGCGGACCTGGTGATTCAGTTGAACGGCTTCAACCCGCAGATCGCCTCGCGTCAATTGGCGCCGTTGACCCGCTGGCGCAAATACGACAGCGCGCGGCAGGCGCTGATGAAGGCGGAACTGGAGCGTATTCGAGCTTCCGGTGAGCTATCGAGCGATGTGTTCGAGGTGGTCAGCAAGAGCCTTGCGTAAACCACGCAATTAAAAAAACGGCCGACAGGCCGTTTTTTTTCGTCCCGGATAATCGGCGGCCGAGCGGCTGCTGACATTTTCTGACAGGGTGCTCTGCTAAGCTGTGCCACTTTCTTTTTTTGATGGGCTCAACGTGTCGCGTACCACTCGTCTACTGACTTTGCTCCAGGCTCTGCGGGGCAAGAAGCGTCCGGTGACCGCTGCCGTACTGGCGGCGCAGTTGGAGGTGTCCGAGCGCACGCTGTATCGCGACATCGCCGAATTGACCGCGCTGGGCGCACCGATTTTTGGCGAGGCCGGAGTTGGGTATGTGTTGCGCAGCGGGCTGTTTTTACCGCCCTTGATGCTCAATGCCGAGGAAACCGAAGCCATCGTGCTTGGTCTGCGCTATGTGGATCAGCGTGGCGACGATGTCTTGAGCCATGCGGCGGCCAACGCCTTGGCAAAAATTGCCGACGTGCTGGACCCCGCCGCCCAGGAAGCGTTACGCAACCCGACGCTGCTACCTGGCCCGCCAGGGTTCGGCTACCCGGAAAACCGCGTACCGCTCAATGTGTTTCGCGAAGCCATTCGCAACCAGGCCAAGCTGCACATCGATTACGCCGACGCGAGCCAGACCCAGAGCCAGCGGCTGATCTGGCCCCTGGCGCTGGGCTTTCTCAATGAGGTGCGGGTGATCGTGGCCTGGTGCGAACTGCGAGACGCGTATCGCACCTTTCGCACCGATCGCGTGGCTGCCGCCGAGTCCCGCGGCGAGCGCTATCCGGGGCGCCGCAGTGATTGGTTGCGGGGCTGGCGCAAGTTGATGGAGCAGCAGCATTCCTCGCCGTTCACTCCTGACAAAAACTGACACAGCCCTGGTTTAGCATGGCGTCATAACTCATCACAAAGGAGCTGTGCCATGTCCCACGCTGATCTGGCCCCGGCCATCGCCGCCTACATTGCGGCAACCAATGCCTGCGACACTTCGGCCGTCGCCCATTGTTTTGCTGACGACGCCAACGTGTTCGATGAGGGCGCGCATCAGGTCGGCACCGCCGCCATCGCACGCTGGATGGAAGACACCGCGCAGCGTTATCAGCCCAGGGTCGAAGTGCTCAACGTGCAGCATCGCACCGGCAAGGTATTGGTCAGCAATGTGGTTTCCGGCAACTTCCCCGGCAGCCCGCTCGAGCTGCGCTATACCTTTCGCTTGAACGAGCAGGGCAAGATTTCACGGCTGGATATCTCCTTGTAAGTCATAATGGCGCGCATGACTTTCGACTCGCCGCTCGCCGCTTATCAATACGCCACCACTCAACTGGGCTTCGTCGCCGACGATGCCCAGCGCCGTGCGGTGGATGCCCTGCAGACCTGCCACCAAGCCTTGCACCAGGGGCGCTCGCCGATTCTCGGGGTTTACCTCTGGGGCCCGGTGGGCCGGGGTAAAACCTGGCTGATGGACCAGTTTTACCTGAGTCTGCGCGTGCCTGCGCGGCGCCAGCATTTCCATCACTTCATGGGTTGGGTACACCAGCGTTCGTTCCAGCTCACCGGCACCCATGACCCGTTGCAAGCGCTGGCCCGTGAGCTGGCCCAAGAGGTGCGTGTGCTGTGTTTTGACGAGTTGTTCGTCAGTGACATCGGTGATGCAATTATCCTTGGCCGTTTGTTCCAGGTGATGTTCGAAGAAGGCGTGGTGATGGTCTGCACCTCCAATCAACCGCCCGAACAGCTCTACGCCGGTGGCTTCAATCGCGAGCGTTTCCTGCCGGGCATTGCGGCGATCAAGCAGTACATGCAAGTGGTGGCGGTGGACGGTGGCGAAGACCATCGCTTGCACCCGGGTGTCGGCGTGCAACGTTATTGGGTCGATCAGCCGGATGCGCTGGCGGCGGTGTTCGAGCAATTGAGCGAGGGCCAAGCGGTGCGCCATGGCCCGATCAGTGTCGGTCATCGCTGCATCGTGGCGGTGCAGGCCAGCGACACGGTGTTGTGGTGCCGGTATGCCGACCTGTGCGAGCAACCTTTGGCAGCGATGGATTTCATGCTGCTGTGTGATCGTTTCAAGGCGATCCTGTTGGGTGAGGTCCCCAACCTGAGCGCACAAAAGCGACCGGGACGGATTGCCCGAGGCACCGAGGACGGTGTCCAGCGAGTAGCGGCCGGTGATCGCGAATTGCCCGAGTTGTCAGTACACGATGACAGCGTGCGGCGCTTTATCGCCCTGGTGGATGAATGCTATGACCGCAAGGTGCCGCTGTTCATCGAGGCTAAAGTGCCGTTGGAAAGCCTCTACACCGAAGGCTATCTGGAATTCCCCTTCCGACGAACCTTGAGCCGCTTGCAGGAGATGCAATTGCAGCGCTTTGGGGGGTAGGAAAAAGCCTGGTGCAAGTCCTATGGCCGCTTTTGATGCGGGTAACCTTCGCGCCTTCCGGCAGCTATTTGTAGTTAATCTCCTTCATCTAGCGCCTGCTCCACGCTTACAATCGTCCTCCTCAAAGGGAACTGATTCCCTTGTTTGTCGTTATCGAGGACGGAAATGGATACCCCTGAAATCCTGGTGCTGCAAGCCAGCTACACCAATCCTGTGCATGCCGAGGCCATTGCCCTGCTGCTCAATCATTACGCTGAAGACCCAATGGGGGGCGGCCACAGCTTGCCCGCCGACCTGTTGCAACAACTGCCGGCTGAACTGGCCAAGCGCCCGCATGCGTTCAGTGTCCTGGCATTCGTGGGCGGCGAGCCTGCGGGATTGGTCAATTGCTTTGAAGGGTTTTCCACCTTCGCCTGTCGCCCGCTGGTCAATGTCCACGATGTCGCCGTGATGAATCGGTTCCGGGGCCTGGGGCTGAGCCAGAAAATGCTGCATAAGGTCGAGGAAATCGCCCGTCAGCGTGGCTGCTGCAAGATCACCCTGGAAGTGCTCGAGGGCAATGCTGTGGCGCAGTCGGCGTACCGCAAGTTCGGTTTTGACGACTCGGTATTTGATCCGGCCCATGGGCGTATGTTGTTCTGGAACAAACCACTGTAATAAGGCACAGGCAAAAAAAGGCGCCATTGAATGGCGCCAAGTTAACCTTTGCCAACAGAGCGGATTGGCACAGGGTGATGCGAGTTAAATAAAAGTTAACTTAACTTTTAGGTTGTGCCTCGGTGCTGGATTGATCAGCTGTGTCGCGCTTTAAAGTTTTACCGTCAGCGGAGGCAGTTTGTTCATTACTGCCGTGGAGTTTCTGCTGCGTGAAGGTGAAGTTATTGTAGAACTCCTTCGAGCGCTCCGAGCCGCCTTCTGCAAAAGCCGCCGCGGAAGTCAGGGTCAGCAGGCCGGCAAGCATCAAAATCGAGGGTTTCATCAAGGTGTTCCCATTCAGTGTGGTCGGTATCCGCTCGGTCCTTGATCAGATTCATGGGGCGATTGTGCGGGCAGCTTATTAAGTGGGTATTAACGTGGAGAACTCCCAAAGTTAACAATGTTGTTAACTTCGGCGGAGGGCGGTTAGAGTTTCCAGTCGAGAGCCAAGGTTATCGAGCGCGGGTCGCCCCAGTACACGCCATTATAAAAACCGACGCGTTCATAATATTTTTCATCGAATAGATTATTGACGTTAACCGAAGCCGAAACATGCTCGTCGAACTGGTAGCGCGACATCAGGTTGACCACGGTATAGGCCTGTTGGGTGATCTTGGTGGATTCGGTGAGCAGGTAACCCTCTTGGTCCCGGCCGCCGATCGGCCGCTCGGCGAAGTCGTAGAAGTCGCTCTGCCAGTTCACCGCGCCGCCCACCGTCAACCCGCGCCATTCGCCCGGTAAACGATAGGCTGTCGACACCTTCAGCATATTCATCGGCTGGCCAGTGTTGTTGCGTTGTTTATCGCCGTTGAGCGAATGGGTGTAGGTGTAGCCCGCCGTGAGGTTCCAGTCCGGCATGACTTCGCCGGACACCTCCACTTCAAAGCCCTGCACCTTGTTGCCCTTGCCACCGGATTTGTAGAACTGCTCGCGGGTGATCGGGTCCGGCGGGGCCGCATTGTCGAGTTCGGCGACGTTATCCTGGGTGCTCCAGAAATACGCGGTGGCCAGGTTCAAGCGTTCGTTGAGCAGGCTGCCCTTGAGGCCGATTTCGTAGTTACTGCCAACCACTGGTTCGAGGTATTGCTTGCTGGCGTTGCGCTCGTCCTGCGGGTTGAAGATGTCGGTGTAGCTGGCGTACACCGTGTATTCCGGTGTCAGGTCGTAGAGCAGGCCCGCGTAAGGTGTCCACATGTCTGTGTGGGTCTGGCTGGATTTGCTTGAGGCGGTCAATTGATTGTCGAGGTTGTACGTGGGCGAGGCGCTTTCGATTTCCCAGCTGCCATAGCGGCTGCCCAGTACCGCATGCAGCGTGTCGGTCAAGCTCAAGCGTGTGGCGAGGTAGCCGGCCTTTTGTTTTTTGCTGCTGTGTTCGCCCTTGAGGCCGGTGGTGCGGTCGGGGAATTTGCCGATGCCGCCCATGTGTTTCCAGTCTTCGATGGTCTCGTAGCCTTGGGGCGTTGCAAAACGTTGGAAGGGTGACGTATCGCGCTGCTCGGATTCGCCATAACCCAGCATCAACGCATGCTCGCGCCCCAACAGCGCGTAGGTGCCGGCCAGGTTGAAGTCGACCACATCCATTTTCGAGGTGCCGACCATCTGGTTGGTCCAGGCCGTCATGCCGCTGCCATCGGCATTCGGAAAACCGGCGCCGCCGTAATACACCTTGCCGTCGGTATCGCTTTGCCGATGGGTGTAGGCGGCTTTCAGGCGCCAGTCCGTCGCCAGTGTGTGATCGATGGAGGCGAAGGTGGTCTTGTCCTTCAGGGGCCAGGAGCTCCAGTCGGCCGCGAGGTTGGCCGAGCGCGACAGGCGGGCCTTGCTGCCGTCGCTGTTCCAGTAGGGCAGGGTGCCCCAGGAGCTGCCTTGCACGTGCTTGTTCTGGTAGTCGAAGCCGACGGCTACCACGGTGTCGTCCGTCAGGTCGGCCTCCAGAATGCCGTAGCCGACTTCCCGTTGCAGCGCGTAGTTGTCGCGAAAGGATTGGCTGTCACGGTAAGCCATCACCGTGCGCCCGCGCAGCCGTCCGTCAAAGGCCAGCGGGCCGCCCACATCCAGGTAGCTGTAGTAGTTGTCATGGCTGGCGCCGCTGACGCCGGTCTTGGCTTGCCATTGCGCGGTCGGGCGCTTGCGGATCATGTTGACGGTCGCCGAGGGGTCGCCGGCACCGGTTGTCAGGCCAGTGGCGCCGCGTACTACTTCGATACGGTCGTAGATGATGGTGTCCGAGTCGGACTTCATGCGCCCGAACGTATTGAGCATGCCGTCCACCTGGAAGTTATTGATCGAATAACCCCTGGAGGAATACCCGGCCCGGTCCGAATCCAGATGCTGGACCGTCACGCCGGTGGTCTGGCGCAAAGCGTCGGTCAGGGTATTGAGATTGAAATCGTCCATCTGTTGGCGGGTGACCACCGAAATGGATTGAGGCGTTTCCTTGATCGACAGGTTCAGCCGGGTGGCGGTACTCATCGAGCCGGTGGTATAGGCCCCGGTGTGCTCGGTATTGGCGCCCAGGCCTTCGGCGCTGATGTGGGTGCTGCCCAGCTCCAGCGCGGTGGCGGGTGTCTGTTCGGGGTCGGTTTCAGCCAGCAGTTCCGGGCTCAGCGCCAGGCTGAACAGGCCGAGGGTAACGGTCATGGAACGGGTAAAGGGCGCGAACATCGCGGAAGACTCCTTGTCGTCTTTGTGGCCTTCTCAGTAAGAAAAGGCCTTGGCTCAAAGACGAAAGGAGGCGTGGAACTTTAGGTGTAAACGAGAATGATTGTTATCGTTCTGTTACAAGGCGGTATTTACTTGAGTGCCACGCCGTCGTTTTCGGCCGTCTTCGGTTTGATCAGGCTAAAGTCGATCAGCGCTTTCTGCTGGCGCTCATAGGGGTTGCCGATCAACAACGGGCGCGGTTTGAAGCTGTCGCTGACCAGGCTTTTGCTGTGGTCCAGCTCATCGAAATTCAGGCCGGCCAAGTCGGCCCAGGTGTGGATCAGCTGCGAGCTGCTGTAGGGCCGTTGCAGGTCGCCGGCAAATTTCCAGTCGTGGGTTTCGCGCCATTTCGGTGAGGCGTAGGCCATGAACGGGATGGTGTACATCGGCGCCGTCGGCTTGCCTTCGTTGCGGCCCAGGGTGGTGTGGCCGGCGGAGTCGAATACGTCTTCACCGTGGTCCGACAGGTACAGCAGGAAACCGTTGGGGTCGGTCTTGGCGTAGTCCTTGATCAGGCTCGACACCACGAAGTCGTTGTACAGCACGGCGTTGTCGTAGCTGTTGTAGATCGGCAACTGGGCATCGGTGATAGCGTCCGGAACACCCTGGCGATCGGTGAACTTCTCGAAGGTTGGCGGATAGCGGTACTGGTAGCTCATGTGCGTGCCCAGCAGGTGGACCACGATGAGCTTGCGCTCGGCGGGGTCGGTCAGGGCCTTGGCGAATGGCGCCAGCACGTCACCGTCGTATTGGCGGGCGTTCTGGTTGCGGTTGTTGTTCAGGTAGACCTGCTCGTCGGCCTGTTCGGAAAAGGTCGTGAGCATGGTGTTGCGCTTGGTCATGGTCTGCTGGTTGGTGATCCAGAAGGTCTTGTAACCGGCCTGTTTCATCACGCTGACAATCGACGGCGTCTTGAGGTACAGGTCCGGGTTCTCTTCGTCGGCGAAGGTCAGCACCTGTTGCAGCGCTTCAATGGTGTAGGGGCGCGGGGTGATGACGTTGTCGAACACGGCCAACTGGTCACGCAGCTTGTCCAGCTCCGGCGTGGTATTGCGCGGGTAGCCATAGAGGCTCATGCGTTGGCGGTTGGTGGACTCGCCGATCACCAGCACCAGGGTCGAAGGCTGGCCGGCCATGCTGTCCTTGAGGTTTTTCAACGGCGGGATCTGGCTGGCGCTGGTCAGCATGCCTTGCATGTTGTCCAGTTGCTCGGTGTAGCGGCGGTAGGCGACGATCATCTGCCACGGCACAGCCGGCTCGATGCGGGTTTCAAAGCGGTCGATGGCCAGTTCCATGGTTTCGCTCGTGGCGATCTGCTTGACCAACGGGTAGCCGACGACGGCCAGCACAATGGCTACCGCTGCCAGTATCGACTGGCCGCGAGGCAGGTAAACCGGGCGCAAGCGCGTCCACAGGAAGATGGCGAAGGCGGTGTGGGCAATGAATGCCAGCACGATCCACCAGGCGAAATATTGGGTGGCGTATTCGCCCGCTTCAGAAATGTTCGACTCGAACATGATGAAGATGACGCTCTGGGAGAATTCCTGCTGATAGATGAAGAAATAACCCAGGCTGGCCATGGAGCAAGCCCACAGCACCACTCCGATCAAGGCGGCCAGCAGGCGAGTACGGCGCGGGAATAACAACATCGGCGCCAACCACAACGCACTCATGAAGAAGGCTTGGCGAAAGCCACTGAAACCGGAAGTGCCGGTCAGTTGAATCAGCAGTTGGGTAATACCCGAGAAGTACCAGAAGAACAGGAACAGCCAACCCAGGCCGGCCCAATCAAAACCTTTCGCAGACGTAGTGCTGCGTTTGAACATCGCCATCCAGCGCTCCAACCCGATAATTTTTCAGCTGACGCGCAGGGACGCACGCAGCAGAGGCCGCCCTTGTGTAAGGCGGCCCTTCGGGCGCGAGTATCGTGAAGGAGATGTGAAAACTTTGTGAGTTTTTTGTAGGAGTTACCTTACAAAACCGCTCAGCAGAGGGCGGGCTGTGTGCTGGAAGGCTGATCCAGTTGGCCTTGCAGGTGCGAGCGCAGGCGCAAGACTTCCTGTTGCAGTTGGTCGCGTTCGGCCTTCAATTGGCGCAACTCGTCGCGACGGATGCTGACGTAGAGGGTCTGTGGCGGGCGGGTCATCTGTGCTGTGCTCATTGCTTACCTCGCAAATAGCCGGTAGATCGCGGTGCCAGAACGCATGATTGGAGGTTCTGGGCATCAGTCGGAAGCAATTCTGAATTCTTTTATGTATCAAGGGAACTTTTTTATTTTTGGCGGTCGTGTGACTTTTGCGGCGGTAATGGTGAAATGCTGGCTACTTTTTCTCATGAAACTATACCGATCCGCTCTGAACTAACCCTCATTAGCCTCATTGCGCTATAAACTATGTCACACATTTTTTAGTAGTTAGGAGCATCAGCACATGCAACTGGGGATTATTGGACTAGGCCGCATGGGCGGTAATATTGCGCGGCGCCTGATGCTCAATGGGCATACCACCGTTGTTTACGACCGTAACGAAGCATTTGTCAAAGGCCTGAGCGAAGAGGGCGCCACCGGCGTTGCCGATTTGAAGGCGCTGGTCGCCGGGCTGCAGAAGCCTCGCGCCGTGTGGGTGATGTTGCCGGCAGGCGACCCCACCGAAAACACCATCAATGAACTGAGCGACCTGCTGGACCACGGTGACGTGATCATCGACGGCGGCAACACCAACTACAAGGACGACGTGCGTCGTGCCAAGGCCCTGTCGGAAAAAGGCCTGCACTACGTCGACGTCGGCACCTCGGGCGGCGTCTGGGGCCTGGAGCGTGGCTACTGCATGATGATCGGCGGCGACGCCGCGACCGTGCAGCGCCTTGATCCGATCTTCGCCAGCCTGGCGCCGGGCCTGGGTTCCATCCCGCGTACCAAGGACCGCTCGGCCGCCGCAGACCCCCGCGCCGAGCACGGTTACATTCATGCAGGCCCTGCAGGTTCGGGGCACTTCGTGAAGATGATTCACAACGGTATCGAGTACGGGATGATGCAGGCGTTTGCCGAAGGCTTTGACATCCTCAAGACCAAAAACTCGGAAAACCTCGCAGAAGACCAACGTTTCGACCTGAATGTTGCCGATATCGCCGAAGTCTGGCGTCGTGGCAGCGTGGTGTCGTCCTGGCTGCTGGACCTGACCGCCGACGCCCTGGCCACCGACCCGAAACTCGAGGGCTACTCCGGCTCGGTTGCCGACAGCGGCGAAGGCCGTTGGACCATCGAAGCCGCCATGGAACAAGCCGTGCCGGTGCCGGTGCTGTCCACGTCGTTGTTTGCGCGTTTCCGCTCGCGCCAACAGAGCACCTACGGTGACAAGATGTTGTCTGCCATGCGCTTTGGCTTCGGTGGTCACGTGGAGACGTCCAAAAAATGACCGCCAACGGCAAGAAACCCAAGGCCGAACCCGCTCCTCCCACTACGCTGTTTCTGTTTGGTGCCCACGGCGACCTGGTCAAGCGCCTGCTTATGCCGGCGCTGTACAACCTGAGTCGTGACGGGCTGCTGGGCAATGGCTTGCGCATTGTCGGCGTTGATCACAACGCCATCAGCGATGCTGACTTTGCCAAGAAACTCGAGGACTTCATTCGCACCGAAGCCGCGAGCAAGGTCAAGGGCAATGCCGACAACGCACTGGACCCACAGC
Source organism: Pseudomonas sp. K8 (assembly GCF_014889455.1). Taxonomy (NCBI): domain Bacteria; kingdom Pseudomonadati; phylum Pseudomonadota; class Gammaproteobacteria; order Pseudomonadales; family Pseudomonadaceae; genus Pseudomonas; species Pseudomonas sp. K8. The sequence continues at coordinate 17,291 of NZ_VJWO01000047.1, forward strand.
TGTGGGCGCAGTTGGCCAAAGGTATCAGCTACGTCGAGGGTGATTTCCTCGACGACAGCACCTACGCGGACATCGCCGAAAAAATCGCCGACAGCGGCACCGGCAATGCGGTGTTCTACCTGGCCACCGCGCCGCGCTTCTTCAGTGACGTGGTGCAGCGCCTGGGCAGTGCCGGTTTGTTGACGGAGAGCGACGATCACTTCCGCCGCGTGGTGATCGAAAAGCCGTTCGGTTCCGACCTGGCCACCGCCGAAGCCTTGAACGCCTGTTTGCTCAAAGTGATGAGCGAGAAGCAGATCTATCGCATCGACCATTACCTGGGCAAGGAAACGGTACAGAACATCCTGATCAGCCGTTTCTCCAACGTGCTGTTCGAGGCGTTCTGGAACAACCATTACATCGACCACGTACAGATCACCGCCGCCGAAACCGTCGGCGTGGAAACCCGGGGCAATTTCTTCGAAAAAACCGGCACCCTGCGTGACATGGTGCCTAATCACCTGTTCCAGCTGTTGGCAATGGTCGCCATGGAACCGCCGGCGGCGTTTGGTGCCGACGCTGTGAGGGGTGAAAAGGCCAAGGTGATCGGTGCCGTGCGCCCTTGGTCCGCAGAGGATGCGCGGGCCAATTCGGTGCGTGGCCAGTACAGCGCCGGAGAGATTGGTGGCAAGCCGGTTCCCGGTTATCGCGACGAGGCCAACGTCGCGCCCGACAGCAGCACCGAAACGTTTGTCGCCCTGAAAGTGATGATCGACAACTGGCGCTGGGTGGGTGTGCCGTTCTATCTGCGCACCGGCAAACGCATGAGCATTCGCGATACCGAGATCGTGATCTGCTTCAAGCCGGCGCCTTATGCGCAGTTCCGCGACACCGAAGTGAATGAGCTGCGGCCCACGTTCCTCAAGATCCAGATCCAGCCCAACGAAGGCATGTGGTTCGACCTGCTGGCGAAAAGGCCTGGGCCGACCTTGGACATGGCCAACATTGAGTTGGGGTTTGCCTACGAAGACTTCTTCGAAATGCAGCCGTCGACGGGTTACGAAACCTTGATCTACGACTGCATGACCGGCGACCAGACCCTGTTCCAGCGCGCCGACAACATCGAAAACGGCTGGCGTGCGGTGCAGCCGTTTCTCGATGCGTGGAAGGAAGACGACGGGATCCAGGCCTACAAGGCCGGTGAAGATGGTCCGGCGGCGGCCGATGCGTTGCTGGCCCGCGATGGCCGTGCCTGGCACTCGCTCGGATGAGTGATACTGCGAAGCATCCCATCCGGTTTGTGTTGAGTGATATGGACGGCACTTTGTTGCGCCCGGATCACACCGCGACCCAACGCACCCTTTCAACGGTTCGTGCCTTGCGTGAAGCCGGCGTGTTATTCAGCCTGGCCAGCGGGCGTCCGCCCAAGGCCATGATGCATATGGTCGAAGCGTTTGGCATCGACGTGCCGGTGGCGGGCTTCAATGGTGGCACACTGGTCAACCCTGACGGCAGCGTGCTGGTCGCGCACCGGCTCCCGGCGGAGGCGGCGCTGGTGGCATTGGCGCTGTTTTCCGGCGAGCCGGACGTGGAAGTCTGGCTGTTTGCCGATGGTGAATGGCTGCGGCGCGATCCGCCTGGGCCCATGGTGGCAGTTGAAACCGCTGGCCTGGGTTATGGGCCGCTGGTGGTGGAGAGTTTTGAACCGTACCTGGATCGGGTCGACAAGATCGTCGCCGCCAGTCGCAACACGCAATTATTGATGGAGCTGGAAGCGCAATTGCAGCCCAAGGTGCAGGGCTTGGCCCAGGTCTCGCGTTCGCAACCGATCTACCTGGATGTGACCGCCATGAAAGCCAACAAAGGCGAGGCCTTGAAAGCCTTGGCCGCGCACCTCGGAGTGCCGTTGGCACAGACCGCAGTGATTGGCGATGGTGGCAACGACCCGGCAATGTTTCATGTGGCCGGATTGTCGATTGCCATGGGGCAGGCTGAAGAGCCCGTCAAGCGTCAGGCGGATGTGGTCACCGGCAGCAATCTCGAAGACGGTGCGGCGCAAGCGATTGAGCGGTTTATTCTCAAGGTGCCACACAAAGTGTTCGATACGCCAAGTTAGAACGTCGGCGTTTAATACTGAACTTGCGAGCCCTGTCTTTTACAATACAGTGCTCGCAAGTTGCAGTTTCGGATTACTTCGGCATGGCCCAGGACTGCAACTGGTAGCCATCTTTATCGAGCTCGGCGCGCGCCTGCAACAACAAATCTTCCAGTTGTGCCGGGTCGGTATACGCGCTCGACGACAGTTGTTTAGTGCCGATGCGGGTATTGGTGCGGTCGATGACGCTCAGGCTGAGGGCACCGTTGCCATCGTGCCAGGCCACGCACTGGAAGGGTTGGAAAGCACGGTCTGCGATCAAAAGAGCTTCGTTGATGCGGAGCGGGGCGTTCATGTGGGTCTTCTCTCTAAATGCCCAATCAAGTGAGTGCCGTCGGCTGGGCTGACCGTGCGGCGAGTTACTTGTACTGATGCGCGATGGCGGGGTACGGGTCACATGTTAGAGCAACAATTTTCAACTTTCTGTGATTGACGTCATGTAAGCGGCTGTTTTGAAAGCTGAATACGCGATTCGGCAGGTACAACTTTTTTGCTGGGATGTGACGGTCGAGTGGCTTTTTGCCAAGACATATAGCAAAACGATACAAGGCAACTGTCAAGATTTTGATACTGTAATTGCCGGGCGTCACAAACCTTTGTTTATAAATAACTTTAGCAATTCTGGCGCCAAGGAATAGTCATGATTGTTACACCTGTGCAGCGCCGCTTGCTCGTGGTCGACCCCTGTGATGACTGCTATGAGTTGTTACCGGGTTTGCGTGCGGCGGGGTGGGAGGTGGACAGTTGTACGTTGGCGGCCGTGGGGGAGCGATCCTGCGATGTCGGCTTGCTGCGCTTGCAGCCGTATCACCTGGAGCGGCCCGAAGCCGTCAAGGAACTGATCAGCCGCAGCGGCACCGAGTGGATCGCGGTGCTCACCCAAGAGGTGTTGCGCTTGCAGAATGTCGGCGATTTTGTCTGCGAATGGTTTTTTGACTTCCATACCTTGCCGTTCGATGTGTCCAGGGTGCAGGTCACCCTCGGCCGCGCCTTTGGCATGGCACGGCTGCGGGGCAAGGGCTACACCGCGGTGGACGAGCCTGAACATGAACTGCTGGGCGACAGCCGACCGATCCGCGAGCTGCGCAAGTTATTGTCCAAATTGGCGCCCACCGAGTCCCCGGTCCTGATCCGCGGCGACAGCGGCACCGGCAAAGAGCTGGTGGCCAAAACCCTGCACCGCCAATCCCAGCGCCATGCCAAGCCGTTTGTCGCGATCAACTGCGGCGCGATCCCGGAACACCTGATCCAATCCGAACTGTTTGGCCACGAAAAGGGCGCGTTTACCGGCGCCCACCAGCGTAAGATCGGGCGGATCGAAGCGGCCAATGGCGGCACGTTGTTTCTTGATGAGATCGGCGATTTGCCGATGGAGCTGCAGGCCAACCTGCTGCGATTCCTGCAGGAAAAACAGATCGAACGCGTCGGCGGCAGCCAGCCGATCCCGGTGGATGTGCGAGTGCTGGCGGCGACCCACGTCGACCTGGAAGCGGCCGTGGCGAAGGGTACGTTTCGTGAAGACTTGTATTACCGTTTGAATGTGCTGCAAGTAGTCACGGCGCCGTTGCGCGAGCGCCACGGTGACGTCGCCATGCTGGCCAACCACTTTGCGCGCTTCTACAGCCAGGAAACCGGGCGCCGCCCCCGCAGCTTCAGCGAAGACGCCCTGGTGGCCATGGGGCACCACCCTTGGCCGGGCAATGTGCGTGAGCTGGCCAACCGCGTGCGCCGAGGCCTGGTGCTGGCCGAAGGGCGGCAAATCGAAGCCGTTGATCTGGGTTTGCAGAGTCAGCAGGCAATTTCGTCGCCGATGGCTACACTGGAAGACTATAAACACCGCGCCGAACGCCAGGCGCTGTGCGATGTGCTCAACCGGCACAGCGACAACCTGAGTGTCGCGGCCCGTGTGCTGGGGATTTCCCGGCCGACGTTTTACCGGTTGTTGCACAAACACCAGATCCGCTAGGGCGGGTAAACCGAAAAGCCCCGCAACGACCCTTATCGTTGCGGGGCTTTTCCCTGTGCGCGGTTTAGAAGTAGTACGGGAATTTCAGGCTGAAGGTGAAGTCCGGCGCATCATCCGTCATGCCAATGGCCAGGTTCGGCACGATCGTCAGGTTATCCGACGCCGCGATGGTCATGCCCACGTTGAAGTAACCGGCGTTGGCGTCGCTGGAGACCACCGATTGCCAATCCCCGCCGTCTGGCTTGAGCTTGCTCTTGCGTTGGACCAGGTCGGAAACCGAGAACGACATACTCATCTTCTCGTTGAGGGCGAAGGCGACACCGACGCCGAACTGGAAGCTGTCACCCAGGCGGACTTTGCCGCCGACCTTCTGATTCACGTCACTGCTGATATCGTCAAATGAGTCCTCGAAGTTATGGGTATAGGAGAGCGAGCCAAACAACACCGCCGGGTCGAACGTCTTGACCAGGGAAATGCCCGGCGTGACCGACCAGACGCCATTGCCGGTGGGCAGGCTTTCCGGCACGTAGAGGTTGTCGTTGGTGGTTTGCTTGACCAGTTTGATGCCAAACGGCTCTTTACCCGTTGGCGCCTTGACCCGCACCGACACGACTGCATCCGGCAAGTTGGCGGTTTCGTCGAGGAACTTGTAAGCGACACCGAAGTTGACATCGCCGATGGTCGGGTCGCGGGTCACTGACGCTTCCGACGTGGCCTGGGCATTGTTGCCGGCACCGCCGGATTGGTAGGTGGACTCGCGGTAGACCACTGGCACGTTGACGTCGAATTGCCAGCGGTTATCGACGTTGTAGCGTCCGGTCAGGTCCAGCGTCCAGTTATCCGCCTTGATTCGGTCAAGGTTGATATTACCCAGGAAAATCGAGTCCAGAGCGAGGAAACCGTTGACGGTCAACTGACGGGCGTCGTAGCGCGCATAAGTTATGCCGGTTTCGAAGCTGAATTTGCCGTTGCCGAAGAAGCCGCTGGCTTCGTTGTAAAGGTTGCTGACGCTTTGCGCAGGCGCCGAGTCGTCCTTAAGCGACTGCCCATAGGAACTGCCGCCGCCACCCGCTCCCCCGGAGGCAGCTGCCGCGCCTGTACCTGCGACGGTGGTCCCACCTTTTTTGAAGTCCGACGGGGATTTTGCCAGACGTTTGGGCGCTGGAGTCGCCGGCTGGTCTTCGACCTGGCGCACCCGTTGTTCCAGCACCGCCAGGGCCTTTTGCTGCACGTCGTAACGCTGTTTGAGTTCCAAGAGTTCTTGTTTGAGCGTCTCGATATCGGCGTCCGGCGCGGCATACAACATGGACGCAGGTAAGAGCGTACTTAAACAAACAACCGCACGTAATGATAGCGATCGATGCATGAAATAAGCCGTCCTTTTTTAATGCGTAAAGTGTCGAGGCTCAGCGTAGTTCAATATCCGAGAGTGCGTAGGCCTTTGAGTTGGTCAAGATTGCAGTTCAGCGCGCCATTGTTCAGGCTGTTGCCCATGACAATGTTGAGCTGGGTCATATTGTTGACAAAATTCGTGTTGCCGGTAAGCACCGTACCTTGCAGTACATTGCCAGCACCGATCTGTTGAAGGCTGTTGCCCTGGTTGTTATTGGCCTGAATGGCCATTTGCAAGCCACCGTTCCTGGCCGAAACGGCAACATCGCCTGCCGCACTGCTGCCGGTGACCACGCCTCCGGCGACCAGCACCTGGCCTGATTGCACCAGGTTGCCCGGTGCGAGGCCGTTTTCGGTGACGTTGATGCCGACATTGTTGTAAGCGGTGTTGCCATCGCCGGCCGCACGCACGCTTTGGGTCACGCCTTGGCCGCTGCCCAGGCCCGCGCCGCCGACTACCGAACCGGTGCCTGTGGTCTGGTTGGTGCCCGTGCCTTTGACGCCGACGGTCTGTACGTAAAACTGCGGGGTGATGGTCGCCTTGTCGATCTGCATGCTGGCTTTGCCGGTGATCGAGTCACCCACCGAGTTGGTCCAGGTGCTGCTCATGACGATGCCGAAGCTGATGATCCGCCCCGGCATCACATAACGACCACGCAACTCGGCCATTTCCGAGTCTTTCAGTTCGATAGGCTTGAACCCCGATGAAGCATAAGCGGGCATTGAGGCTGCCAGACACAAGACCGTCAGCCAACGGGAAGTGTTCATCTCTCGCTCCTGGAGCTTCCTGCCCCTAATGGCGCTTCTTAGAAGAAGTCGCTTTGGATAAAACCGAAGTCCATCAGCTCGGCATCGCCCACGGGTCTGAATTCATTCAGTTTGTTCTTGGCACTGAGAGGGGTAGGCGGGTCAAGCAGGACATTGGCCTTGTCATAACCTTCGCCCAACACCGCAAATACGATGCCATTCCAACCCTTGACGAAATCGTCGCGCGAATAGCGTTTGTGGCCCAGCACCGGGTCGCCGATGTATACCCAGTCCTTGTCTGCGCGTTGCATCACCACGAAGTGCTTGTAGCCCCGGATTTCCAGCAGCACCACCACAGGGATCTTCACGGTCACCAGAGTGTCTGGTGCGATCTTGTAGCCCCGGGCACGCATGCCGATGCTTTCGAGATAGCGCTTCATGTCCAGCATGGAAAAACCCTGGGTGCGTACCAGGTTCTGGTCGGCGTTGACCAGCATGCCTTTGATGATGTGTTCTTCGTCGACGTCCAGCCAGTAGGCTTGGCGCAGGATGGTGGCAAGTGCCGCAGCACCGCAGCTGAAATCGGTTTTCTGTTCCACCAGGTTGGCGAACCGACGCTCACGGATACTCTCGACCTTTTTATAGATGACTGCACCGCCGGGCATGGCGGAGATCGCCATCGTGCCTGCCCATGTTGGGCCGGTGAGCAACATCAGGAGGGTGAGGGTCGCGAGGCGCATGATCGAATGACCTGTTGGACACTGGAATAAAAAAGGGCCTTGTTGCCAAGGCCCCGTTGGATCAGAAGCGAACGCCGCTGGCGCAGCTGCTGCAACCCTGACCGATGGACAGGCTGTTGCTGCTTTGGTTGCCCAAGCCCGACTGCAGGTTTACGCCTACGTTGCCGGAGTTGCTGTTAACCGAGCTGTCGAGGCTCGAGTTGTTGGACACATACTGAGGTTTGCCGCCATAGCCATAGCCATAACCGTGGCTGGTAGCAGCAGCGTTCAGGTAGCTGTTGCCGAGCGAGTTTTGCTCGGTGTTGGCCGCTGCCGCGATGTTATTGCCGTCAGCGGTAGTGATTGCCATGTTGTTTTTACCCTGGTTGCCTTGACCGGCCTGGCCGTTGTAACCCAGGTTGCCAGAGTTGCTGTTAAGCGATTTGTCCAGGGAGGCGTTGTTTTGCGTGCCTTTGTTGGAGTAGGTGTTCAGCAAGCTGTTTTGATTGACATCGACCACGGCGAATACCGACGCGAAGTCGCCTTTGGCGCTGGAGATGGCAGCAGAGTTGTCTGCTTGGTTGCCACTGCCAGCCTGGACGTTGACCCCAGTGTTACCACTGTTGCTGTTTACCGAGCCATCGGCCGAAGCGTTGTTTTCGGTTTTGGTGTCGTCGAACTTGTTGCCAGCGCTATTTTGTACGTCTGTCACAACAGCGGCCACAACCCCGGTGGGTTGAGGGGCCGGATGCCAGCCACCACCATTTGCTTGTGCAGCAGCAGCCATCAGCGCGGCCAGAGCGAAAACCATTGGTTTCAGAGCCATTTGAGGTTTCATGGTGTTTCTCCTTGCTTCTAATTTAGTTGGTTAAGTGTTGGTACGGTCTAGCGAGTACTACCAAGCATTTACTTGATAGTGATGCCCAGGGTGTTAGCCACTCGGTTCCCCACCCCTGCACTCTGGTTCACCTGAATCACTCCTCGGCTGCCTGTGAAGGCCTGGTCGCTTGTGACGACCTGGCGACTGCCAGTGGTAGGGGTGAACCCTGAGTCGGTTGCCAGCGTCGTCGTGTTCTGCTGCAACAGGACGCTGTCGTCGATGCTTTGCGGGCCAGGGTTGATGCTGACCCGCACGGCATTGATTGATTGGTTATTCGCCCCGGCTGTCTGGTTGATGCCCAGCATGCCGTTGCCATTGGTAAAAGAGGTTCCTGCGATCGCGGCCTTGGCGTTCAGCGACGGATCGACCTTGCCGTTCAGGTTTTGGATATTGACGGTGGTGGCTTGTCCACCCAGTGTGATGGCACGGTTGTTGGCCGTTTGCTGTTGGATGCCGGCCGACTGGTTGATCGAGAAGTTGCCGTTGTAGTTTTTTCCGCTGTTGTTGATCACCGCGGAGTCGTCTGCCCATGCAGTGGCGCTGCTCAGCAGGGCGAGGATCAGAAGAGTGCGATTCATTACTTGCCCCCCATCATGTTGCCAATGTTGTTCAGGGGGGCCATGCCGCGCTGGATCGAGTTGCTGATCTGGCCGCCCATGCTGCTGCCCGCGCCGTGGCCGGCCGTTGCACCGGTACCCAGTGTCGACATGCTGCTTTGCGTGGAGGTCACGCCAGACAAGTTCCCCGCAGTCTGTATGGAACGGGCGATGCTCGAGCCACTGCTGATGCCGCCGATATCCAAATCACTGAGTTCACTTGAGGTGGCACTGTTGATTTCTCTGCTGGGATTGGCGTTGGCAGTGGTGGGGTAGGGGTCTGGACCGAACGATGCGCGACCGTACATATGACCTTGCACTTCACGCCCGGTCACGATGACACCGTCGGCAGCAAAGCTCGGAACGCTGACGCCGATGCTGAGTACACAGCTGACCAGCAGTACATTCATCGAACCTTGAGTGAGTGTGATCACGGCGGCATTCCTTTTTCGTTGCGCTGACCCTAAACAGCGCTGTAAGGAATAGAGCAGAAGGCGTGCCGCTTTTGTTTTGTTGTTGTTAATCAGATAGATATGAAACATAGCAGGCTAAGTGATGGCCATGCTGTTTCAGCGCTGATACACCGCGCCGATGCCAGCCCGATGGCCGGCCCGCAGGTCATGCTTTCGGGAGGTTGTATCAGTGATGTAACACTGCGTATGACAAAACGATGAAGCCGCGCTGTCAGGGCCGCTCAGAGGAGGAGGGTGTTTCAGAAATGGACACTGCGGGCGCAATCAGGCTCGCAGGGACAGGCAGAAGCCTCAGCCCTTGGGCGCTTTACGTGGGATGGAGTTGAGGACGGGATTGCCATCCTGGTTCTGGGTCAGGTAGACCGGCAAAACCTTGGGCAGGGAGGGGACGAGGTTGTTGACCTCGCTGATGTTATAGATGCCGCCGATGCGGATCGTTCCGGTGCCGATATCGGCCAGCATCACGGGTTTGTTCAGGTAGCGGTTGATCAACGGTAACGCGTCGGCCAGGGCCAGGTTGTCCAGGACCAATTTGCCCTGGCGCCAGGCGAGGGCGCTGTCGTTGGGGTTGATCGGGCGCACGCGCGGGGTGGCATCGCCTGGTTGATAGCTGGCTTGCATGCCAGGGGTCAGCGGCACGCTGCCGTGCGCCGGGTCGCTGGAAATCTGCACCGAGCCTTCGAGCAGCATCACCCGCACCTGATTTTCGTATTTCCACACGTTGAATTGGGTGCCGGTCACGCGCACCTGTCCTTCACCGGCCTTGACGACAAACGGATGGGTGCTGTCATGGCTGACCTTGAAAAACGCCTCGCCCTTGCTCAGTGTGACCCGGCGCTGGTCCTTGTAATCGGCGTAGACCAGTTCGGTGCCCAGGTTGAGCTCAACCTGGCTGCCATCGGCCAGGGTGACCTGGCGCAGGCCATTGCTGGCCTCGAACCGTTCATAGGCAGTCGGCAACCAGCCCGCTTCCCAGCCGGTGAACGCCGCCAGGGGCAGCGCGGCCAAGCACACTGCGGCAGCCACCGCGTAATCGCGCAGCCGGCGACGCGGTCTGAACGGCGCTATGGGCGGCGCATTGCGTGGCAAGTGATCGGCCACGTCCCAGATTTCCAGCATCGCCGCGTATTCGAAGGCATGCAGCGGATGAGCATCGTGCCATTGTTGAAAGGCCTGTCGTTCGTCCGCCGTGCAATCACTTGCATGCAAGCGCATGCACCAATGCGCGGCGGCGTCGGTGATGGCGTCATATTCGGCTTCTAAAGCAGACTTTTCGGTCATTAATTCATCCTGATTTCCCACATTCTAACCTCCCGAGACCGGGGGCGAGAACAGCCTTCATGGCAATTGCGCATCAATTGAACTTTTATTCTCGTTGGGGCACGCCCAAACAGGCTGGTGATGGAGTCGCGACACACCGTAATGGACGGCGAAGCGCGTCAGGCAGTAGATAACTCAAGCGCCCGTTGACAGCAGGCACGGGAGGCGTTGTTTAATCGTCGGTCTGGATTCTTGTTGTCTCTTCCAATTACAAAATCGGAGCTACCGATGTCTGCCCAGTCCCCGAGAGTTGACAATTCTTCAGCGTTCATCGGTTTCAACGACCTGGTGGGGTTGCTGCACGCGGTGTTTGTGAAGCACGGCACGTCGCCGCAAGTGGCGCAGATCCTCGCGCACAATTGCGCCAGCGCCGAGCGCGACGGCGCCCACAGCCATGGCATCTTTCGGATGCCCGGATATATCAGCACGCTGGAGAGCGGCTGGGTCGATGGCAAGGCCACGCCGGTGGTCACGGATGTCGCTTCCGGCTTCGTGCGGGTCGACGCCGCGAATGGCTTCGCCCAACCGGCGTTGGCGGCGGCCCGTGCGTTGCTGGTGGACAAGGCCCGCAGCGCCGGTATCGCGTTGCTGGCGATACACAACTCCCATCACTTCGCCGCGCTGTGGCCGGATGTCGAACCTTTCGCCGAGCAAGGCCTGGTGGCGCTGAGCGTGGTCAACAGCATGACCTGCGTGGTGCCCCATGGCGCCGATCGCCCGCTGTTCGGCACCAACCCGATCGCGTTTGCCGCGCCACGGGCGGACGGCGCGCCGATTGTGTTCGACCTAGCCACCAGCGCCATCGCCCATGGTGACGTGCAGATTGCTGCGCGCAACGGCGAGCGCCTGCCGCCGGGCATGGGCGTCGACAGCCTGGGCCAGCCGACCCAGGACCCCAAGGCCATCCTCGAAGGCGGTGCGTTGTTGCCGTTCGGCGGGCACAAGGGCTCGGCGCTGTCGATGATGGTCGAGTTACTGGCCGCGGCCCTGACCGGCGGCAACTTCTCGTTTGAGTTCAACTGGGCCGATCACCCTGGCGCCCGCACGCCGTGGACCGGCCAGTTGTTGATCCTGATCGACCCGAGCAAAACCGCCGGGCAAAACTTCGCCGAGCGCAGCCAGGAACTGGTGCGGCAGATGCACGCGGTGGGGTTGCGGCGGTTGCCGGGGGATCGACGTCATCGCACGCGGGCGAAGTCGTTGGCGGCAGGCATTGAAGTGGACGCGCAGGCGTTGAATCAACTACGTGAGTGGGCCGTCTGAAAACCCGCGTAGCCGCTACCTCGCCAGGGTTCGGCAGTGGCTACGCAATGCCTACAGTATTAGTTGCGACGACCGAGCAGCAGGCCGACCACCAGGCCAAAGCCTGCCGAGATCGCCACGGTCTGCCACGGGTGACCGCCGATGTAGGTTTCGGTGGCATCCACCACCGGCTTGCTGCGCTCGCGCACATTGGACACCGAGTCGAGCGCTTGCTTGAGCTTGATAGCGACCTGCTCGCGCAGCGTTTCACCTTCTTCGCCGACCAGGGAAGCACTGTTTTTGAGCAGTTTGTCCGACTCTTCGATCAGTGCAGTCAGTTCGCTGAACGCTTGATCCTTGATTTGATCTTCGACGACTTGGGCGGCAGATTTACGGGCCATTGTGTGACTCCTTGCAGGTAAATGTGACAGTGAACAATGGAGTGTCGGGCGGCGGCAAAAGTTGCAGTTTTTTGCCGGCCGGCGTGGGTATGCGAAATCCGAATCAGGAAACTTAGACCTACAGTGTAAGATGTCACCTATTTGTGCAGCAGGAAATTCAACATGAGCTTCAATCTCGCCAACAAGACCCTCGCCGAACGCGCCGAGCTGGAAGATGAAAAGTCCCGTCTCTACGACCTGTGGCAAAGCAACCTGGGCAAGGCCAAGGGCGAAGCCGCGCGCCTGTTCGGCGAGCGCGCCAAACGCAAGGGCAAGTGGGCCGAATGGGTTCGCGCGGAACTCGACGGCATGTCGCCGCCGGAGTTCTCCAACATGGTGCGCAGCGAAGTCAACAAGCTGATGGCGGCGGCGAAGTAAAGCTGGCGACAATCGCCTCGCGCACTTTCAGCAACATCGGATCAAGCTGAGCCTGAGTGCGCCAGCCCAGTTCCACCGGGTAGCGCGGCAGCGCCAGCGGGCACGGCAGAACCTGCAAGCCGGTCATGCCGGCGATGGCTTCGGCGGCGTGCCCGGGAATGGTCGCCACCGCCTGGCTGCCCTTGAGCAGAAACGGCAACGCGGCGAAGTGGCTGGTGGAGGCACACACCTGGCGGCTCAGCCCTTGTGCCGCCAGCCCTTCATCGGTGATCCCGATAAACCCGCCGGATGACACCAGCACATGCTCGCGGCTAACGAACGCGTGCAGGTCGATGCATTGCTGGCCTGGCGCCAGGCTGTGCGGGTCGACCAGGCAGCGGTAATCACCTTCTCCCAGCACCTGCCGGCTTAGGCGGCGTTCGGCAAAGCCGCCGGCGGTAATCGCCAGGTCGAGGCTGCGGTCGAGCAGGGCGGCGGCGACGATCTGGCTGTGGGTCTGACGGAAAATCACACGCAATTTCGGCAACCGCTGGGCAATTTCCGCCATCAGGCGGCGGCCGTAGGCAATCTCGAAGTCGTCGGATAAACCCAGCACCACGGAGCGTCCCTGATACTGCTGGGTGTCCGGGTGGGTCATTGCCAGGCTCTGTCGGCAGCGGTCCAACGCCTCACTGATCACCGGCTTCAACTGGTTGGCCCGCAAGGTCGGCGCCAGGCCACGGCCGGTTCGCACGAACAGTTGGTCGCCATACACCTCGCGCAAACGCCGCAGGCCCGCGCTGATCGCCGATTGGGTGACGCCCAGGCGCAACGCTGCGCGGCTGGCGCTGGATTCGTCGTGCAGGGCTTCGAAGGTTTTCAGCAGGTTGAGGTCGACTTGGGTGATATTTATCTGGCTCATATCATTCAGCACTGAGGTGGGCTTTATTCATGATCCTGGCTGGCTGGAGAATGGGCAACCCCTCATTGTTCGGAGTGATCCTGATGCCTGTTTCTATTGTGGCCGCCTTGCAAATCGGTTCCTTGCCCGGCGGCAAGGCCGACACCCTGGCGCAAATCCTGGCGTATGAAGAGCCGATCCTGCGCAGTGGCGCGCAATTGGTGGTGATGCCCGAGGCGCTGCTGGGCGGTTATCCCAAAGGCGAAGGCTTCGGCACGCAACTCGGTTATCGCCTGCCCGAAGGTCGCGAAGCCTTTGCGCGATATTTTGCCAACGCCATCGACGTGCCCGGCGCCGAAACCGAAGCGTTGGCCGGTTTGTCGGCGCGCACCGGTGCCAGCCTGGTCCTGGGCGTGATCGAGCGCAGCGCCAGCACCTTGTATTGCACCATGCTGTACTTCGAGCCGGCGCACGGCCTGGTGGCCAAGCACCGCAAGCTGATGCCCACCGGCACCGAGCGGCTGATCTGGGGCAAGGGCGATGGTTCCACACTGCCGGTGATCGACGCGGCGGTCGGGCGCATCGGCGGCGCGGTGTGCTGGGAAAACATGATGCCCCTGCTGCGAACGGCGATGTACGCCAAGGGTGTGCAGGTATGGTGTGCGCCCACGGTGGATGAGCGCGAGATGTGGCAGGTGAGCATGCGCCACATTGCCCACGAGAGCCGCTGTTTTGTGGTCAGTGCGTGCCAGGTGCAGGCATCGCCCGCGGCGCTGGGCGTTGAGGTGGCCAACTGGCCTTCAGATCGTCCGTTGATTGCAGGCGGCAGTGTGATTGTCGGCCCCATGGGCGACATCCTGGCTGGGCCGCTGCTGGGTGAGGCCGGGCTCTTGAGCGCGCAGATCAATACCGACGATCTGGTGCGCGCACGGTATGACTATGACGTGGTGGGGCATTACGCCCGGCCGGATGTTTTCGAGCTGGTGGTCGATGAGCGGGCAAAGCCGGGCGTGCGCTATATCACGGACTGAGCGCGGTAAAACCGGTGGGAGTCAGCCCACTCCCACCGGTTGATGTCTATCGCTTGAAAGAGCGGCGATCCAGCCACTCTTCACGGGTCATTTCCCAGATGTCCCGTGGAAAAATACCCTCGACAAACTCACCTTCGTCTGTCCTGATCAGACGCATGCCCGTGCGTTCTGAAATTCGCCGCGACTTCAGGTTGGGCGCAGCTTTCGGCACGCGCAGCACGGGCCGCTCAAGCACCTCGAACCAATAGGCGGTCACCGCCTCGCTCGCTTCGGACATCAACCCCTGGCCCTGCCATCGCGGCCCCAACCAGAACCCACGGTTATTATCGGGTTCGTCCATCAGGCTGATATTGCCGATAAATTGCTCCGGCGCGCTTTTCAGGCGGATCGCCCAATGCCATTCCTCGCCCCGGGCCATGGTGGGCAACGCGATGTGTTCCAGGTAGTGACGCGCGCCGTCAGCCGGGTAGGGCCACGGCACCAGCGCATTGAGATAACGCACCACTTCCCAATGGGGGAACTGTTGCTGGATGCCCTCGGCATCGTCGAGTGTCAGCGGGCGCAGAATCAGGCGTTGGGTGACCAAGGTCGGTTGCATGGGGGGTTACCAAGTGGCGGTATTCGGCAGGTCCAGTGTTCCACGATCGACAAACCGCATGGTGCCGAACAGCCCGCCGGCCAATTTGCCGCGCAATACGTAGGGCAGGTTGTTCAAACTCTGGGTCTGGCTCAGGCCGAGGGTTTGCCGTAACACGGAAAATGCTGAAACGCTGACCGGCACCATCAGAACCGTCTCGGAAAAACGTGGGATGCTTCCGCGCTGATCACTCACCCCCGATGCCAGCGGCCGGCCATTGACCTCCAGGTCCAGGGCCACGCCGTTGTAGTCGATCGCCGTTTCATTGGGGTTCTGCACCCGCAGTTTCACGGCGAAGCGCACTTCCAGGTCCTGGCTTTGCAGCGGCTCGATGCCCACCACGTTGATAGTGACCGGGTCGCGATTGGGGAACAGGGCGCAAGCGCTCAAGGTCAGCAGCAGTATCGATAGAACCATGAGCTTGCGCATACGAAGGTGCTCCTAGTGCGTGACGTCCGGGTCTTGCATCACTTTGAGGGTTGAGGACTCCGGATCAAATTCATCTTCTTCCAGCTCTAAGAACTCTTCTGGCAGGAAAATGTTCAGCAGGATTGCACAGAACGCGCCTACGGTGATCGGCGATTCGAAGATGTTGTGCAGCGCCTTGGGCAGGTCGCGCAACACTTCCGGCACGGCGGCGACACCCAGGCCCATGCCCAGGGAGATCGCCACGATCAGCATATTGCGGCGGTGCAGGCCGGCTTCGGCGAGGATCTTGATCCCCGCCACGGCGACGGTGCCGAACATGATCAGCGTCGCGCCGCCCAATACCGGCTTGGGCATCAGTTGCAGCACCGCGCCGATCATCGGGAACAGCCCCAGCAGCACCAGCAGGCCGGCAATGAAGTACGCCACATAACGGCTGGCTACGCCGGTGAGTTGGATCACGCCGTTGTTCTGGGCGAACGTCACCATCGGCAGGCTGTTGAAGGTCGCGGCCATCGCCGAGTTGAGGCCGTCCGCCAGCAGGCCGGACTTGATGCGCTTGATGTACAGCGGGCCCTTGACCGGCTGTTGGGAAATCATCGAGTTGGCCGTCAGATCACCGGCGGCCTCCAGGGGCGAAATCAGGAAGATCACCGCCACCGGGATAAACGCCACCCAGTCGAACGAGAAGCCGTACTTGAACGGCACCGGCACGCTGATCAACGGCACCTGGGGCAAGGCCGCCATATCCACACGGCCCAGCCACCAGGCCACGATGAAGCCCAGGGTCAGGCCGATCACGATCGAACCCAGGCGCAGGAACGGGTTGTTGAAGCGGTTGAGTACCACGATGGTGAGCAGCACCAGCGCGGCCAGCCCCATATTGCTCGCGGCGCCGAGGTTGTCGGCGCCGAAGCCACCGGCCATGTCGGTGACCGCCACCTTGATCAGCGACAGGCCCATCAGGGTGATGATGGTGCCGGTCACCACCGGGGTGATCAGCTTGCGCAACTTGCCGATGAACTGGCTGAGCACGACTTCGATAAACGCCGCGAAAAAACAGATGCCGAAGATCGTCGAGAGAATCTCATCGGTGCCGCCACCCCGGGCCTTGACCATGAACCCGGCACTGAGAATCACGCTGATAAACGAAAAACTG
This sequence comes from Pseudomonas sp. K8, assembly GCF_014889455.1. NCBI lineage: Bacteria > Pseudomonadati > Pseudomonadota > Gammaproteobacteria > Pseudomonadales > Pseudomonadaceae > Pseudomonas > Pseudomonas sp. K8. The sequence goes on from NZ_VJWO01000047.1 coordinate 33,711, forward strand.
GTGCCCTGCAGGCACAACAACCCCGAACCGATCGGGCCGAACGTGCGCGCCTGCACAAAAGTGCCGAGCCCCGACACGAACAAGGCCATGCTCACCAGGTACGGCACCTCGCTTTCCAGGCCCAGCACGCCGCCGACGATCAGCGTAGGGGTGATGATGCCGACAAAGCTCGCCAACACATGCTGCAAGGCGGCAAACATTGCGGCAGAGAAGTGCGGACGGTCTTCCAGGCCATAGATCAGGTCGGATTTATAGCGCGGGCGCGGGGCTTGAGCGTCAGACAAAATGCGGGCTCTGGACAGAAAATGGAGGCGCAGGATGCCAGAAACCGCTGATCGTCAGAAGTGTAAAAAAATATTTATGGAGGCCCTGCGAAAACCGCTGGGCCTGCCGATATCTTTCATAGGCCCACCCAACAATGACAACAAGTGGTGACCAAGGTCAGAGCAGCGTGTTGACGCCAGCTGATCATTCCGCTGCAGGGATGCGCGCAGACACTCCTTCTTGAGAATACCTCTATGTCTCTTCGTCATCTGAATATTGCCCCTCGAGCGTCTCTCGGTTTCGCATTCATTGCGTTGTTGGTGGTTGTATTGGGAGTGTTTGCAGTCAACCGCATGACGCTGATCCGTCAGGCGTCGGTGGATATGAGCAGCAACCAACTGCCCAGCGTGGCCTACTTGGGCAGCCTCACGGAAAACGTGTTGCGCATGCGTATCTTGTCGTTCCGCGTATTGGTCAACCGTGAACCGGCCGCGTTGCAAGAGGCGCAAACGCGCATCGCCGTACTGATCGACAAGGTCAGAGCCGCCCAGGCCGGTTACTCAGCGTTACCTTCCGTGCCTGAGGAAGCGGCCCTGTACAAGACGTTTGTCGGCACCTTGGACAACTACCTGACGGCCCAGGCCGAGATGCTGGCGCTGTCCCAGCAAAACAAGGTCGATGAGATGCGCGCCTTGATCAATACCCGGATCAAGAACGGCACCGATCAGATGGGCGAGCAGTTGAACAAGCTGATCGCCCTCAACTCCGCTGGCGCCAAGCAGGCCAACGAGCAGGCCGGACGCAGCTATGACAGCGCGATCAGCGGGATCGTCGTGGTGGCAGTGGCCGCCGCCTTGCTCACGGTGTTGCTGGCCTGGTTGCTGACCCGCAGCATCGTCACACCGCTGCGCAAAGCCGTGGAAGTGGCGCAAACCATTGCCGGCGGCGACTTGAGCAAAGTCATTGAAGACGATGGCAAGGATGAACCGGCGCGTTTGATCAGTGCGTTGTCGGCCATGCAAACCAACTGGCGCCAGACCATCCAGCACATCGCCGGTTCGGCCACGCAATTGGCCTCGGCGGCGGAAGAGTTGAGCGCCGTCACCGAAGAAGCCTCCAAAGGCTTGCAGCAACAAAACAACGAAATCGACCAGGCCGCCACGGCCGTCAATGAGATGACCGCTGCCGTGGAAGAGGTGGCGCGGAACGCCGTGTCCACCTCCGAAGCCTCCACGCAGTCCAACCAGGCGGCACGGGAAGGCCGCGACCGGGTGGTTGAGACCGTCGGCGCGATCCAGACCATGACCCAGGATGTGCAAAACACCTCGCTGCTGATCGAAGGTCTGGCCACTCAGGGGCGCGACATCGGCAAGGTCCTCGACGTGATCCGGGCGATTGCCGAGCAGACCAACCTGCTGGCGCTCAACGCGGCGATCGAAGCCGCCCGCGCCGGTGAAGCCGGACGCGGCTTCGCGGTGGTGGCCGACGAGGTGCGGGCCCTGGCCCATCGCACCGCGCAGTCGACCCAGGAAATCGAGAAAATGGTCGCCGGTATCCAGAACGGCACCGGTGAAGCCGTGCAATCCATGCAACAGAGCAACCAGCGCACCCATAACACCCTGGAAATGGCCCGCGCGGCCGGCGTGGCACTGGAGCAGATCACCCAGTCGATCAGCCTGATCAACGAGCGCAACCTGGTGATCGCCAGCGCCTCGGAAGAACAGGCCCAGGTGTCCCGTGAAGTAGACCGCAACCTGGTCAACATCCGCGACCTGGCGACCCAGTCGGCGGCGGGCGCCAACCAGACCAGCGCGGCCAGCCATGAGCTGTCGCGCCTGGCGGTGGATTTGAATGCGATGGTGGCCAGGTTCGTTATCTGAGCCACTTTGCAATGCAATCCCAATGTGGGAGGGGGCTTGCCCCCGATAGCAATGGGTCAGTCAACTCATCTACTGACTGATCCAGCGCCATCGGGAGCAAGCTCCCTCCCACATTTGCTCTATGTGGTGTCAGAAGCTATTGCATCCAGGCGCTTGGATTCACCAGGTTTTTCGGCTTCTGACCGGCGAGCGCCGCGAGCAGATTATCCACCGCGCACTCGGCCATCGCTTCCCGCGTCTCATGGGTCGCCGAGCCGATATGCGGCGTGGCCACCACATTGTTCAAGCGCAGCAACGGCGAGTCGTGGGGCAGCGGCTCGCGCTCGAACACATCCAGCCCCGCCGCGCGAATCGTGCACTGCTGCAAGGCCTCGACCAGCGCGGCTTCATCCACCACCTTGCCGCGGGAGATATTGATAAAGATCGTCTCCGGGCCCATCAGGGCGAATTCTTGCGCGCCGATCAACCGCTCGGTTTCGGCGGTGAGCGGCAGTGTCAGGCAGACGAAGTCTGCTTGTTGCAGCAAGTCGTTCAGGCGACGGTACTGCGCGCCGAACCGTTCTTCCACCTGTGGCTTGGGCGAGTGACTGTGGTAGAGCACCGGCATGCCGAAGCCGAAATGCCCGCGCTGGGCCAGCGCTTCACCAATGCGGCCCATGCCGATGATGCCCAGGGTCTTGCCATGCACGTCGCTGCCGAAATGCGCCGGGCCGATGTTCTTGTGCCACTGGCCGGCACGCACCATATCGGCCAGTTCGACCACCCGGCGTGCGGTGGCGAGGATCAGCGCGAAGCCGGTGTCGGCGGTGGTTTCGGTCAGCACATCGGGCGTGTTGCTGAGCAGGATGCCGCGCCGGGTCAGGTACTCGATGTCGTAGTTGTCGACGCCGACGGACACGCTGGCCACCGCCTCCAGTTGCGGTGCCAGGTCCAGCAACGCGGCGTCCAGGCGCAGGCTCGCGCCCAGCAACCCATGGGCGCCGGGGAGGGCGTCGCGCAGTTTGGTCAGGCCGGGCGGGTCGAGCGCGTCGATCAGCGTGACCTCGGCGTGCTCATGCAGCCGGGCCATCAGCGGCGCGGAGAGTTTTTTGTACAGAACGACAGACTTTTTCATCAGGTCTTCACCTTTAATTCGAGGGACTGCAACGGCGCGCGCTCGCGGTCGCTGGCGCCGGGCTTGAGGAAAATCGTCAGCACCACCGAGACCATCAACGCGCCGCTCATCAGCAGGTAAGAGGCGCCGGGGGAACCGGTGCTGCTATTGAGGTAACCCACCAGGTACGAACCGCCGAACGAACCGAGCGCGCCCATGCTGTTGATCAACGCCATGGCGCCGCCGGCGACGTTGGCCGGCAGGATCTCCGGGACAATCGCGAAAAACGGTCCATAGGGCGCGTACATGCACGCGCCGGCAATCACCAGCAGGGTGTAAGACCACCAGAAATGTTCGGCGCCGAGCACGTAGGACGCATAGAAAGCGATAGAGGCGATCAACAACGGCGGCCACACAAACCGCTTACGTTTTTGCAGCTTGTCCGAACCCCACGACACCACCAGCATGCCGATCACCGCCGCCAGGTACGGCAGCGCCGACAACCAGCCGGCCTCGACCATGTCCATCTGCAAGCCGGCCTTGAGGATCGACGGCAGCCACAGCACAAAGCCGTACACGCCGATGCTCCAGCAGAAGAACTGCAGCGCGAGGATGATCACCTTGGGCGAGCGAAACGCTTCGGCGTAGTTCTTCACCGCTTTGATCCCCACCTGTTCGGCGGCGAGGGCGGTTTCCAACTGGTGCTTTTCGCTGTCGCTCAACCACCGGGCATCCTTGGGCCGCTCATCGGCCAGGCGCCACCAGATAAACGCCCACAGCACCGCCGGCAGGCCTTCGACGATGAACATCCAACGCCAGCTGAAATGCTGCACCAGGTAGCCGGACACCACCGACATCCACAGCATGGTCACCGGGTTGCCGAGGATCAGGAACGTATTGGCCCGCGAGCGTTCGGCACGGGTGAACCAGTGGCACAGGTACACCAGCATCGCCGGCATCACCGCCGCTTCGACCACGCCGAGCATGAAGCGAATGGCGATCAGCATGTAGGCGTTGGACACCACGCCGGTCAGGGTGGCCAGGCCGCCCCAGAGGATCAGGCTGACGAAAATCAACTTCTTCACGCTGCGCTTTTGCGCGTAGATCGCGCCCGGCACTTGGAAGAAAAAGTAACCGAGGAAGAACAGTGCGCCGAGCAGGGACGACATGCCGGGTGTGATCATCAGGTCTTCAGCCATGCCGCTGGCGGCGGCGAAACCGTAGTTGGCGCGGTCCAGGTACGCCAGGCTGTAGGTGATAAAGACGATGGGCATGATGTACCACCAACGGCGGGTGGCGAGTTTCAAGGTATCCATGGGGTTGCTCCTGAGCTTGTTGTAGTTGTGGCAACAGGGAGTGGGTCAAGCAACGGATCGGGTCGGCAGCTCCGTGCGTGTGGGTAAGCCTTCCATATCGCCGCGGCTCTGCACGGCACGGCTGCCGATCCAGTTGCCGCGGTGTACCGCCTCGGGGAAGCTGAGGTTTTCCAGCAGGGCGCTGATCATGCCGACGGCAAAGCCATCACCGGCGCCGACGGTGTCGACCACTTTGTCCACGCTCACGGCGGCGACAAAGCCTTGGTCCAGTTGGGTGCGGTAATACGCGCCGTCCGGGCCGAGCTTGATGGCCACGGCTTCGGCGCCCTGGTCCAGGTAAAACGCGGCGATGTCCGCCGGGTCGTCGAAACCGGTAAGCAAGCGACCTTCGCTCAAGCCCGGCAAGACCCAATCTGCCAAGCCTGCGAGGGCGTTGATCTCGCGGATCATCTGCTGCTGGCTGGGCCACAGCGCCGGGCGCAGGTTCGGGTCGAACGACACGCTGCGCCCGGCCTTGCGCATTTGCGTCATCAGCTCGCGGGACAACTCGCCGGTGGCCTCGGACAAGGCCGGCGGGATGCCGGTGGCGTGCAGGTGGCGCGCCTGCAGCAGCGCCGGGCTGATGGCCGCGATGGATAAGTGGCTGGCCGCCGAGCCCTTGCGGAAGTACTCGACTTGGGGATCATCGCCGGCTTCTTCGCGGGACTTGAGCTGAAAACCGGTGGGGTGCAGCGGGTCGACCGCCACGTGCCGGCAATCCAGGCCTTGTTGCTTGAGTGTGTCGAGCACAAAGCGGCCCAGGGAGTCGTTGCCCACCCGGCTCAGCCAGGCGACGTTGAAGCCCAGGCGCGACAGGCCGATGGCGACATTGCTGTCGGCCCCGGCGATGCGTTTGTGGAAGTGGCCCACCTGGGCCAGGTCGCCGCTCTGTTCGGCGACAAACATCGCCATGGTTTCACCGAACGACAGGATATCGATCTCAGACATGGGCGTACTCCGCACGGGGTTGGCCAAGCAGGGCGAGGGTGGCGACCTGCCGGGCGGTGACTTCGACCAGGTCATCGCCTTGCAGCGGGAATTCCACCGCCCGGGTAATACCTTGAGTCATGTGGCCCAGCAGTTGTTCCCACAGATGCAGGTCGGTGGCGCCGGGCGGCAGCGCCACCAGCTTGCCGTCCGCACGACGCGCCACGGCCTTGCAGTGCAGGTAGTCGACATGCCGGCCGAGCAGGCGCGCGGCGGTGAGCGCGGACTGGTCCTGCCAGTGCCAGTTACCGATATCGAACGTCATCTTCACCGGCAGGCCAAGGCGCTCGACTTCGCTGAAGAAACGTTGCAGCGGTTCGATGCGGCCGCCATGCAGGGTCTGGTCGTTTTCCACCAGCAACTTGACCGGGTGGCGGTTGAGCAGGGCGTGCAGGCTGTGCAGGTCGTTGGTGTCGGTGAAGTAGCCGAGGGAGACTTTCAGCCAGCGCGCACCAAAGGCCTGGGCGCGATCAAGGGTCGCGGCGAGCTCGGCATTCGGCTGGGCGCGGCCGGCGACCCACAGTTCCAGCGGCGAAGAGAACACGCACTCCAGGCCTTGTTCGGCCGCCGCCCGTGCCAGTTGTGCGGGTTGTTCAATGGTCAGCAGCTCTTCGCGCCACTCGATGCGCCGGGCACCGGCCGCCGCCAGCAGGGCGACAAAACTCAATTGGCCCTGCTGGCGGACGAGGTCGGCGCCGTAGCTGGAAAGGCTGATGGAGACGGGGTATTCATGCATGATTGTGTACCTCTGAAACCGGTTTCATTTTTATGCGCAACCTATTGAATTGACGCCCGCGAGGGCTCGACAGCGGCTACGAGGTGGGTTGGGTGGAACCGCGAACGATCAGTTCGGGCAGGAAATCCAGGGTGCGGGCCGGCGCCGTATCGCCGCGCAGGCGCTTGAGCAGGCAGTCGAAGGCACTCGCGCCAATCGCCTGCGTCGGTTGGGCGAGGGCGGTGATGCCGGTGCCCACCAGCGGGTACCAGTCCAGGTCATCCAGGGCGATCAAGCCGACGTCCGCGAACAGGTCGCACTCCAGCGCCTTGAGCGCGCGGGTGCAGGCGAGGGCGGCGATGCCGTTGGCGCAGAACACGGCTTTGGCGCCGGGCTTGGCCAGGAAGCTGCGCAGGCGCTTTTCCAGCGCGCCGTCCAGTTCCAGCACCGTGCCACTCAACGCCGGGCGGCGGGCAATCTCGGCGGTGAAACTGTCAAGGCGCTCCAGGCGCGAACTGGTGCCATCGGTGGCCTCGCTGACCAGCACTATCTCGCGGTAGCCCTGTTGCTCAAGGTGTTCCAGCGCCATGCGTACCGCGGCCGGGTTATCCAAACCCACCAGGTCGCTGTGCAACGGTGCGACCTTGCGGTCCACCAGCACCAGGGGCATTTCCCGTTGCAGTTCCAGCAGTTGTTCGAGGTGGTGGCCGAGGGTGTTCACGATCAGCCCTTCGATGTTGTACGAACGCAGCGCCGCCAGGTGCTGGCGTTCCTGCTCGTCATCGCGGTCGGTGTTGCACACCACCAGGCTGTAGCCGTGCTGGCGGCAGGCGGTTTCGACACCGTGCATCACGGCAATGGAATAGGGGTTGCGGATATCGGCCACCAGCATACCGATCAGGCGCGTGCGCCCGCGTTTCAAGCCACGGGCCATCTGGTTGGGGCGGTAGCCGAGTTCGGCGATGGCGTGCTCGATGCGCAGGGCGATGGCGTCGGAGAGCAGGGCGCGGTCGTCGCCGATGAAGCGCGACACGCTGGCTTTGGACACGCCGGCGCGCTGGGCGACGTCGAGCATGGTCACGCGGCTGCGCTGGGCGGCAGAGAAACTGTTCACGGTCATCGACCTTCTATTTTTATTGGAATGACTGAAACCGGTTTCAGGAAACCACTAAAGTACGAAAGCCGTCAAGAAGTTGTAGGACAAAGCCAGATAGCCGGTGTGTTCAGGCCAGCACACTTAACCAAGCCGCCGCCAACAGCAGCACGGCCATACCGCGGTTGAAACGCTGCATGGCGCTGGTCGAACGCAACACCCGTGCGGACCCGGCACCCAACAGCGCCCAGGTGCCCAGGCAGGGGATCGATATCAGGAAAAACGCCAGGGAGAGGTACACCACCTGGCTTTGGCGCTCCGCACCATTGCCGGTAAAAACGCTGACTACCGCCAGTGCCATCATCCAGCTTTTCGGGTTGATCAATTGCAGGCTGGCGGCGCCGATCAGGCTCAGGGGTTTTTGGCGTGTATCCGCTTCGATGGCCCGGGTGGGGGCGCTGAAAATCTGCCAGGCCAGGTAATTCAGCCAGGCAATGCCGATCCATTGCATGGCGGTTTGCAGCTTGGGTAGCTGCACCAAGGACTGGCCAAACCCCGAGCCCACCACCAGCACGAGCAGCGCCGCGCCGGCGCAGGCGCCCAGGATGATTGGCAGCGTGGCCCTGAAACCGAAACGGGCGCTGTTGCTCAGTACCAGGATATTGGTCGGGCCGGGGGTAATTGAGGCGACGAAGGCAAACAGCATGAAAGGCAGCAGTGTGGACAGCATGGTGGACGACTCCGATAGACCCATTGATGGCGTCGATCTTCACAAGCCCGCGTATCACCTGTCTGGAAGGTTTGAGCAGCGCTTGCGGTAGGCCGCCGGCGTCAGGCCATAAGCGCGCACGAACCAGCGGCCCAGGTGGCTCTGATCGGCAAAACCCAGGGCGATCGCCACATCGGCCGGTTGTTCACCCTTGGCCAGCAAGTGCCGCGCGCGGGCCAGGCGCAGTTGCACCAGATAAGCATGGGGCGGCAGGCCAAACGCGCTCCTGAACGCACGGGTCAGGCGGAAGCGGTCGACGCCGCAGGCCAGCGCCAGGGCGTCCATGCCCACATCGTGATGCAGGTGGGCATGCAGGTATTCCCGGGCTTTGTGGGCGACCAGCGGCAGGCGTGGGTCGTCACGGTAACGGCTGCGCCAGTGGAGCTGGCCGGTGAGGCGTTCGAGCAACTGGTCCATGGCCCGTTGTCGCACGATGCGCAATTCGCCACTGTGCAGGGTGCGAAAGGCTTGGCTGGTGGCAAGGGCCAGGCGCGGGTCGTTGGTCAAGGTCGCGGCAAAACTCAGCTGGCTGTTGACGGGAGCCTCTTCGAAGACCGCGCTCACTTCCCGCGTCAACCACTGCGGGTCGAGGTAGAGCATGTGGTAGGTAAAGCCGTCGGCCGTGGGCGCATCGCCGTCATGCAACTCGCCGGGTTCCACCAGGAACACCTGGCCGGGCACGCTGTTGTGGCGCGTGCGGCGGCAGTTAAATTGCTGCACGCCTTGTTCGGTCACGCCGATCAGGTAGCTGTCGTGCCAATGGGGATCATAGGCGTGCCCCTCGAAATGCGCGCGCAGGGTCTCGATGCCGGTGTCGGCGTCCTGGGACAGATCGATCCAATTGTGCGCGGCCATCACAACACCGAGGCGGAATAGACGATGTTATCTAGCGCCCATCGAGCCGTGGGCGTCTAGAAGGTTTGTGCAGCGTCAATTGAACAGTCCCGCGGCAATATTGATCGAAAAGCCGAGGATCGCCGTGTTGAACAGAAACCCGATCAGCGATTGTCCCAGTACCACCTTGCGCATGCTGCGGGTGGCAACGCCCACGTCCGACGTTTGCACGGCGACGCCGATGGTGAAGGAAAAGTACAGGAAGTCCCAATAGTTGGGGGTCAACAACCCCTCGGCAAAGCGCAGCGCCGGCTCTTTGCCGGCCCAGGTGTAATAGAGCCGGGCGTAGTGAACGCTGAAGATCACCCCAATCAACAACCATGAGCCGATGACCGTCAGGCCGGTAAAACCGTAGTGCAACAGCCGCTCGGCGGTGCTCAGGTCCTTGCTGCCGACCAGTTCGAAGGTGATGGTGGCCAGGCTGGCGATGGCCGCGATGCACACCGTGAACAGCACCAGGCCGGCGTTCTCATCCTCGATCTCGGCGATGCGTTTGACGTCTTCGGCCTTGGCGCGGATGGTCAGCCACAGCATCAGCACCAGGTAGATCCAGACGCCGGCATTCCAGCCGATCAGGATTTTGCTCACGAGTGTATCGGCGGGTACCAGGATGCCAACGGCAAGGCCCAGGACGGCGGCGCAAGAGAGGCGAGGGTGGGTGCGGGCGAGGAAGGGCATGGGTGCTCACAACAAGGGCGGTTGTGAGCACCATAGCGCATTTTTGCGCGGGTTATGGACGCTTGCGCACCAGCTTCATGACGACCACAAAGAACACCGGCACAAACACCACCGCCAGCGTCGCAGTGATCATCCCGCCGATCACCCCCGTACCGATCGCTTGCTGGCTCGCCGAACTGGCGCCGGTGGCAATCGCCAGGGGCACCACGCCGAGGATGAACGCCAGCGAGGTCATGATGATCGGCCGCAAGCGCAGCCGCGCGGCCTTCAAGGTCGCGTCGAGCAAGTCTTCGCCCTGCTCGTACAGGTCCTTGGCGAACTCGATGATCAGGATCGCGTTCTTCGCCGACAGGCCGATGATGGTGATCAGCCCGACCTTGAAGAACACATCGTTGGGCATGCCGCGCAAGGTCACGGCCAACACCGCGCCGAGCACGCCCAGCGGCACCACCAGCAGCACCGACGTCGGGATCGACCAGCTTTCATACAGGGCGGCCAGGCACAGGAACACGATCAGCAGCGACAGGCCCAGCAACAGCGGTGCTTGGGAGCCGGACAGGCGTTCCTGCAACGACAGGCCGGTCCATTCCTGGCCCAGGCCCGCCGGCAGTTGGTTGACCAGGCGCTGGATTTCTTCCATCGCCTCGCCCGTGCTGTGCCCCGGTGCCGCTTCACCGGAAATGGCGATGGCCGGGTAGCCGTTGTAACGGGTCAACTGCGTCGGCCCCTGGGTCCACTTGGCTACGACGAACGCGGACAGCGGCACCATCTCGCCGGCCTTGTTGCGCACGTTGATCTTCAACAGATCCGCGACCTGGCTGCGTTGGTCGCCTTCGGCCTGCACCACCACGCGCTGCATGCGCCCCTGGTTGGGGAAGTCATTGACGTAGGTCGAACCGATGGCCGACGACAGTACATTGCCCACATCGGCGAAGGACACGCCCAGCGCGTTGGCCTGCTTGCGGTCGACCTGCAGCTGCACTTGCGGCGCTTCGGCCAGGGCGCTTTCACGCACGTTGGCCAGGATCGGGCTTTTTCCCGCAGCGTCCAGCAGTTCGGTACGCGCCGCCATCAACGCCGCGTGGCCGACGCCGCCACGGTCCTGCAGGCGGAACTCGAAACCGCTGCTGGTGCCGAGGCCGTCCACCGGTGGAGGCAGGATCGCATAGGCAATCGCGTCCTTCAGTTCGGTGAACGCCATGTTGGCGCGGTCGGCAATCGCGGCGGCCGAGTCGTCGCTGCTGCGTTGCGACCAATCCTTGAGCGTGGTGAACGCCAGCGCCGCGTTCTGCCCGGAGCCGGAGAAACTGAAGCCCATGATCATGGTGGTGTCACCAACCCCGGGCTCTTTGGCGTTGTGCGCTTCGATCTGTTCGGCCACCTGCACCGTGCGGTTCTTGCTCGCGCCCGGCGGCAACTGGATATCGGTGATGGTGTAACCCTGGTCCTCCACCGGCAGGAACGAGGAGGGCAGGCGACTGAACATCAGCCCCAGGCCCACCAGCAGCACCAGGTAGATCAGCAGGTAACGGCCGCTGCGCTTGAGGGCATACGCCACCCAGCCTTCGTAGCGGTCGGTGAGCCGTTCGAAACGCCGGTTGAACCAGCCGAAGAACCCGCCCTTGGTGTGGTGCTCATCCTTGGCGATCGGCTTGAGCAGGGTCGCGCAAAGTGCCGGGGTCAAGGTCAGGGCGAGGAACGCCGAGAACAGGATCGAGGTGGCCATCGACAGCGAAAACTGCTGGTAGATCACCCCCACCGAGCCTGGCATGAATGCCATCGGCAGAAACACCGCCACCAGCACCAACGTAATGCCGATGATGGCCCCGGTGATCTGGCCCATGGCCTTGCGCGTGGCCTCTTTGGGCGACAGGCCCTCGCTGACCATGATCCGCTCGACGTTCTCCACCACCACGATCGCATCGTCCACCAGGATACCGATGGCCAGCACCATACCGAACATGGTCAGCACGTTGATCGAGAACCCGAGCAACAGCATGGTGGCGAAGGTGCCCATCAACGCAATCGGCACCACCAGGGTCGGGATCAGCGTGTAGCGCACGTTCTGCAGGAACAGGAACATCACCGCGAACACCAGCGCCATCGCTTCGAGCAGGGTGTAGACCACCTTGGTGATCGAGACTTTGACGAACGGCGAGGTGTCATACGGGATCTTGTATTCGACATTGGCCGGGAAGTAGCGCGACAGCTCATCCATCTTCGCCCGCACCATGTTCGCGGTGCTCAGCGCATTGGCGCCCGGCGACAGTTGCACACTGACGGCGGTGGACGGCTTGCCGTTCAGGCGTGTGGAGAACTGGTATTCCTGGCTGCCGACTTCCACTCGCGCCACATCGCCGATACGCACGGTGGAACCGTCAGGGTTGGCCTTGAGCACGATGTCGGCGAACTCGGCCGGCGTGGACAACTGGCCCTTGACCAGGATTGCCGCGGTGATTTCCTGGGTCTTGGTGCCCGGCAAGTCGCCGATGCTGCCGGCGGAAACCTGGGCGTTCTGCGCGCTGATCGCGGCATTCACGTCGGCCGGGGTCAGGTTGAAAGCGATCAGCTTCTGCGGGTCGATCCACACCCGCATGGCCCGCTCGGCGCCATACAGCTGGGCCTTGCCCACCCCGTCGAGGCGCTTGAGCTCGTTCATCACGTTGCGCGCCAGGTAGTCGCTGAGCGCCACGTCATCGAGCTTGCCGTCGCTGGAGGTCAGGGTCACCAGCAGCAGGAAGCCGGCGGAGACTTTCTCCACCTGCAAACCCTGCTGGGTCACCGCCTGGGGCAAGCGCGATTCCACGGCCTTGAGGCGGTTCTGCACATCGACCTGGGCCATCTCCGGGTTGGTGCCCGGCTGGAAAGTCGCAGTGATGGTGGCCGAGCCGAGGCTGCTCTGGGATTCGAAATACAGCAGGTGATCGGCGCCATTGAGCTCTTGCTCGATCAGGCTGACCACGCTTTCATCCAGGGTCTGCGCCGAAGCGCCGGGGTACACCGCGTAGATCTCGACTTTCGGCGGTGCGACGTTGGGGTACTGGGCCACCGGCAACTGCGGGATGGCGAGCGCGCCGGCCAGTAGGATAAACAGGGCGACCACCCAGGCGAAGATCGGGCGGTCAATAAAGAACTGCGGCATGGTCAAAGATCCTTATTGGCCGGAAGCCTGGGCGGGCGGCGGCGTGCTGTCATCCACTTGAACTTTTTCACCGGGACGCACGTGTTGCACACCCTCGACGACGATGCGGTCACCGGCCTTGAGGCCGGCGCTGACGATCCAGCGGTCATCGATCACCGCGCCCAATTCCACCGGTTGCAGGGTCACGGTTTGTTCGGCGTCCAACAACAGCACCATCGGGATGCCGGCGCTATCACGGGTGATCGCACGTTGCGGCACGCTGATGCCTTGGCGGTCGACCGCCTGCTCCAGGCGCACGCGCACAAAACTGCCGGGCAGCAGGTCGAGGTCCGGGTTGGGGAACTCGCTGCGCACGATGATCTGCCCGGTGCCGGGGTCGACGCTGATCTCGGCGAAGAGCAATTTGCCCGGCAGCGGATACAGGCTGCCGTCGTCCTGGATCAGCGTGGCCTTGGCCTGGTCCTGGCCGACCTGTTTCAGGCTGCCGGCGCGGAAGGCGCGGCGCAGCTCGTTCAACTCACGGGTGGACTGGGTCAGGTCGGCGTGGATCGGGTCCAATTGCTGGATGATCGCCAGCGGCGTGGCCTCGTTCTGGCCGACCAGCGCGCCTTCGGTCACCAGCGCACGCCCGATGCGCCCGGAAATCGGCGCGGTGACGGTGGCGTAGCCCAGGTTCAGTTTGGCCCGTTCGACGGCGGCCTTGTTCGCGGCGACCTCGGCGTTGGTCTGGCGCAGGGCGGCGCGGGCGTTGTCGTAGTCCTGGCCGCTGATGGCGTTGCCTTCGACCAACTGGCTGTAGCGCTGTTCTTGCAGGCGCGCCTGGAACGCATTGGCCTCGGCCTTGCTCAGGTTGGCCTGAGCGCTGTCCAGATCGGCCTTGAACGGGGCTGGGTCGATGCGAAACAGCACGTCGCCCTGTTTCACGTCATGGCCTTCCTTGAACACCCGCTGCATCACCACCCCGGCGACCCGCGCGCGCACTTCGGCAATGCGCGGCGCGGCAATGCGCCCGCTCAGTTCACTGCTGATGGACAGGGGTTTGGCCTCGAGGGTTTCGATGCGGACTGTGGCCAGGGGCGTTGCCGGTGCTTCGGCGGACGACTTGTCACACGCACTCAGGGCGAGTGTCAGGGCCAGCAAGCAAAACGGCGCAAACAGATTCTTCGACATGCTCTTATCCCAATATTGACTGGCGCATCCTAATGCCGTCCGCGCCGCAGTGCTGTGAAGCTGTGTAGGTCGTCTGTGAAGAAATGTAAGGTGCAGCCCACGTTCGGCCGCGGGCGTATATCCTTGCACAACCTTGCAAACACTGAAGATCAAATGTGGCAGGGCTGTACAGACGGAGACATCCTTTACAAACGAGACCGGGGACATCCTTTACGTTTCTGGGTGCTGGACAGCCGGCTTGCACCGCTGTCTAGCCTACCCAGTGGATAGTTACATAGGTACATGTCCCACA